>CAZUTM010000004.1:56830-71614 GCA_964623665.1 uncultured archaeon
CGGCGTTGATAACCGGCTCCATACCCAATACGATGGCTTGGTTTTTCGCCCGGTAATCTTGAATGAGTGCATAGATGGCACGAATAACCAATTGATCGAATTTATCATGTTGTTCGGCCATGGCGGTTGTAATGTGTTCAGAGAATTCTGCACGTTCGATGCTATAGGAAAGATCTACAATTTCTGCAATTGCAAAATTAAGTGAATCTAATTCTTGTCTTGCATCTTGAAATTGCTGCGCGATACCGGAATCCAATTTCGCTGAAACGATCATCGAACTCAAGGCATCGGATATATCGAATCCGGACAGTTTGAAATCGGAAATTAATTCTAAAATTGCTTCACGAACCGCATTATCGAACTTCTCATGGGATTCCTTCAACAAAGGCTGGATTCTCTTAATATAGTCTTCGCCTTTAATCTCTTTATAGCCTAAACTGAATAAAGTTGTAAGTGTTGGTTCCAAAGTTCTCTCCATCATATCAAGTTCATTTCGCTGTTCTTTAATTTCTTCTTTGGTCGTTTCACCTGGTAATTTGGCCGCTTGAGCGATAATCTTCATACGTTTTTCCACTTCACGGATTCTGAAACGATAATCGTTTATAAGACTGTCTACGATACTGATTAACACTTTATCGTATTTATCTTTAAGTTCAACGTTGAATTTCGTGAATGTCTCTTTATATTCTTTTAGATATTCTAATTCTTGGTTGAAGTTCAATTTTAAGAAGAAATCCGCGATTCCCATGAACCTTTTCTCGTTTCTCTCAACCGCCTCACGTGTTTCTTTCATTACGGTTATGATCTTTTCCGATTGATCAATTGGGAGACTGCGAATCTTAATGGTCTCGCGAAGCATCGAACCCTCATTCATCTCTTTAAAAATTGTTTCAATAGAAGGTTGAAGCGCAACAATCATACCTGCTTGAGCATGGTCAATCTTTGCTCTGGGATCCGACCCTTGTCTCAGAATTTCGTTTAACAAAGTTCGAACCGTATCAAATTGCTTTTTAGCCCATTCCGGATTCCCTTTAGAAATGAAACTCAACCCTTCTGCATAACTTGCATACGCTTGCCCAAGTGTCTTGAATGTAACGAAACGATCATCATCGATACCATCCGCTTGCGCTTGTTTTGAAACATCAACCATTTTCATAAAGTTTCGGGAGGCTGTTGTATAAAGCGACCATGCAATTTGGTTATCCGCGCATATCGCGGCTTTAAGCGTATGATAGGACCCCAGAAGCATAAAACCACGGCATGCACAAAAATTGTAAATCATCGAAGCATTACGAATTTCATCTTGAGTCAGAGCAAGCGGCATTACATAATTTTTCACAAGCACAGCGATAAGATTATATCTTCTGCAAAGCGTGATAATTTCAGTATCGGTAATCGGATACTTTTCCAACGGGGTAGCTACCACTGCAATTTTTCCCATTTTATCGAGATGTTCCGATTCTAAATTTGAAAATAATACTCCCAAGGTGTTTTCCCGCATCGCTCGGGTTTGAATACGTTGATTTGGATCTTCGATGAAGTCAATACTCAAGGTCGTTCCGAAAATTTCCGCACAACTTTCATCTAAAAGGTTTTTTGCTTCGAGAAAGCCGTTCACCGTTCCACATTGGAAACATTTTACGGTCGAACCTTGAATAAGTTCCGGGATCTCGGTCCCGCAATTCACACATGGCAATCTCAACCATTGAGTCTGACCTTCTGACATTCATTTTTCCCCTAATTAATTTAATTCACTAAATAAATCTCAACCTCAAAATATTAAAAATGATCCATTCGCCAATGCTTCACCGCTGGCTGAAAGGAATAGAGTTTTATCTTTGATCTCAGTGAAAATGAATATAACCAAGAGAATTCTGTCGTATTTTTAATTCCTTGCCTTTATAGAAATAGTGAATAACGCCTATCTCATCTGTACAAATACCGATTTTAATAAGCGAAAATTCAGTATCATCTATGATAGTAGAAATCCTATTACCGCGGGGTAATCCAATTTCGGATTGATGTTTTATCGAAAAATCTTTGTTCACACAGAATACATGAATCCATTCTTCGCCCGCTCCTACTATTAATCGTTCTATAGGAATGGAATTCAGTTCAGAAAATGCAATGAGTTCAGGGGTGATGAATGCATCCAACTCTATTTTGAATCCAACACCGGATGCTTTTGCGATTGCTTGCAGAGTTCTGTGCAGTCCATCCGAACTATCACATGAAGCAGATGCATATCTTTGCTGGCTTAAATAGCGGGCTTCTTTACCCGAAACATGTGCGTTTAACACCGAGTCAATCGATTGGTTGATGAAATCCTTGGAAATGGTTTCAGTTTTTATATTATTTTGAAGCAATATGGCCAATCCGACGCCTGTATATCCGAAAATACCGTTAACATATACATCATCTCCCGGTTTAGCCCCGCTTCTTGAGATATAATGGTCAGGATGAATATACCCCGATACGGTAATCGAAATAATTATCTCTTTTGTGGTATTGAGATCGCCTCCACGATATCTTACCCCATATTCTTTACAACCTTCAAATAATCCTTCTATCAATCCGATAAAGCCGTATTCCCCATCAAAAGGCAGATCGCTCGGAAGCCCAAGCGCCACGGTAGCCCACGAAGGTTGTACTCCTTTAACAAGAAGATCGCTCACCGCCATTATTATTGCTTTGCGACCCGCTTGAATTAAATTCATTTGTTCGGGAATATCGGTTGTGGATACCAACATATCCGAGTTACACACCAAAAGAAAGTCCCGAGGAATATCGTTCAGATCTTCGGTTATTGCATCATCGTACTGTGTTTCATGTATCGCTTTGAAAATATACTCAATTAAGCCATCTTCTCCGACATCCGAGATTGAACGATTCATGCTTGGATAAAAAGAAAACAGAAAAATAAACTTTCAGATTCTCTCAACACCACATCATTCCAAAGCCAATCAACAAATTTTAAATGGCTGAATGCTTTTTTTGGTATAGCCGAAATCAAATGCTTCCGTGGCTTAGCGGTTATAGAGGTTCGCTTATGAACTCCCAACGCAGATAGCGTCTGATTCGTAATCAGACGGTCGAGGGTTCAAATCCCTCCGGAAGCTCCACTCCATAGATTTTTTGCACGGTTTTAATAATAAAAATCGCTTAAAGCGTAAAATTCAAATTCCCAATCGAATAATATTGATTATGCATCTTTTGCTTTCCTATTTTGATTCTATTATTGGACCTTCCCTATTATTCGCTATACCAAAATTACCGGACAATACTATCAGCGATTCAATTGCGAAATTGATGGATAGCTACACGGAAGAGACCTTTTTTGAATATAACATTTCAAATACGAAGATGCAAACATATAATTATATCTTTGAAATTCCATCTCAATGGGCAAGAGGTGGGGTTGAAAGTTTGATGCTTTCGATAGTCCACGACCAAACAGTGCGACCCATTATATTCAAACCGCTATTAGAACAGCTTTCTGAAGAATTAAAAGCAGATAAATCCATGTTCAAAGCGTTTTATCTTAATTCGCCGAAATTCAAAGACCCGGAATCAAAGCCGAAATTTGAATATGTAGGCCAGAAAATTAAGGAATATTATGGTAAACTCGTAGAAAAAGCGGAGAACTCAAAATCGGGGTTATTTCTCACGCTAGGAATCTCCAAAGTCGGAAAATCATGTATCCTCAATTATTTGAAAAATAAAAAGTTTCTATCGAATTCCAAGCCCACCATCAGCACCGAAATCATGGAATTGGTGGTGGATTCCTACAAGTTCAATGCATATGATGTTGGAGGTCAAGAAAAACTCCGCGTCAATTGGTGGAATCTTCCCAGGTTACCGGACGCCATCATCTGGGTTATTGATATCTCCGCAGTAAATGACAAGAACACATGGAAAGAATCAAAATCTGAATTTGAAAAGATGATCCAAGAGAAGGTAGGTGCTAAAAAGCACCATGTTATCGATAAAAATACACCGATCCTCATCTGTGCAAATAAAATGGACTTAAATCCCAATTTCGATATGAAAAAAATCGTGAGCGACTATAAACTCGATAAAATTAAACTCAATTTCAAGCTACAACCAACTAGTTCAGTCACCGGCGAAGGAATCGAAGAAGGATTTCGCTGGCTTGTCTCACAACTCATTATGAAAAAATGATTGATCTGTGGCTCTAAAAATTTAAATTTACATGTTTCTTTTTATCAAACGACGATACTTATTCGGTTTTTTCGTTTAAGCATTGCCAATAAAGAAGGAGGAACGCCTAAAATGAATTGGAAAAAGTTCTTTTCGGCTAATTCGTTCATTATTGGAACGATAATCATTATTTCCGGCTTTATTTGGATGTTCACGCTGGCCCTTGTAGTCGTACCGTTCGAGCAAACCATGATTGCGTTTTTCTACACAATCTCCGGAATCGTGTTTTGGACCGTTGGTGTCTCTTTGAATTCCCGAGCGAGCAAAGAATTGGATCGCAAAACCACAGTTTCGGCATAACCCAAAAATATTTGTTTGGATGCTTTTTTTCATTCCTCTTATTCGGCTTTATCGAATAGCCGATTTCTACCTATTTATCGAAAAGTTCGTGTCTCGAAGTACGAAACGATCTAAAGCAAAGAGTTCAAATATTTACTTATTCGTTATAATTGTAGGTGCATTTAATGAGCGAATTCAAAGCCGATAAAATAAATGATGGAATTTATTATGTGGGGTTCGGAGACGATAAGGCGGGCTTTTCTAACAATCCTTATCTCTTGGTTGAAGGAGATTCCGTAGTGTTATTCGACCCGGGTTCCCGTCGTGAAGATCATTTTTTAATTATTAAAAAGAAGATTGAATCCGTCGTTCCTTTGAATAAAATCACCCATATTGTGGTTCACCATCAAGATCCCGATTTGGTTGCCTCTGTGCCGCTATTTGAGGAGATTTTGGGTGTGAATAATTTTGAATTGATTTCCACCATGAGAACTTCGTTGTTGATACCATACTACGGAATTTATACCGATATAACGACCGTAGAAGATGGTGATGTTATGGAGATAGATAACGGCCGCAAGATCATGTTTATAACTTCTCCCTATCTCCATTTTCCCGGTGCACATGTTAGCTATGATGAGAAAACCAAAACGCTGTTCTCCTCCGATATCTTTGGCGCATTTACTTCAAAATGGACGTTATTTGCCGACGAAGCCGAGGATTATATCCAAGCCATGAAGATCTTTCACGAGCCGTATATCCCGCACCGAGATTGTGTGATGTCGTTTATCAATAAGGTCAAAAATCTTCCGATCGAGATGATATGCCCTCAACACGGGTCTGTAATCAGAAAAGATATTCCGAAATACGTGAAAGCATTAACCGAATTCGAGGTGGGAAAATGGCTGTAGAAGAATCAAGACTTAAAGATTTTGTATCCGTAATGGTGACCCGCGGAATTGGACTTTACGGCCGAGATGAGATGGCGAAAATCTGTTATGATTCGGGCATCGGGCTCCTTGATGACAATCGGATTGAATGGATGGATGAGGGAGATAGAAATAATTTGGTCCAGAGATTGTTAATAAATTATGGGAGCAAAAATCTTCCCGCGAAAATGACGGCCATTGTATTGGCTCGACAACACAATATTCCGGTCCCCGAGGAACTCTTGGAAAAGAAAAAGAAGAAGACCTCCTGGTTTAAAAAAATCCTAAAATAAAAAGTGTACTATTTTTTTTCTGTTCAAAGGTGAAGATCATGGTAAATGTTGATAAAATAATAATATTCACTCAAGCAGGATCTCCAATCGTTTTATTTGATTTTTCTAATCAACAAATGGTGGTTGACGAGTCTTTACTTTCAGGATTTCTCAGCGCAATCGATGGTTTTTCTACCCAATTGTTTCGGAGCAGTTCCAAGCAATTTTCAATCGATACCGGAAAATCCATCATTTCTCTTTTCAAAACGGAAAAAATAATTTTAACATGTATAGCCGACGCGAATATTTCAAACATTGGTGATAAAATTCAAAAGATTTTAAGCGAGTTTGAAAGTAAACATTCCGTTGATTCGGCATTGGTAAGAGATCCCGAAGAATTTTGGGATACAAGACACGCATTAATCCGGGCAATCTATCGAATTCCGATTTCAGAAGATTGGATTGTTGTATTCAATAACAATCATGCGAAATATAAAGAGTATTTGACTCATTATCCAAAAATCTTTTCCGAATCAGCAAAAATTGATGTGAGATCTTTACTCGAGAAGATTGCTTTGCAGAAAGAGATGCTTTATACAATCCTAAACGCCGGGTATTATGATGGGGTTTTAACTTTTGAAAATATGTTGGAAGAACGCGATTATGTCCACTCTAACGCTTCAATTTCAAAACTCTTAAACGCACAATCTGAAGATTATAAATATTTCAAAGCTAAATATCCATCCATCAATCTTGCCACGATTATCCAAGATCTCGATTGCGCGGTAAGAATCAAGGAGTTAGAAAAGAAATACGGAAATAACACGCTCAATTTTGCCAAAGAGATGTTCGAGAAGAATTATATCAATTTAATAGAAGAGAATAATAGAAGAATTTATATCGTCATGGATTTAATTTCTGAGATTCTTCAAATAATTACGGATTTAGGAAACAAGAAAAAAACGCTTGAACTCATGAAAAACGCGCTGAGCGAATTAAATGATCCCGCAATCACACACAAATTTGACCTAACCGGCGATGACGCGAAAATCACAAAAGATTCTTGTTACGCGGATGCTTTAACCGAAAGCGAAATAACACAAATCACCAATAAATGGCTTGCTCTTCTAAAAATTCTCATCGAAGCAAACTATGCAAAGTACAAATCTAAGTTCATTGACCGAATCTATGAGCATTTTACACAAGGTTACTTGAATTTATCTCACAATAATGACCTTGTACTGCTGGATCCGATTCTTCTATTACTTGAAAAATATATGACATGATGAATTTTTACAACATTTCTGTATGATTAAAGAAGGATTCAATTGATTAACTCTTTCGTCATTTTTTCACTTTTCATATATAATAGTTTATAATTCGGTATAATTTCACATTTCCTCATTTATTCTCTATTGAAAAAGGCCAACAAACCATATAATTGAAGATACGAGAGTCATCTTCGGAGAAATTTTCTACAATCTGGGATCAATCAAAATTAAAAAAGCTTTTTGAAACTTGAGAAATTTTGTAATATCAAGCTTTAAAAGTTCACTTTTGCCTATATTATTTGTAGAAAAACCGGTGAAAAAAATGGTGTATATTGGAGTCCTGGGAGCAGAAAATGTCGGAAAGACGGCAATCTTATTATTGTTTAAAAAATATATTGAAGAGAACAAAATTCAACAAGTAGACAGCGGAATCACGTGTAAAATTCTTGAAATGGATTTTAAAGGTGAGACAAATGTTGTAATTGAAAACGGAAAGCCGGTGACAATTACAATTACTCCGAACCGATTAACGTTTAGCGATTCCAAAACCGGCGGGAACCATTCAATTTTTGCACCCGGGGGCCATATTGATCGAAATGTCGTGAAAATGGGTATTATCACCGTGAGCCGAATCGTTAAAAGCGTTATCGCAATATTTGCACTTGATAGACCCATTAAAAGTCAATTTGAATTCTTCAAAGAAATCCGCTTCTTTCCGAGATCAATTAATGTGTGTTTTAATAAAATTGATTTGATAAAAAATGACCCGAATATGGAAGAAAGAATAAAAAATTATGAGGGAGAAATCATTGAATATTTCGAGAGCAAAAAGATTTCAGTGAAGAAATTTTATCGCACAATGGCCATTGAGTCTCCGGATATGAAGAAATATAATGATGATGTTGTTAAAATGATTTTGGAAATCATTACTACAGAAAAATAGGGTGCTATTGACCCAATTTTTAATTTCTTTATTTGTTTTCTTGTTTTTGATTGCAAATATTATTGAGAATTAAACCCAGATCTGCAATATTTAGTTTTTTCGAAGGTTTTGATGCTATTCTTGATTAATCATCATTCATGATGGGGTTCTATAAATTTTAAAAAAAATCATGAAGGCCGTCGGGCAATCCCGCATATAATCTTGTCGGTGGCACGGGAAAAAGACCTTTTTCTGGTGTTCTTTTCAGCGTTTTATAAAGTGAATCATTCTCTTCAAAGCATGAAAATGTTTATCAATGCAATTGATTGATTATAAATCATGCCAATAATTCCTATTCAAGGAAAGCAAGCGATTATTCATGAGAGCGCTTATGTGAGTCCAAATGCGTATTTAATAGGTGAGGTCGAAATTGGGCCCAATTCCGTGGTATGGCCCGGTGCGATATTGCGAGCGGAGGCGGCCCCAATAATTATCGGTTCAAATTCCGTAATTTTCGATGGAGTCGTGATGGTAACACGTGTGGAAAAGAAGTCGATTCACATTGGGAACTATAATATTATCGAACGGGGCTCCATTTTGTTTGCTTCGTTTTTATTTGATTATTGTATGATAGGCGAGAATTGTACGATTTGGGAGGACACGAATTTCGAGGAGGGTGTATTGGTGTTGCCGAATAGCGTGGTGCTTGCCGGGATGAACATCCAGAGTCGTGCGGTTTTAAAGGGCAACCCTGTGATGTTTGTGCGTCAGCAAAGCCGGTCCGAAATGTTGAAAATGAAGGATCGGGCCGAATATTATGCCGATTTGTTTACCCGAATAAAACAAGCACTTCCTAATTTGCAACCATACGCGTTAACCGCGACGGATCTCTTTAATCTGTTGTTACAAAAGAATCCGCCTCCAGAAGGTCCGAAAGAGCATCCTTCTCCGACCAATCAATGAGATATTCTTTTAATTTTTTTGTTTTGTTTCAATTTTCAATTGTATTTCTTTAAATCAGTGATAAATAAATTCGAACTCATTTTGCTGTCTATATTTTAGCTGCGTTTATAGATTATTTGTGTAAATGCAAAAAAGGGCTAGATCTCCATACCAAAAGTTTAAATAGGCCAAATACCTATTGTTATGCGAGTTAGTATCCGTTTGACAACGAAATCTTCAATTCACTGTTAGCGGATGATTTTTATAGAAAAATTATTCAATGATGTCAAATGAAGTTCAATTTCCATTGCACGAATCATCCGCATGTTATACCAATATCACATTAATCAATGTTCAGTTTTTTAATTTTTTGAATCAAATAAGGGGGGAAAAAAAATGAATGATGTATCGAATTTGAATGAGAACAATCAAAATCAAAATGAAGTTAGGGGTGAAATGGGCGAGGGTGTAGTCGTATGTCCAGAATGTGGTCATCCTAATCCGCTTTATGATACTACGCGTGGTGAGTTCACTTGTATGAATTGCGGCTTGGTATTATCTGACCATATCATCGACTCGGAACTCTCCGGTCGAAGATCGTTTTCTGCTGAGGAAAAAGCGAAACGAGAAACAAAGGGATCTCCTATGAATGCCCTCATGCCGGATATTGGATTATCTACCGTTATTGATGTATCTAAGACCCCCAATTTATCACAACGTATGAGAAGAATCTTTAAATGGAACACCCGAATGAGTTGGTCAAAACGAAATATGCTCATCGCTACAACCGAAATCAAGAGAATTGGCACCATTCTTAATATTCCACAACATGTAAAAGAATTCGCAGCAAAGATATACCGAAAAGCATTCGCAGCAAACCTTTTGAGAGGAAGATCCATCAAAGCGATGGTGGCGGCCATTATATATTATGTCTGCAGGGTGGAGAAGATTCCCAGAACGCTTCAAGAAATCATTGATATCTCTCCCGTTCAACCGAGAGACGTAAGAAGATGCTATCGCACGATTATCCGGGAACTAAATTTAAGCGTTCCAAACATTGATCCTTCAATCCTTATTCCCAAATATATTACATCTTTGGATTTAAGCAATGACGTTGAAAAAACGGCCCAAATTATCCTTAAAAAATATCTGAGGTTATATCCCGTGGGGGGTAAAGATCCCAAGGGATTGATTGCTGCAGCAATTTATTTAGCAGCGCAGCATCATAATGAAACCCGAAGTCAGAATCAAATTGCGCAGACTCTTAAGATAACAGAAGTGACTCTGCGAAGTCGGTTCAAAGAAATGCAGAGATTGATTCGACTTCCAAAGGTAGATGAAGAAAAATAAAAATCCGGAATATCAATCCAAACACTTTTTTCATGATAATATTTTTTCCTTTGTCCATCATCTGAAATGGGATTCTCTCCGCAAAATAACTCGGCAAATTATTTTTTTTTATACCTTTTTTTATTTACGCTTTGATTGCTTTTCGAATGATAACTGCAAACCAGCGTTTAGGTTGCTTGCATTTATTCGGTGAAATTCGTGGACAATCCATTTACCCTTCATTGAATTGCTTAATCAATTCTTTAAGCTGGAATGAAAGATCTCCAAGGCTTTCCAAGCATAATTTGACCGTTTTAGGATTCCGGGATAGCACCACCAAATAAAAAGTTTCTTCATCGACTTTAAATTTTCTCATAAAAATTTGGGCCTTTTGTTCTCCGTTTTCACAATCCTCATCCGGAAACGTTACATCCACCATCACATTCTCAGGTTGCACATCATATCTCGCTAATGAATCCATCGCTTTAGCAAATCGAGGCGAAACGATTTCACACATCTCCAAATACTCTTTTTTCGAATAGTGATTACCCATTATAAGCGAATTTTCATCCAGCAACACAATAGCGCTTGAAAATGTCAATTTCGCAAAATTTTTGAGAATATTATTAATCAATTCCGACTTAGGACTCTTCCGGATCACACCATCTGAAAATGCTTTTATAATCATAGGCGGATCGTGAATGGAAGTGATGTAAAAGAAAATATTGAATCCATTTTTGATTCCTTCAACTTTCTGCTTAAAAGTCTCCGAATTTTGAATTAATACAGGGTCACCGATTTTATCCGGATCGAATTTGTTCAATAAAATTAAAATCGTGGGAGAAATACTCAACTCTTGAAAGGTTTTTAAAATATTTTCAAGATACTCAATAGATTCATCAAATCTTTGGGGGGTTGTTAAATCCACAACATAAAACATGGTGGAAACACTTGAAAATACCCGCATTTTTTGCTTAAAATAGTCGGAGCGATATGAAAGTTGGCCACCTAAATCCCATGTAATCAATTCTAACCCTAAAAATTTGATTTCGGATGCGCATCTCTGAAGCCCCAAGGTTGGCCTTAAGCAATTCAAGCCCGAAAAATTATTTTGAAGAGTAAAGATAATGGAAGTCTTGCCCGCTTCATCTAATCCCGCAAAGATAATTTTCGAAGGTTTCCCCATATATATATCTATGGTTTCAAGGCTCTTTTATTGTTTTCGATCAATCAACCGAATTGAAAAATTTTACATTTTTATCGAAGAAACGAAAACGATAAATTTAATGTAATTTGAATAGCTTTAGCGCGCGGAAAAAGTGAGAACAATGGAGAACACAGAAATGGATAATCACGCATCGAAACTTACCGAGCATGATAAGGGCTATAAACAAAAACTCAAAAAATACTTGCCGTTCCTTCTTGCACATCATCCACTTTGTGACAAATTTGATTCCCATGTAATAAAAATCGGAAAATATAAATATTGCATCGGGTGTTTGTTTGGCAATTCGGCGGGCCTCATCTCTCTCATTTTACTCTTTGTGTTAAGAAATTATGGCGTACTTCCGGAATGGAATTTTTTTCGGTTAGGCTTAATTTTCATGCTTTCATATTTATTATCGATCCTTGGATTGACGAAATATCGATCGATCAAAATCCTTTCAAAAATTTTTATCGGAATTGGATTTTCATTTATTCTTTTCTCGATCTGGACTTTAAATTACCCAATTTGGGTTATTCTGCTTGGAACTGCATTTATTTCGTACACTTGTATGTTACCAATTAATATTAAGCGGGTATGGGAAATTAACAAAATCTGTCGCTCATGTGAATATAAAAACGAAAAAGAAGAATGTCTCGGATTCAAACAATAATGAATGTAAACGGGATTGCTTAAATCTCATAGGAGTCTAAATCTAATTTGTTCCTTATCAACATTGTTTTCACTATATATACTAAATTGTAAATCTTTTTAAGCAAAAAGCACCAATTATAATCGATAAACATGATTTATCAAGATGAAGGAATTCTTGCCTTAATAATGAGTTTGGGTATCGGTTTGATTATCGTTATTCTGCTCATAAGCATTGCGATTTCTGCTCTCATGCTAATGGTCGGTATTAAAGTGGTGGGCGGAAGTTACAATTCTTTTGGACAAATCATGGGAACCGTTGTTCTAAGCGTTTTGGTCGGTTGGATTCCCTGTTTAGGCTGCATTTTAGGATGGTATTTCGTGAAAAGTCGACATACCCCCGATTCATGGTTGAAAGCGTTGGGCGCGCTTATTATTGCCGCAATTGTTCCGTTTATTATCGTTTTAGTCCTGATCATGTCGATGGGAGGACTTGGCGCATTTATGGGCGGAATATATTAAAGCAATTTCAGTGTCTCCTAAATATTATTTTTTTTTCTAACTTCATTTTTATAAAATCAAAATAAAAAAAAACGTTATTATGGAGAGGATGAATCCATTTATTCAAAAAAGCGATGGTGGAAGTTTTTCGATCTGTTATTATTCTTCATTCTCGGCTTTTCTTTTGTTATAGTTTTGTACTGTGTTCCAAAGGGCATAAATATTTTCATCTGAGGTATTCAGAGGTATGCCCACAACCGATATACTCATCGGTCCCCCTTTCCCGGCATCCAAAAGGTACTCCACATCTTTTTTTATTTGTTCTGCCGGTTGATTGAGCATTCTGTAGGGAGAAATTCGACATGAAATGTGCACCGGGCCTATTTTCGGATGGATGAATTTTTCCCGAACGTGTCGAATATCGGTTCCAAATCCGAACTCTGCTTCTCTGAATTGAATTTGCGAATACGCGTCTATTCTTTCGTGATTCGCTTCTCCGCAGTGGTGTAATCGAAGATCTCCAAAATGAGTCTCTAATTCGTGCAGATTTGGTTTGATATATTTAAGCCATTGATTGGGAGAAATATAATAATATGTGCATCCGGACACGCTGATGTGAGCATTTTCGGGTTTACCTAATGCCTTTCTGAGTTTTTTCACCGAGTGGATATACGTTTCTTTGGTAACATTAAGGATATGTTTTACCTCTTTTTCTTTGTTGGGTCTCGCAATCAAGGATATCATTTTATTATCTCCAATCAGTCTCATTGCGATATTCAGCGGACCTTGCATATCGGGAAGCCCTATCTGCGATTTTTTAAACCCCGCATCTTGTAGCATTTCGATTTCTTCATATAAAAATTGCATAGATGAATCCAAATCCGGGATTTTAAGATGCATCGGATCGCTATTAAGAATATCTTCAAAAATGGGCAATGCGATGGGATCCATCGTTTCAGAAAACCGGATTTTTGCGCCGAAAAACGAGGGCACGGTGGCGACTCCGAATCCCAACGAGGGCTCCGCTTTTTCTTCTTGCATTTCTTTGAAAATATCCGGATATCTAAATTTCATTGTTTTAATTTGTCGCTTTTTCATTTCAAGGCGCTTTAAAGGGTTTCTCATGATTTCCTCGGTCCATGGTGTTTTCGAATTGTAATAATGCCAATCCGCGGCAAAACTGATGGAACAAGGCACAAATAGCGGGAGGAAATCTAATAATTTGCTCACAAAACTATTTGAATCAAAAATAATAAAAAGCTTTTCACACACTCCTCCTTTGGGATGAATATTTATTCAATTCTTCAGCGTTCAGCGATTCAGCTTTTGAAGGGCTCTTCATACGCCACCGGCTTTCTCTTTCGTTATAATGGGTTTAATTTTATTGCTACCAATTCACATTTTATTAAGGATAGTGATTCGCACGATCCCATTGAAGCACGAGGCGATATCGAATTATATTTATGCGGTTTTGTAACAGGTGTAAAAGAAGAACAAAAGAAAAACAATCCTTATCCGGTTTCAAAACGGGTTTCTTATTTTCCTAAAGAGATTCTTTGGGCATATTCAAAAGAATATGATTTGTGTGTCGGGTTTTTGCCGCTGAGTTTCGATTTTACCGCCCCAAATTGTGATATTCTTATGTTCCCGTATCTATCCTACTGGCGAGATACGGGATCTTTTGGAACTGAAGTGGAGGTGGGCAATGAAGTCTGCCTTTTCGGATTTCCGAGGGCTATTTTCAAAAGCGATGGTATACCTCTCTCTTTCATGCGAAAAGGTATCATAGCAAGGGTCTTTAATTCGTCTCTCGATTATGATAAATTTAAGAATCGCGTTATCATTGATGCCATGACAATGGCCGGCATGTCCGGATCTCCAGTATTTCAAGTTATAGATCCCATAATTTCTGTTAACAATTTACAAGCCGAATCTAATTCGCAAATTATCACGCAAAAGAATACATACCCCCAATTATATCAAAATATCTCTGGTTTGAATGTGAGATTTTTGGGTTTGGTTAATCAATCGCTTTATGATGAATCGTTTTATAACAATTCAAAGCTAATAATTAACGATAATTTTTCCATCGTGCAGCCGGCCTTTGAAATCGGCAATCTTGCTTCGATATTGATAGAATTAATAAAAAAAGAAGAAATTAAAGCGTATAAACCATCCGTCGGTCTCGGTTATCGGAATTCCATGTTGGGACTTTGATGCATTTTAGTTTTTTTGTTATGTTCTGTTGTTTTTGCTTGTGTTC
>CAZUTM010000004.1:71714-74917 GCA_964623665.1 uncultured archaeon
GCTTCCGCTCGGTCGATTTCTGTTGTTTTTGCTTGTGTTCGCTTCCGCTCGGTCGATTTCTGTTGTTTTTGCTTGTGTTCGCTTCCGCTCGGTCGTTCGATTTTGTTCGGTTATCTTTGCTCACTTTGAAGAAATCCCCAAGACCTCTTGCATATCGAAGATTTTTCCTTCATTGGCGTGCTTTTCAATAAATAATGCTGCCGTAATTGTTCCTTTTGCGAAACATTCCCTTGAATGCGCCCGGTGTGTAATTTCAATTCGTTCTCCTTGGCCGGCTAAAATGACCGTATGTTCTCCGACAATGTCCCCCGCACGGATGGCATGAATACCGATTTCTGCAGATCCCGGTTTTCTGGGATTCATTCCTTTATTTCTTCCGTAAACAGCGCTCTGTTCGAGCATAATGTCCAAACCTTGGGCAATCTTTTCCGCGATGGTGATGGCGGTCCCTGATGGTGAATCTTTTTTTCGATTGTGGTGTTTTTCGATGATCTCTATATCCCAATTTTGATCCTTTAACATTTGAGCCAGATACCTCGATAATTCGAAGAATATATTAACTCCGGTGGCCATGTTTGTCGCCATAACAACTGAGACTTTTTTGGATTCACAAATCTTCTTGATCTGGTCTTTAAAATGTGGTGAAAGGCCGGTTGTACCAATGACTGAAGGTATGCCGAGTTCCAAAATCGGGGGTATGTTTTTTTCTGTGGCTTCTGCAACCGTGAAATCGATAACCACATCGGGCTGTGTTGTTTTGATCTTTGAAACTAGATCGGTAGAGTCTTGTATTTTGACCCCTGTTTCGATGAGCCCCAGCATGGTTCCGATATCCATCCCGATATTTTTCGATCCCGGAATCGTATATCCCGCACAAACCGTTAATTTTTGTTCGATGGCAATTCGACTTATGAGTCGACCCATGAATCCATCGATCCCTAAAATCGCTACTTTCATAGCCACAAAAAGAATTGATAAAATATAAGCGAGCTGGTGGTGGAGGTTGGCGTTCTGCTCATGAAATTCTCATCGAAATTTGGCTAAACAATAGCTTTTATTCGCTTGCTCATTTTTCCAATACGGTGATATTGCGGGCGTATCCCGTTGATTTTAAATGGTCGATGAGTTCTTCAAGCGGAATCGCCGGTATAGGAATGGTGACGGTCCATTCTGCGTATAACCCTTTCTTTAGAATAATGGATTCATCGTGCACCAATGAAATTTGTTTGTCAGCAAATGCTTTGGCCAAGTGAGCGAGTGAGCCGGTTTTATCTTCCATAAGAATTTTTATTTTGATGAGGTTCTGTTGATCTGAGAATTGCAATGGTGTGAGTTTAATTTCGCCGTTTTCAACATCGCATGTAGCTAATATGTTGGAATTTTCGACAAGATTGAGAGATTTTCGCATAACGATGGGAATCAATAATCTTCCGCGCTCATCGATTCGCAGTATTTCCGTTTCCTTCATGATTGAATGCACCAAAGTTCAATTTACTATCAATAATTTGAAGCGATAGTTTATATACGTTGTGGAGAAATTCAGAAGCATGCATATTGAAAAATTTACAATTAAGAATCGCGATGCGTATGAATTACATGCTGTGTATTATCAAAAAGCGTTAAATGCTAAATCGGATGTTCTTGTAATTCTTTGCCACGGCTTTACGGGAGATAAATACGAATGGGGTCGCTTTGAAAAAACCGCTGAAAGAATCATTGAAAGAGGTTGGGATGCGATTTTTTTTGATTTTTCCGGCTCCGGAGAAAACACGAGAATCCCTATCACTTTAGATAACCAAATTCGAGATCTCGAGGATGTGGCGCAGTGGGCGCTTCAAAAAGGCTATTCAAAATTAGTTACAATCGGCCTTAGCTTTGGCGGAATTACAAGCTTGTATTCGAATATTCCAAATCGGAAGGTAGCCGTTTTTTGGGCTCCCGCCTTCAATATGAAGCGCGTTATTGGTGAAAATCGAAAAAAAATGGCAAATTTCATTTTATCAATTAAAAAAACTCCAATTAAAATGGTTGCTAAGGGAAAACCGATATTGATAGATAAATCTTTCTTTGAAAGCATTTGGAATAAGGATTCGTGGAATCTTTTGCAAAAATTCGATTTGCCCTCGATTATCGTTCAAGGTACAAAAGATAAAGCCGTAATTCCATCGGATTCTCAAATGGCATATGATCACATGAAAAAGGATGGAAAACACGAATTGCATTTTGTAGAAGGTGCCACTCATGATTTTGAAAAAGCACATCTTGATGAATTTATTAAAGTGTCTTTGGATTTCATCGAAAAATATCTATAAACACGGAATAAAAAGTTCCAAAACAACCTAAAAATCTAAATCCCTCGAACCAATACGTAGAGATGATCTGCGGGATTTCCTCATTTCCATTTAAATTTTTTATATCAACCTTATTTTTGCTTTTCAGTATTTTTCCTCTATTTTCCAATTCCTTTTTTCCGCTTGTTCTCGTATTTGCGAGATAGTTCGTTGCAATTTCAATTGGATCAAGTGAAGGGGCGTTCCTTTTTCGATTTCTGTTTTCAATTCTTCTAATTCTTGAGGGGTCCAAGGTCCGAATTTGACCGTGAACAATTTTCGATTAACGGGCAAATTTTTTAATTGTTTTTCTTTCTCATCCGATGCACAAGCATTTCGCATATAGTGGATCCCGATGAGTCGATAATCCGAATCAATCAGAATTTTAATTGAATGATTTTCATGCTTCAAGATTATTTTATAAGGAATTTCCTTCAGCGGACCTATTGCTTCCTTTGAGATATTTATGTTTTCTTGTTTTCCGCAGAGATTACAGACAAATTCTATCGAACTCGGTATGATATCGATGGATTTTCCGTTTCCATTTTCCTCATTTATTAATACCTCGGAAGTCCGGTCTGCAGATTCGTTTGATTCCAAAATAGCGTAATTTTCAAAGATTCTCGGCGCATTTTGATTTGAGGTCGGCGCATTTTGATTTGAGGTCGGCGCATTTTGATTTGTGGTCGGCACATTTTGATTTGTGGTCGGCACATTTTGATTTGTAGTCGGCACATTTTGATTTGTGGTCGGCGCATTTTGATTTGTGGTCGGCGCATTTTGATTTGTGGTCGGCGCATTTTGATTTGTGGTCGGCGCATTTTGATTTGTGGTCGGCGCATTTTGATTTGTGGTCGGCGCATTTTGATTTGT
>CAZUTM010000005.1:0-22786 GCA_964623665.1 uncultured archaeon
CACGAAACAGGGCAAAAGAAGCCCCAACATAAAGAAATGCATGAAGAGCAAAATTCGAATAAAGAAGAAATGCAGTTTGATAATAGAAATGAAAATGAGAAATTTAGTATTATTTCGTTGACTCAGAAAAATGATACTAATATTAATAGCCAGAAAAATGAAACCCATTTTGATGAAGCTATTCTTTCACCAAATGAAACTAAAATTAAACAATCAAATACCCGGAAAGTTAAAGAAATTTCAGCGAATGATACAATTAATATACCAATGAATAGAGTTCCACAGAAAGATGAAAAAAGCCAATCTGTCGAATTACCCGATGAAAAATTTATCATCCAATATGATAAAGAAAGTTCGGAAGAGATGGTAAAACAATCTAAGAAGAGAAAGGATGCTTCAAGCGATGATGAATTTCAAATAATACAAAAAGATAAGCCAATTGAGATAAATATTGGTTTAAAAAACCTTGAACCATCAATGAATAAAACGCCCAATGAAATCTTCAGTTTTGATGATGATATTGCTGAAGAAACGAAGCCCTCGATAATGGGACAATCTGTAAAAATATCCACGAATTTGGACAATCTATCGATCCCTTTTGAAGGCAATACGCGTGGGGTTTCAGAGACTAAGCTTAATGGCAATAACGAATCCCCGGTCGGCCTTGGAACACCCGAATTCCAAGAAGATCTTTCGGATAAATCATCGAGTGAAAACATTGAACTCAATGAAGATATTGACGAAAATCAATATGAGGGAGATAATTTGGGAAAGGGATTTATGGAAGAAAAAAGCGAAGAAGATACTCTCGTTGAGGATGAGAAGTCCAATGAGGAGGATGAGCGCTTTTTTGAAGATGATTTCAGTTATAAAGACAGTTCAGAGGAAATTAAAGGTTGGGAATTACAATTAACGTATATTCCCGAAGAATTTTATATGAATACAGATGTGATCTTAAGTTTTGATAATGAAAAACCGTACAATTCTGGGCAAGGAATATTATTTTTATGGCTTGCAACTCGTGTTAGGGCTAAATATGATGTCTCATATATTGACAGATTCATACAAGACATTTTTCCGGATGTGCCTATTGAAAAATTTCAACCGGCAAAAATTACATTGGGGTTCACGCGAACATGGATCGGATTTAGGCAAAATAAACCCACAATGCTCTGTACAATCCGTCATGTAATCGGAAAGTATATTTTGCCGGAACACCTTGTTATTCCATTTACATTAATCGAATCCTCAAAAAAATGCTCCGATTCCATTAAAGCATATATATATGCAACAAAACTCGCCTTGGATTTAATTGCAGCGAAGAAGATGTACCCTGTGATTGAACGCGCGGTTAAGAAACAAATTGATGATGCAGAGCGAGGAACTACGGAAAAAGAACTCGATGAACGAAAGAAGGATGAGGATTCATTTTTCGTAAAATGGCGATTATTAATCCGTGATCTCAATGATTTAAACCGCTTCACCTATCTTATTAACAATGCTCCATTATCTGCATTTAATTTACCCATCAATTTAGAAATCATCGGGAAAAAAATGAGAACAAAAGAGTTTTGGCATCCTTCATATCTATTTTCCACATATATGGATGATGTTGTAAATGTCATCGTGTGGAAATCTCAAAAAATGAAAAAATATGTTGCTATGAAATCCTATCGAGAGATCCATGGATTCAAAAATCTGTCTCAAGATAAATTAGATTGGATGAAAATTACCTTAAATAAGGATGAAGAGACCATAAAAAAAATGAACTTAACATGGCATTTGAAATATATAATGAGTGCCATCCATCCGAGATATTCTATCGAAAATATCGATCTTTTCGATAAAGTGAATTTAACCGGAATGAATTCGTGGGTGTATCCTCTTAGCGCCAATGATCCGCATAATTGCTTTATTCTTGGGCTTCATATCAATTTTCAGAAAGCAAAAGCAAATGGCTCTGACTCCTCCACAAATATTAAGCAAAATCTACAAATCTCTTCAAATGATTGGAATATTGATTTGCAATACGTGCCAATTGAATCCTTCTCTAAGCAGCTTCCGTTGAGGATCTTTTGGGAAGGGTTGGATAAAATACGTAGCAAAGGGGGATATAGGTCGCTGATTTTTATTCGACCCAGATTGATTGAAGAAATTATGCTTTCGCTCTCTTATCTCTCTCATATTTTTCCCGATTTTTGGGATAAATATACTCAAAATAATCGAATCGGTACGATTCGGTTAAAAAACGAACAAATTTTGGAATTAATGAAAAAGCTTGATGAATTTAAGAAGTCGGGCTATTATATACAATTTCCAAAGGAGTTCGATTTATCCGGTAAATATCGGGTTACTACAAAACTCATGATTGAATCTAAACAGAAATCCGAAAGGAAAATTTCTTCAACCATTGGGCCTGCTGTAGGATTGGATACTTTACTTGAATTTAAATGGAACATTTATATCGGAGACGAACATATAAGTATTGAGGAATTCGAAGAGATTGCTAAATCCGGTCAAAGATTAATCCAGTGGAAAGGGAAATGGATTTTATTAGAAAAAGAAGACCTTGAAGCGATTAAAAATGTTATTAAACAAAAACCGCAAGGCACAATCAATCAAATCGAAGCCTTATCAATGGCATTACGAAAAACTGTCTATTTAGATATTAAAGATAAGAAATTTGGGCCATATGAAGTGGAGCTGGACCAAGATTTCAGGAGCATTATCGAGCGTATCCTTCAGCGTGAAAACTTTATTGATGTGGAATGTCCAAAGTCGATCAAAGGCGAATTGCGTTTATATCAGAGAAAGGGTCTGACTTGGTTGAAGAACATGTCGGATTTCGGTTTGGGTGTCGTTCTTGCCGATGATATGGGGCTGGGAAAAACCTTACAAGTGATTTCATTTTTATGCTTGTTATATGAATCGAACAACAATTCTTTGCAACCTACTCTTATTGTATGTCCAACATCCCTAATCGGAAACTGGAAAAAAGAGTTTGAAAAATTTGCCCCAGTCTTATCAGGATTAATATTAATTCATTACGGACAAAAAAGAATCCAAAACTTCACGGAATTCGTTATTACGATCAAAAAACAACCAATAATCATCTGTAGTTATGAAACAATGAAAAGGGATATTGATATTCTAATCAATATTTTATGGGACACAATCATTTTAGACGAAAGTCAGAATATTAAAAACCCATCAACAAAACGTACAAAGGCGGTCTACCAATTAAATTCAAGATTTAAAATATGTCTTTCCGGAACCCCGATTGAAAATAATCTAAAAGAATTATGGAGTGTCTTCAATTTCCTTAATCCGATGCTTTTAGGCACCCAAGCTCACTTTAGAAGTAATTATGTACTCCCAATCGAAAAATTGAAGGATCAATCTGTCTCTAATCAATTAAAGAATATTATTTCTCCATTTTTATTGAGAAGAAAAAAATCAGATAAAAGCATCATTCAGGATCTCCCGGAGAAAACCGAAACGATTATTCCAACCCATCTGACAAATGAGCAAGCAATCCTATATAAAAAATTTGTTGATGATGCATTCGCAACTATGGAGTATCAAAAAAATAACAAACTCAAAAGAACCGCTGCAGTGTTAAAGTTGATAACATTATTGAAACAACTTTGCAACCATCCATCTATTGTGTTAAAAGAAAATATCGCGCTAAGCGGATGTTTAGATGATTTGGATGAAACAGATTATCACGATTTTGAAGATGAAGAAATTTTAGAATCCAAAATGGAAGACTCCATATTATCCGCATCGGAATCAGTACTTCATGAATTGAGTGAAAATATTGATGATAATAATTATCTTAAGATACATGAAGAGGAAATAGGAGAGATTCAAGAGGTCGATGACAGATTACAAAACAATAATAAAGTCAAAGAAGTCTGCCTATCAAATAAAAAAGAGCTGATTAAATATATTTCAAGGTCGGAAAAACTTGAAAGAACCATAGATATGGTCGAAGAAATCATAAATAGCGGTCAAAAATGCTTGATCTTTACACAATATGTAAAAATGGGTAAATTATTAAAACAAATCATAGAATCTCTTTTCGATACCAGTGTACTTTTCCTTCATGGTCAAGTTCCCGGTCAAGCGCGAGATCAATATGTTGAATTATTTCAAGACCCGGATTCCGATTATCAAATCTTCATTTTAACTCTGAAGGTTGGTGGCACTGGATTGAATCTAACCGAAGCCTCATATGTTATCCATTTTGATCGATGGTGGAACCCCGCTGTTGAAAACCAAGCGACCGATCGGGCGTATCGAATCGGACAATCCAAGCCGGTTCAAGTCTATAAATTCGTCGCTGAAGGAACGATTGAAGAAAAAATAAATCAATTAATCGAAGAGAAGAAAGAATTGATGGAATCGATTGTTGGTACCAGAAGCGAAAAATGGATTACCGAGTTATCCGATTCAGAGCTTAAGCAATTATTCCAATACGGCGGGTTAAAATTATAACATAATTTGGGAGGAAAAAAAATGGAAGATTATCAAAATTCAAAAGAACAACTCGCGGATAGAATTAACAAAACGCTGGATAAAATAGATCTGAATGATAAATCAAACAAATCTCTAACAGAATCAGAACGAAAAATAATAAGAGATCTAATAATGGACACCGTTGAAGAATGGTGGGCAAAATTATGGCTTAAATCCATTATTAGTGAAAAAACGCTGAAGAGGATGGCACGCGGACTTAAATATTACATTAATGATCATGTGCAAGACATCTACATCTCAAGTGGAGTAATCTTTGCGTTAGTCAAAGGAACAGCAATGATGCCGTACAGGGTGAAATTAACCTTTAAATGCTTTGAATATTCTGATTGGATGAAAATATATGATGAAATAATTAAAAGGCCGCATATCTATATGCAATTGCTTGAAAATAAATTTCCAAAAGAGATCGATGATATCAGTAAAGCCAAGGGAATTAATTTTTTCCCAACCCTTAATCTTGAAGAATATGCATCATGTAATTGTCCTGATAAAGAAAATCCATGTAAACATATCGCCGCGGTTGCGATCTATGTAGCCAGAATGCTTGAAATCGATCCATTTCAAATTTTTGTTATGAGAGGTCGAAAAAGAGAATTAATGCTTGAAGAATTAAGAACCTTAAAAGCGCAGAAAATGAACAAAAACATTGAAACGGTATATGATCCAAAGAAACATAAATTTTCATTTGACGTACCTCATATTCGGGTGGGTGATTTCAGTCAAACAAGGACACTCCATGCTGCGGATAAAAAGCTTGATGCATACTTTGAAATAGAACCGCCAAAACCGGGATATCCTATTATCGAGGATTTAAAATTTTATTCAGACGTGCCCGATCTCTCCGATTTTCTTAAAACATTAACCTCAATTGTTGATGATGCAGCAAATCTTGCATATAATATCGGGAAAAATATTAAAAATACAAAAAGTTTCGACAAATAATGTTTGCCTTTTTGCTATTCATTTTTCTAATCCAATCCATAAAATATACAAACATATTCGACTATAGTTTCAAAGAATACCCTTAGTTCCTTTTTCTCTACAATTTCAAATCCTACTTTTTTAAGTGTCCTAATTATTGGTTGTTGTTCAGTTTGCGTTGAAGATGTTAAAAATAAGACCGATTTTTTTTGACAATAGAGACTTAATTGTTCGATGAATGCTACCGTGGTTTCGAATCCTTCTTTTCCGCCGTACCAACAGAGATCGCTAGGATCTATTTTGGATACATCGTTAATCTCCTCATCTATTGAAGGAGAATAAGGTGCATTGAATAATATCACGTCAAATTTAACCGAACCTTTGAAATAATCGTCGGAAAATAAATCGCTTTTAATGATTTTATAAGAATTAGATGAAATATACCGCTTCGCGTTTATTTTTGTTGATTCTAGCGCATTTTCAAAAATATCAACGAATATAACTTCTATATTATCAACATAAGACTTTAAGAGGGTATATAGTGAAATTCCCAATATTCCGGTTCCGGAACCCATATCTAAAATTTTGATCCGTTTATTTCGAGTAATATCTCCCTTATTTATAAAACTCTCCGCCCATTGTTTGATTGTAGCCAAAGCGAATTCTGTATCATCGCGAGGAAAATAAACTCCATTCAGAATATCGATTTCAAAGCCAAATAATTTCTCGGGCACAAATTTAAAAGTATGGCCTTTATTTAATTGTTAGCGGAGAGTTTTTTTATATTAATCCGTTGATCATCTAAGATTGGAGGAGATGCGCAATGAACACGAATCGGCTGCAAGGATCTGAGCATTTTGAATGCATTTTACACATCAGATTCGAATCTCCAATCAAGGATGAATATTGAGAGATTCGTTGAAACACGAAATGGAATTTGCTTGTTTTTCAACGGGTCTTTTTGATCGAGATATAAAAAATATCTTTAACAAAGAGGGTGAGCCCAATGGAACGAAGGAATTATCGAAAAAATTATCAACAACAAAAGAAATCAACAAATAGAAGGCCTGAACATCGAAGATCCGAGTTTTTAAAACCCGGAATGAGATTTTATATATTAGGGATAACTCAAGAAGATCGATCCGTGGACATTGCAGATAATGTAAGAGGATTTATCCGAGTGATACCAAAAGTGGCATCCGCATTGCTTGTTCCCGATATTAAACTAGTTCAACTTTATTTAAACTCAAATAGCGAAATAAAGCCGGAAGATCAGGTCGTGTATACCCCTTCTGGAGAGATCCTAAAAATCAAACGCTTTATTAATTATAATCAGTTAAATCCCAACGAGCAATTGATTCTTGTTTCGGTGGTTCAAAAATATATTGAAGATAGCCCCGAACTCTTTATCCAAGCGATAAATAACGCACCACCCCTTTCGCTAACAAAGCATTCTCTAGAATTATTACCGAATGTCGGAAAAAAAACCATGCAAACGGTAGTTAAAGAAATTGGATTGAAGAAATTCGAATCTTTAGAGGATTTGAAAAAACGTGGCGGGATAGGGGTAAATGTGATTACAGAACGGGTAATTGAAGAGATTAATTCTGATGATGAGAAGCATTATATGTTTTTGAAATGGAAAGGAAGAAGAGACGAGCCACCAGAAAAGAAATCTTCATTCGATTCACGGGCACCACAAAAGAGAACAAAGAGAAACGTGCCATATAAAAACATTGGTGGATTTCAAAACCATAGATAAACCATGACACCTTTTTTCACTCCCAACGAATTACTTCTTCAATTGAAGACTCTCGGCGTTCATTTGGAAAAATCTCGCGGTCAATGCTTTCTAATCGATCGAAACATCGCAGAATTTATTGTCAATTGTTTAAACCCTACGACTTCGGATTCTGTATTGGAAATCGGTCCGGGATTAGGAACTTTAACAGACTTTCTCGCAGCTAGCGCAAGATATCTGACCATCATTGAACATGATAAAAAATTCTTTGAATTTCAACGAAACCACTTTATTAATGTACCAAATGTGTCTGTAATTCATGCAGATGCGTTAAAGGTTGAATGGCCTCGAGTAAATAAGATAATATCCAACGTTCCTTATCAAATATCCGGCCCATTGTTTGCGAAAATCGCTGAAACAACTATCGAAAAAGCCTCGTTGAATTCTATTTTTGAAAAAGGAATGTTTATGGTTCAAAAAGAATTTGCTCAACGGTTAGTTGCTAAACCGAATTCGGCAGATTATGGTAGACTTTCCGTGATCTATTCATTGTTATTTGATATTCAAACTCTAAAGCAAGTGTCTTCAAGTGTATTTTTACCCAAGCCTGAAGTGCAATCAACAATTATCTCCATTGAACCAAAGAAAAATTACGTAATTAACAAAAATCAGTTATTTGGTTCTTTGGAAACTCTAATATGGTTTCTGCATTTGATTTTTCCATATAAAAACAAAATATTAAGAAGAGCAATAAAGGATGGATTGAATCTATTGAAGGGTAAATCCACAGAAAATGAAAAAGTAATAGAATTAGAGCGCTTGTCCACAGAAATCGAAAAAGGCGATTTGGGATTAAAAAGAGTACGGGCGCTCTCTCCCGAAGAATTTGTAGAACTAATAATGAAGATGGAAAGTTGAGTGCAGCTTGCAAGATTATGCAGAGTCTCTGATATCGTTTATTTTATAAATTATTTCTTGTAATTTGTCATCCGATAAATATCTCAATTCCGGATCTTTTTCAAAAATTACCTTCAATTCATAAATATAATCCGGATTAATATTTACAACTTGGACAGCAATCATTTCCGATAATCCATATTCATTCATCAACATATTGATTATTTTACGGGCAACCGCTGCATCCAATTTTGCAAATTTTTTTGCGTGTTCTAACGTATATTCTTGAATGGTTCCGAATTCTTGATTATTTTTTTCCAATTCCTCTTTTACATTCAACAAAATCTCTTTAACTTCTGGGATTGAAATATATCTCTTGACGATTGGCTTTTTTACCATGTTTTCTCGCTCCTTTTTAAATTTAAAAATATTAAAAAAATGATCGCATGAATCGGGACTGTTATGCGTTGATTTGCTGTTCGGTGGTTTTCTTAGCAAGATAGCCTTGGTTCAATCGGATGTGTTCCTTGCCCGTAATTATCATCTTGTATGCATTTCCAATTCGGACCTCTATTTCATAACACTTTCCGCGTTGACCAATTATTTTTCCTGTCTTCCCATGAAATCTTCGGTGAGGAAATCCGAATCTGGTAAAAGTCGGATCCCCGATAATATCAACGTAATCTCCAACTTTGTATTCGATCATGAATTTACTCAGACTCGGTAATCCCCGATCTCTTGGACTTTTTCTGAACCTTCTTCGAGTCTTACAACGATACCCATTATGTCTAACCATTGTGAATCACTTTAAAGAATACATAAAAAATGCTGCAGTGAAATTTAAAATTGGTGAATTTCTCCCGCGCTAGTTTGTGAAGATTATTTCACGGATAATACGTCGAGTTCAGCACATATCATCGGAATTCCGAATATCTCGGAAAAACTCGGTGAGGTCCGATTACTATCTCCAGAAATTAATTCTTTGATATACGTGCCTCCTTGAGAGGTCACATATAAAACGATATGGACCGGATCAAGCCAAACTCCCTCGATGCTTAATATTTTTTTTTTGCGAACCAAATCGGCTCTTCTATGGATAACACGCAAGGGGGTTCTTTGAAAGATGATATTTCCGACCAGTTTTTTCTTTGCTTCTTCTAATTTTTCTAGAAATTCTTGCTCCGTTATTGGTTCATGTATTTCCGTTAAGGCGCGATAAGATTTTGCGCGGGTCTCGGCATCAACTTTGTACGTTTGCATTTCTTTTCTTGTAGCATATTGTAAATTGCCTACGGCCACTTTATTACTTTGATTAATCAATTCTTTAATAAGCACTAAATCGAGCGTTCGTATCTTAGGATTCTTGATTTCTACAATAAAAGGTCGACCTTCTCCCAAACATCTGGCATTCACATCTTCTCTACCGGCACCGTGAAATTTTGATTCGCTCCCTTGGGATAAAAGTAATATTGGCGGAGAAATTTCTTCCTCGATGCTTGTGCTATACATATGTCCCTTGCCATCACAATACGTACAAGGCTCTCTGGAAGCGCTATTAATTTTCAATCCTTGGCATTCTCTACATATCCAGTGAGTTTGAGGAATCGAGCGAGAAAATTTCATATATCTTCCTTTGATGTACACAGGATTCGGTTGAAGATCGATTGAGTATTGCGATTGATTTTGTAATTTAACAACAATTAACATATCCGGTTGTTGAAATTCCACCCCAATTTGAAGGATGTTTGAAAGGATCGAACCAAAAAGCCGATTAAAATTGGTTTTTATGATCTCACCGCTTGTTATCCCAAGCCTTACTCGAAGTTCTTCCTCGAACTCTTTAATAGCGGGGGGAAATACCGATCCCGCTAAAAAATGATTGAATTCATAGCCCCGTAATTTTATAATTGATTCATTTACTAATTTCTTAATGAATTCTTGATCCAATAGATTTTGACAAATATCGCAATGAAATTCTTTGAGTTCTTCGACAGAACTTTTATATAATTGTTTTAAAAGTACACGCGCTGGTTCAAAATGAACGTTAAGATATATAATTTTTAACAAGATGGGAATATAGATTGTTTCTCCATCCATTTGGGTTTCTTCGATACCCGGATTTTGCAGATATAATTGATGGAATTCCATTAATAACGAATTTAATATACTCTGAGCCCGAACACTGTTGGACATATTGGTCGATAGGAGTGAGAATTGTCGGCCTAAACATTCAAGACATATATGATATGATTTAATAAGTGTAATCGCAGTTCGGAAGATATGCATTTCCATATTCTATTGAAAAAATCTTTTGTTACATTTTTATTTTTCGAAAAAAAAGCATTCCGATGCAAACTTCAAGAGTTCGTTTTCATTTCATGAGCTTTAATATTCGGATTGCAAGGTGTGCCGCATTTTTCGCATTATCAATTCCAACACAAGCGACCGGAACGCCGGGTGGCATCTGCACTATTGAGAGCAATGCGTCGAGCCCTCCAAGCTTAGAGGAAACGGGAACACCAATAACCGGTTTTTGGGTCTTTGCGGCAACCACACCGGGTAAAGCAGCAGCTAACCCTGCAACACAAATAAAAACAGAAGCATCACTTGATTTAACATAAGCATCTAACTCATCGGGATTTCGGTGAGCGGAAAGCACTTTCATCTCAACATCAATATTTTCGGCTTTTAATACTTCCACAGCCTTTGAATAAACGGGTTCATCGTTTGCCGAACCCGCTAACACTGCAACTTTCGGCATGGTTACAAAAAATAAAACCAATTTTTATTCTTTTCTTATATAAAATGCCTTTTTTTAAAGTGTGAATGGTTTCGCTCTTGCTTTCACCAATCTGAAGTAATTATTAAAATAACGGATAAGCTTGTTTTCGCTAATCCAAAATGCCATATTCTCCTCTTGGACTTGAATATCGAAGAATGATGTTAAAAACAAAATCGCTTGTTTTTCGTCGATTATAATTCCATCAAATAGCGAGTGTCCATCGGTTTGATGAATTTCTGCAATGGAAAATAATTTTCTCCACACCTTCTTTTCCTCAATTGTGATATCATTTGTTAAAATTATCTCAATTTTAACGTTCTGTAATGTATGTGCATTAAGTAAATATGTATAATATTCATTTAACAATGCTTCATTGTTTTTTCTCAACAGAAGTTGGATTCTTTCTCGGGCAGTTTCTATTTTTTCCACCAATTTTTGTTTTATATCTCCATTAATAATCCAAATAGGTGTTGAGTCCACCACATCGGTCTTTTTCTGAAAAAGCGGATCCAATTTTTCAATCAATGCGCTTTCAATACGAATATATTTTTCTTCTAGTTGTTTTTTCGCTAGTTTGGCGATTAAAGAAGGGCGTTCGGCGGCATATTCCATAGGTCTCCCTGATAATACCTTTACCCACCCTAAAGATTCAAGATTAACTAGGACATCATAAATTCTTGAATACGGGATATTCGTCCGTGAGGATATTTCTTTGGCATTACTTTTCCCAGATATTATCAAATCAACGAAAGCCCGTGTCTCATAATCTGTCAATCCGAATTCCTTCAGCGCCGAATATACATCGTTTGGGATCTCAATATCCATGCAGTTCGCCCTTACCTAAACTTGCATCAAATTTAATTAAAAGTTTGCGGATTTTGTAGCCGATTTCAAATAGCTTTTTATTTCAAATTAACTTATTAATGCACATGAATGAAATTGATGAGATTGACCGAGCAATTATCAAAAAATTGATTCAGAACCCTACAATTACTCATTCAGATATTGCGAAAGATTTAAATCGCTCTCAACCCGCAATCGGTCAGAGAATCAAAAAACTTCAAGAAAAAAACATTTTATCAACCCAAATCGGAGTAAATTTTAAAACGTTCGATATGATACTCGTCAAGGTCGAATTGATAACAAAAGAGCCAGAAGAAATTATGGAAATGGCTTCTCATTGCCCCTTCATCATTAATGCGTTAAAACTCTCCGGAGAATATAATTTCATGATTTTTATCGCCGCAAATTCGCTTAAAAAAATTAATAATATCATCGATTATCACTTCAGAAATAAAGATTATATTTCAATGGTAAAAATGGATTTAGTCGTTGGTTATGCAAAGGATTTCATCTTGCCCGTTGATTTTGAGGTAGAAATAAACGATCCAGTTCCCGGTGTTGGATGTGGTGAGCGCTGTTGGCGAAACATCGAAAACATTTCTGTTGGTACACAGAACTCAAATCCAAAGCCTGTTGAAACAAAAAAATAAAGTCTACTGTTTTTTCATGGCTTTCAATGCTTCAGCAAATATTTTTTGCCCGCAATTAGAAAAACATGCATCCACTTCAAGACTCTCTGAATCCAAAATAACGGGTACTATAAACTTATTGTTTGAATCAATAATATACGACGTATTAATTTTTATTATATTGTGATCGGGTCTCAAACACGTATCAATATATTTTTCTATAATAAATGAACTCGGCGCGGCCATAATAATAGAAATGTTATAGTCTCCGGTTATTCTAAGGATATTTGAGATGGCGGGGCATTTTCCTAACTTTTTCATGACTTCATTGACCTTCTTTGCAAAAATATCTATCCGGGCCACTTTGATTTCAATATCTTTAATATTCAACCCGATTTGAGCGTCCAAAAGTTTTAACCTTTGCAATTTGGTCAATCTCGATTGAATAATTTCTTTAGATTTGTTTGTCCGTTCTGAAAGAGTTTCAATAAGATCCTCGGGTATCGTGAACTCATTCAAATTGCTTTGCATAAATTTAAGAATTTCTTTATCAATCTTATCCAAATCGCGTAATTGTTCAATCATTATCCTCACTGATGTAATACTGGGTGCCCAACACTTAAATCTATTTGTATTCATGCAAAAAGAAAACATCCGAAATCTCTAACTCTAGAAATCGATATTGGGAGAAACGTAATAAAATATAATACTCTGCGCAAATAAGAAATTGAAATAAACTTTTTAGCCATTGGTTTGCTTTTTTAATACAACAAGGCACTATTGTGTTGCCAATAAAGTTGTGGTAAATACACATTATTCAAACGGAAATAGAGAAACGGTAGCAAAGGTGGGCGAGAACATGAGAGGGAAATCCGAATTTAAATTAAGAATCGATATTCCAAAAGAAATTCAAGTATATTTGAAAGACCTTGCGAAGAAAAAAGGGTTCAGAGATGGGGAATGGGGTTTTAAAATCTTCGGTGCTATAGTTGGAGGGCTGTTAATGTTTGATGTGGAAAAAATCGTCGAGTTAGATGCTCACCCCTACATGGAACTTATGCATGACCCCACCTACAACGGCTATGGGTTTCCAATATATTTCGATCGAACCCAACGCGATTGTGTACCCGACACGATAGCGCTTCACTTCAATAACAAGGGAGATGGTCTCGATTTCAATTAAATCGATTAATAAAAAAGAAATAAAATTAAAATTGTATGATACTCTAACCCGAAACATCAAAGATTTCGTTCCGGATCCGGATAATCTAGTGAGAATGTATGTATGCGGTCCCACCGTGTATGATGATCCGCATTTAGGGCATGCCCGTTCGATTGTGAGTTTTGACTCCATTCGAAGAATATTCCTTTTATTTGGTTACAATGTCAAGATGGTGCTTAATTACACCGATGTAGATGATAAAATCATCAATAAATCTAATGATACGGGCCAATCCGTTCAAGAAATCACTTCCCGCTATATCGAAAGTTATGAAAAAATGTTATCAAAACTTAAGGTAATGAAACCAACTGTCCAACCCCGCGCCACGGAACATATAACGGAGATGTTGGATCTTATCGAAAAAATGGAGCAAAAAGGATATACCTATGTATCAAATGGCTCTGTGTATTTTGATACCTCGAAAATCTCATGGTACAAGGATCTATTTAAAAAATTTAACGAAGAAGAGGAAGTTTTGTCGGTAGATATCGGTGAACATGTTGAAGATAAGCGTAATCCGAATGATTTCGTGTTATGGAAAGCCAGAAAAGAAAACGAACCCTATTGGGAATCTAAATGGGGTCCCGGAAGACCCGGTTGGCATATCGAATGCTCTGCCATGTCGATGAAATATTTAGGCGAAGTGCTCACCGTGCATGGCGGCGGTCAAGATCTTAAATTTCCGCATCATCAAAACGAAATCGCGCAAACAAGATCGGTTACGGGCAAAGATTTTGCTCGATATTGGCTCCACAATGGGTTTGTTACCGTCGATGGAACTAAAATGTCCAAGTCATTGGGAAATTTTGTCACCATTGATTCGATAATCGAAAAATATTCCGGAAATATTCTGCGCTTCTTCTTGTTAAGCACGCATTATCGAAATCCGATCTCGCTATCCGAAATCAGCTTAGAGCAAGCGCAAACCTCACTCAAGCGAATCCAAATGTTCTATTCAAGAGTGAAAAAATATCTGAATCAATCAAAAAATATTGCGGCTGACGACCAAATCGATGAGGAAAGCAGGAAGGGAGAACTGGAAATCTATGAAAATGCTACGAAATTCTATACAGCGCTTGCCAACGATTTCAATACCTCCGAGGCGGTTTCGGTTTTGTTTATGTTTACCAAATCTGTGGAAAAGAATATAACGGGAGTCAATAAAAAGGCATCCGAATCGATCAAGCAAGTTATTTTTGATTTAATGAACGATTTCAATCGGGTGTTCGATGTTCTTGAAGAGGGTGAATCCGGTAGCGGTCAAGATATAGCCCCATTAATTGATTTTATTCTTGAGATTCGAAAGGAGCTGAAAGCCAATAAACAATACAAATTGTCGGATTGGATTCGCGCTGAATTGGGTAAAAGGTTTAATATTCGCGTGTTTGATGAAGGGTCTAATAGTACATGGATTCAAGACGCGGAAAAACCTTGAAAACTTTATTTCAATCATTTTTCTAATCTTTTTTTTGCGGGTGATTTTTTCATAAACATAAAAAAAAGACCGAAAAAAAGGTTCAGTGGAAAGAATATTCCACGTTCAGAATTCCACGTGAATATTCTTTGGGAATGTCCATATCCCTTATTTTTTTTTTGTTTAATATTGAAAGAAAAATATATGAGTTAGTGACATTCCCATTGAATATCCATGCTCTGAAGAGACCGTGGATAAATTAATCATCCCATTCTTTTTTTTGAGGCTTATAATTTATTTTTAAAATTTTTTCGGAAAATTACGGATTTATCCTTAAATGGGCTATATAATTCGTTCGTATAAGACTTATCAAATTAGAGAATTGGGTATATGTATCCGAAAACTGATTCATGAATTCGTGTGCATGTTTCAAACCGAATTCCTTGAATTTTTGTTCAAAATTTTTTGAAATTTGAGTAATCTGGGCGCAAAATGCTTGCAATGCATCGAATTTTTTAATCACCAAATCGATCGTAGTGCAAGCGTTAGAATATATCAGTTTTTTTGATTTTAGGTGTTTTTCTGCTTTGATGAAGCCGTATTGAGTTAATAGATTGAGTGTTTCCGACACGGTGCCTCTCGAAATTTTTAATGAATCGGAGATCTCCTCTTGAGTTAAGCCGGTTTGCTTTGCCAGTAAAAGAGCAGATATTTTTGCAATATCTCTGGAACTTCCGGTAGGTTCGATCGTCGTTGCTAAATCTTCAACGAAAGAAATTATCTCTTTTTCTAAATCAAACGATTCTATGGGTTGAGGGTCCAATTTTTCCAAATAGGATTGTGTTTCTTTCTTTTTCTCTTCTATAATTTTGTTTATGAGATGGGAACTGTTCGGATCTTTAGGATTTTCAAGTATAGAATTGAAAATGCTGATAAAAATATCGTTCAGCATATAAAAATCGTTAAGAAAATTCCAATAATGGTTGACTTCAGAATTCTCTTTATAGATTGATTTTAATGTTTTTATATGATTTGGAATGAAATTGATATTGGATTTATAAGTATCAATTATGAATTTCAAGTAATGACTCCAATAGTCCGCAAAATCGATGGCCGGTGTCCAATATTTTTTTCTATCTCCCGGATACTTGATCACCTTGACCATTCTTTGACTCGTATATAATTTGAGCAAAATAGATGTCGTGCTTCTGGCGCAATCAGTTAATTCCATGATTTGAACTTCTGTGATCGGCTTTTCTTCGAGATAAAGTGAGATAATGACTGCAAATGCTTTCTTTTGAAATCCAAATTTTGAGTGTATTTGATCGAGCGTTTCGATGCATTGTTTTTTCAATTGTTCCGTTTCTAGATTTTTTATGTTTTTCATGCACAATCACTTTATCGAGTTCACAATTTTCAAAAAATAATGAAAGTTACATCATGTTTAAATATTGCCATTTTTTATTGAGTATTGGGCTTTCGCAATTTTCGAAAATTTGTGAAAGTACCTTGGAGGAAAAATCGATGATTGAAGTAAAAAATCTTTCATTTAGCTATCCCAAATCCGAAACTCCTGCTATTCGAGCGTTAACATTCTCGATACCAAAGGGAAAAATTTTCGGATTTTTGGGACCGAATGGTGCAGGCAAGACAACAACACAAAAAATTTTAAACGGTCTTTTCAAAGACTATGACGGCGAAGTAAAAATTCTGAATAAAGATCTCAAGGAATGGGATGAATCTTATTATGAGAATATAGGTGTTTCATTTGAATTTCCGAATTTGTATTCGAAACTCACGGCCAAAGAGAACCTCGAATTCTTTGCTTCATTCTACAGCAAACAAACGACAGATCCGATGAAACTATTGAAGATGGTGGGCTTAGAAAAAGATGCTAACAAATTGGTCGGGCAATTTTCGAAAGGAATGAAAATGAAATTAAATTTCGTTCGGGCCTTAATACACGATCCGGAAATCCTTTTCTTGGATGAACCTACAAGCGGACTAGACCCTGCCAATCAAGAGCTTATTAAAAATTTAATTAAAAAACAAAAAGAAGCCGGTAAAACGATATTTCTAACCACACATAATATGAATGATGCTGAAGAACTTTGTGATGAAGTGGCTTTTATTGTAAAAGGAAAAATTGTATTGATTGATAAACCATCCGAATTAAAATTACGAACTAAAGAAAAAATGGTTGAAATAAAAGTCAGAGATAATGGAAATTTAATTAAATATGAGTATCCTCTTGAAGGATTGGGTAATAATAATGAATTTCTACAAGTTTTGAGAAACAGAAAGGTTGAAAGCATTCATACCCGTGAGGCAACGCTCAGCCAAATCTTTTTAGAAGTTACGGGGGCGGATCTCGCTAATGAAGATGCAAAATAAATCCGGTTTAGCAACGCTGATGAAATGGGATTTCAAATTACAAAAAGCATATAAAATTTCAATCATCTATGGGTTAGTGATGATTCTTTATATCATCATGATAAAAGTAATTCCGTTAGATGACAACGTTCCCTTACTTATTATGTTAATTTTCACCGATCCCTCCCTCTTGGGGTTTATGTTCATCGGAGCTCTTGTATATTTCGAAAAATCGGAGAACGTTTTAACCGCGCTGTCCGCTACTCCGTTGAAATTGGACACTTACCTGAAATCAAAAGCATTCACATTTGGAATCATGTCGCTTTATACGTCTGTCATTATTGTCCTTTTCATCAAATGGATTGATGCAAATTATTTGCTTCTTTCAATCGGGGTTTTCTTAACTTCTATTGCCTTTACTCTCTTCGGTTTTGCCATTGCTTCAAAATTCAATAATTTTAATGAATTTTTGATGACCGCAATCGTTTATAACTTCGTGTTTCTAATCCCGATTCTTCAGTACCTAGGCGTTATTGATTCATACTTAATCTACTTAATTCCAACACAAGGATCCATTCTTCTAATTCAAGGAGCATTCGGATCCATCGACGTGTGGCAAATTTTCTATTCGATTGGTTATTTGATTGTTTTCTGTATTCTCTGTTTTTATTGGGCGAAACACGCCTATCGAAAAAATATCATTATACATGGAGGCGAATCGAAACAATGAACTATGGAATTCTGTTCAAAAATGAAATGAGAAATATTTTCCGGGATAAGATGCTTCGTTTTCTTTTCCTCTTTCCATTTCTAATGATAGGCTTGCTGTATGGATTGAAAGCGCTTATAGAAGGCGACCCTGACTCTTTACATCTCCTACCATTGATTCCTATTTTAGGGTTTATGCTTAATCCTCTAATTTCCGGGATGGTATTGGCGTTCATCTTTTTGGATGAAAAAGATGATGATATTTGGAATGCGCTAAGGGTGATGCCGGTAAATAAAAATAAATATTTATTGCTCCGTTTTATATTTCCGTTTGTATTGGCGTTTGTGTGTGTGTTCCCGATTCCATGGGTTGTTGGCATTATAGAAGTACCTTTACTGGAAAATTTTGCGTTGTCAATAATGGGGGGACTGCAAGGGTTGATTTTAGCCTTGCTTATCTGTATGAAAGCGAAAAATAAGGTCGAAGGCTTTGCGTTCGTTAAAATTTTAGGGTTTCTGATGATGGTGCCAGCGGTTTCCTTGATGTTGGATTCAAATTGGGAATATGCCTTTGCCTTTATCCCGACCTATTGGACCTACAAGACTTTGATTGGAATCGTATTTTCAGAGTCTTGGATGCTCTCTGTCTTAATCGGAGGATTGGCCTTGCATTTCGTTGCCCTCTATCTCCTTGTGAATAACTTTGTTGCAAATTTCAGCCAAAAGTAATACTGAATAATGTTTACTTTTTTTTTCATGTTTCTTATTCAAGCTAAGCGAATTCTGGATAAATCAGCAGAAATATAATGGAAAAGGGCTGTTCGTCAATATTTTGCTACAACAACCTTTATTTTGTTTGCCCGTTTCTTCTTTATTATGAGTCTATTAGAGATTAAGGATTTGAGGGTGTCCATCGAAGGTAAAGTGATCCTCGATGATTTCAACCTCACGATCGGCACCGGTGAACTGCATGTATTATTCGGTTCCAATGGATCGGGTAAAACCACATTGGTAAACACGATTATGGGAACTGGAGGATATAAAGTCGAAAAAGGTACGATTAAGTTCCGCGGAGAAGACATCATCCATATGAAAACTGATGAGCGTGTGAAGCGCGGAATCGCGTGTTTAATTCAAAATCCTCCGGAAATTCATGGCGTAAAATTTGATAAATTATTATCCATCATTCTCAAACGTAAGAACCCCGAATTCAATGAGCAGCAAATCGCAGATAAGGTGAATGAGCTATACACAACGCTAAATTTTAACAGAGAGTTCGGTACTCGGGATGTGAATCGAGGCTTCTCCGGAGGCGAGCGGAAGAGAGCAGAATTGATGCAAATTTTGGCGATGGAACCCGATCTGATTTTGTTTGATGAACCGGATTCTGGCGTTGATATTGAAAACGTTGAATTGATGGGAAATACGATCAGAAAATTATTACAACAAGATATGATTCCAAGAATCCAAAAGCGCTCGGGTTTGATAATTACTCACACCGCCTATATATTAAAATACGTGGGAAGAATCACCAAAGCACATGTGATGGTTCACGGAAAAATCGTCTGTGAGGGCAATCCTGAGAGAATCCAGCGAACCATTGAAGAAGAAGGCTTTGATGGCTGCATCAATTGTATGAATAAATCAACGGAGGACTCCGCCGTGTGTTTGGATTTGGAGCGAAAGGCAAATTAAAAATGGTATACATGGAGTTGAGAAAAATGGTATCTAATGAATCACTGCAAAAAAAAGCAATCTACGGACCTGATGTAAACATAGAGGAATTTCGCGAGGACTTGGCTGGTGGGGCATGTATTGATGATCTGGAGCATATCCCTGAAGAAACGAGGAAAACATTGGAAATGGTGGGAATTGACCCCAAAATGGAAAAACGAATCGGGACATATATCCAGAACGGAAATAAAGTAGATTTCTGTTTTAATAGGGAACAAGATGTGATGGTAATGCCGATCCCCGAGGCGTTACAGAAATATTCATGGCTTAAAGACTATCTTTGGAAAGCGGTTGACCCGGAAGCCGATAAATACACCGCCGCGGTAGCCATCGAAAAAAACATCCAAGGGTATTTTATCTATGCAAAGAAAGGAGCTAAAAGTATTTACCCCTTACAATCATGTCTATTCACCCAGATCGATGGATTTAAGCAGATTGTCCATAACATCGTGATAGCGGAAGAAGGGAGCGAGTTAAACATCATTACCGGGTGTACGGCACATGGAAAGGCGAGAAAAGCATTGCATCTCGGCGTATCCGAATTCTTTGTTAAAAAGAATGCAAAAGTCACTTTCACCATGGTCCATCAATGGCAAGAAGCATCCGAAGTGAGGCCAAGAACCGCCGTAATCATTGAAGAAGGAGGAACATTCATCAACAACTACGTTGTTATGTCGCCAGTTAAATCGCTTCAATCGAACCCAAAGTTTATTCTCAAAGGTCCAAATTCAAATATCTACAGCCAAACCTTGATCTACGGAAAAGAAAATGCATTATACGATTTGGGCGGCGAAGCTCACCTTTTAGGAGATAATTGCTCTGCAGAGTTAATTTCAAGAATCGTCGGCACACAGAAATCGCAAATCACATCCCGCGGGAAGATCATAGGTGTCGGGAAAGGTTCAAAGGGCCACCTCGAATGCTCCGGATTATTGTTGTCCGAAGAAAGTGCCATTATTGCGATTCCGATTTTGGAGGCCCGAAATCCTGACATAACGATGACCCATGAAGCCTCCGTCGGGAAAATCTCGGATGTTGAAATCCAATATTTACAAGCCAGAGGGTTACCCGAAGAAGAAGCAAGAGGGTTGATTATTCGGGGATTTCTTGAAGCAAACACCAATAATTTGCCGGAATCATTGGCGAAAGAAACCGAAAGGTTGATTCAAGCGGTTGCGGATTCGGAAATGGCGTGAAATCGGTTCCGGAAGTCCTTTTTTTTCAATCCATTTTACGCTTGAATGATGTGAAAACATAAAAACATAAGCGGGAGGAAGATAATTACCACTGAATATCCATGCTTTGGACAGACCGTGGATAAATTTATCCGTCCATTCTATTTTGTCGTTTTTTGAAAAAAAAATATTAACTGGGTTTAAAAAATATCGGTGGGCAATTATTTTGCGTATTTTTTTTGAATCTTTTTCACAACTTCCACAACATAATCAATTGCTTCATCGTTGGATAAAAGCACCTTTTGATCGATTTCGAAGGAGTGGAGGTACAAATCTTCTACAACGGGGAAATTTCCGGGTTCGGATTTTTTGCCCCCCCAATTAGCGTTGCTGTAGTCGATGCCAGGTTTACCTTTCATATTTTTGAAGCAATCCAAGGTATGAAGGGGAGGATATGTATCATCCACAATTATACCCGCATCCCTCAGTTCTTTATACATCGTCTTATAGGTAATTCCGCCAAATTTCTTGGGGTCGAAATACACCGGAAACACATAATTGCCGCATTCATCAACATCATTGCTGCGTTTCTGACATTTGATACCATCAATAGCGTTCAATTTTTCGATGAGTTTTTTGGCTTGTTTGTTTCTTTGTTCATGTTGGGCCGGGAATTTCTTCAATTGGGTTCGTAAGATTGCGCTATTGAATTCTCCTAATCGATAATTTGATCCGAAAGTATAGTGAGCATAGAAATATTCACCAGGATGTCTTCCGCAATCAAGCACCTCATAGATACGTTTTGCAAGTTCATCATCATTGCATACGATGGCTCCTCCTTCCCCCGCAGTCATTACTTTGGACATTTGGAAGGAAAATGTACCCGCATCTCCCCAATTTCCTACTCTCTTTCCTTTATATTTTGATCCATGTGCATGGGCGCAATCTTCAACCACTTTTAGGTTATACTTCTTTGCGATGGCCATAATTCGTGCCATATCGCAAGGCATACCACCCAAATGAACCGCAACTATTGCTTTGGTCCTGGGAGTTATTAAAGGTTCGATTTTATTCGGATCAATTAGGAAAGAATCAGGATCGACATCACAGAAGATCGGCACTGCGTTTGCTGCAATCACAGCAGATGCGGATGCAACAAAGGTCCATGAGGAAACAATAACTTCGTCACCTAAGCCGATACCCATGGCCATCAATACGATTTCGATGGCATGTGTGCCGTTTGTGCATGCAAAACAGTATTTTGAGCCGTTAAATTGTGCAAACTCTTCTTGAAATTTCCATGTTTGTTCGCCCGCATGATTTTTCGGGGCACCCGCCCACCACTTGCCGGATTTAAGAACATCCATGACTGCTTTCTCTTCTTCAGCGTCGTAAATGGGCCAGTCTTGGAATTTTACTTTTTTTTCCATCGATTTCACCAAATTTCGTGAATTCCGTAAGAAAGAATAAGTACGCAAAAAAGAAAAAGGCTTGTGATAGAAAAATCTTTAAGCCCATTCGTGGGTACAATTTAGACAGCGAAATTTGGTGCCATAAATCGGCTTTGGAATAAATGAAATGATGTTGGATTTATCCTCCACTTCTTTCACCTTTGGACTTCCGCATGATGGACACGTAATTCGAACTCCTTGAGGTCTATTTCCACCCATTGGCATAGCTTGTTCATGCTGGGGTTGCGCATGCTGCTGCGGCATCGGTTGCGGTTGTCCCATCGGTTGCGGTTGTCCCATCGGTTGAGGTTGTGGCATCGGATTGGATTGTCTTGGCATCATTTGCGGTTGTCC
>CAZUTM010000005.1:22886-58316 GCA_964623665.1 uncultured archaeon
CATCGGTGCGGAGTGCGGTTGTCCCATCGGTGCGGAGTGCGGTTGTCCCATCGGTGCGGAGTGCGGTTGTCCCATCGGTTGAGATTCCGCGCCCGACTTCACTTTTGCCAATTCCGCTTTTAATGCACCGATCATATTGGATAACTGTTGAATTTGTTGGTCTCGTTTTGTAATTTCGGATATATCAATCCCTTGAGGTTGGGCCGCTTGTGCTTTCAAGGAAGCAATCTGGGCATCTGCTTGTTGCAGTTTTTGCGTTAACGAATTTCTTTCCGCTTCCAACTGCCCAATTTTTCCTTGTAGCGCGCCCACCTCTCCGGATGCTTTTTTGGCCGCTTCCAATTGGTGTTTTAGTGTGTTGTTTTCTGAGGTCAGAGCGTTCAATTTTTCGGTTAACCCAGCACATTCCGTTTGCACCATCTCGATTCCCTTTGAAAATTGTTGAACTTGATTCCCTGCCATCGTTATTTGTTGTTCCAGCTCTTTGCAGCGTTTATCTTTAATGTCTGCCTCATTCTTCAACGCCTCCAATTGCGACTTCAAGGAACTGATCTCTTTGTCCGCTTTTGCAGATTTGCTCAGTTTGGCCTCCTCAACTTGGTTAGTTAAATCTTTTACGACCCCATTAAGCTCGTCCACCTTATCTTTCTCCAAATTCAGCTTCTCTTTTAATTCTTTTATTTCATTTTTCAATTCCATTAACTCGTTAGGGGTACATTTGATGTTGGGCTTATCTGCTTTTCCTTTCTTAATTTCCGCCTCAACTTCTTCCCAGTTTACCATAAATAACTATTCGTTATGCATATATTTTAGCATTTCTTTTTGTGATTGTGTGCGAAGTATGGACGAAAAATCCGTTATTCGAGTGAAATTCTTTTCGACTTTGCGTTCTATAATGAAAACAGACTTTGTAGATATTGAGATTTCAAAAGACCTCGGGCTTCACGCGCTGTTTCATGTATTAAACGAGAAGATCTTCAGCCCAAAAAATTATACAATTTTATCGAAAAACCAAAGCGATTTGGTGCCCGGGATTCTGTGCCTCATTGATGGCGTTGATTATCGATTATGGATGGAAGATCATACGGAGATAGGCACAATCAAAGAAATCACATTCATCTCGTCATTGCATGGGGGGTAACGGGGTTTTTCATCTTGATATAATTACATACCCCCAGTATCTATCAAAATGAATCTCTTAATAAGTGAAAAAATAAACATCGTTGACCCTTTTCGAACCGGCTAAAACCAAAATGATTTAAATTCTCTTTTAATTTCGGTTATCGTTTGTTCGTTTCTTTTTTTGATTGAATCTTTCTCTTCAATGAGATTTTCTTTATACAATGGGTCTTTCTCGGCTAATGTATAAAATACATTTGAGATTGATTTACTGATGGCCTCTAAATTATAGCCTCCCTCCAAAGTAATCAAAATTCTATTGTTGGCGTATTTTTTGGCGATCTCCATCAGAGATTTCGTCATTGTAACGTAGGTTTGATATGTAAAGCCCAATTGGGTTATCGGATCCGAATTGTGGCCATCAAATCCCGCTGAAACCAGAATAAATTGTGGTTTGAATTTTTCCAAGACCGGAGAAACGATCTCATCCATAATCATCGAAACAGAAGTATCACTGGAATACGGAGCCAACGGAACATTCATGATCTTTCCTTCTTGCTTTCCATGCCCTTTCTCATCAACGAATCCGTAGCCGGGATACAAATAATTCGGGTCTTCATGGATGGAAATGAACATCAACTCGCCTTTTGAAGGGCCATTCCAAAAGATCTCTTGTGTGCCGTTCCCATTGTGCGCGTCCCAGTCAAAAATGGCAACCCGGTCGACTCCCTTCTCGCGAAGTAAATATTCTGCCGCAAGGGCCACATTATTGAAAAGGCAAAATCCCCGCGCATAGTCACGATTGGAATGGTGTCCGGGCGGCCTGCATAGCACAAACCCGCAATTCATTTCTCCATTCAATATCATCTCTATTGCTTTAAAATTTCCGCCTACCGCAAATAAGCTAGCAAGCATCGAATTGGCGCACACGGTGGTGTCTGCATCGATACTGGTATATCCTTTTGTCGTTTCAGCGCGCTTCACCGCAGCGGAAACTTTATCGATGAAGGATTGTGAATGGCACCATTTTATTTGATCAATCATAGCTTCCCGAGGTTTAATCGTGAGAAAGGTGTCGGAATCTACATGTGCAATTCCATCTGTTGTCAAGCGTTTCATTGTTTCGGAAACCCTTTCTATGCGCTCAACATGCGGGCCCGTATCATGCATCTCGTAGATTTTGTCATAAATTAAACCGACTTTCATAGCTCTTTGTTTGCTCGTGGCTTTTATATAATTTCTGCTTTGTTTGAATTTCTTCCCCTTTACCTCGAGTTAAACCCATCAAAAACTCTGAATCATTATATTACGATATTTTAGCCTTAATTTCTTTTATTAAATATAAATAATCACGCATGTCTATCAAATTAACAAATTATAAACCTTTGCGGAAAATGGGTTTCGAATTTAATATAACCAAAACATTTACAACAATTGTTTGAGAAAGTTTCCAATAAAACACGTTAAATATGCAAATTTGACTCTCAAATAATGATTATTATGGAAAAACGAACGATTAAGCTGAAGGCTTGTCTGGTGGGCGAAAATGCGGTGGGTAAGACCTCGTTGGTAAAATCTTTTGTGAATGGTGAATTCAACGATAATTATGTTCCCACCATTGGCGCGAATGTTTTGATTAAAAATATCGAGGTCTATTGCAATGATATAAAATATGAAGTTTCTCTAAGCGTTTGGGACTTAGCAGGTCAAGATCAATGGTCGAAAATGAGATCTCTCTATTTGCGTGCTACTCAAGGTGTGTTTTTTGTGGGTGATTTAACGCGTTTGGATTCATTTCGTAAAATAAACTCCTATTGGATTGATGAAGTGAAAAAATATGTACCGAAGGACATACCACGTGTCTTGATTTGCAATAAAGCGGATTTGAAGCAAGAGGTCTCAAATAATTATATTGGAACCTTAAGATATAAATTGAATTTTGATTCTGTGATAAAGACCAGCGCCAAATTAAAGCAAAATGTTAATTATGCTTTTCTCTATCTCATTTCACGATATGTTAAAATCGAACAGTCATTTTTAATGAATCTGAATTAAGATTTATAAAAAGGGTTAAAAAAAATCGAGTAAGGAACCGGTTTTTTTACCTTTCTTTGAATTTTTTTGTGGTTCTTCATCAATTTTCAGCATTTTTTCCTTAGTTTGTCGTTTCATTTTGCCGGGCTGTTCCGCATCGCCGGGCTGTTCCGTTTTACTCGACCGATCTTCCAACTCTCTATTCCGCTGCCTGTTGTCGTCTTCCAATGGAAGATCTTTTCCGATTAATTCTTCTTCTTCAAGATCTAAAGGTTCAGATTCTTGTTCCTTGATAATTTTTGCTTTATCTTGAATTTTTGCAGTGGTGTTCTGTGGAATTTTTGTTCCGATTTTGGATTTGGTCTTTTTCGTTCTATTCTCAATTTCGAGTTTCAAATTCTGAATTAGCTTGTCCGAGAATCCCGGAATTTGCTTTAATTGCGCTACGGGTGTGTTCATTATATCTTCAGGCGTTTTGATTCCCGCGTTGAATAACTGTCTTGCCCTTTTCCGACCGATTCCCTTAACATTGACCAAGGCCAGCAGTTCTTCTTTGATGCCGGTTTTCAATCGCTTCTCAAAATGCTTTAGCAATTCTTTTATTTCATCCATTTTTAAAGCATCGCTGAATCTATAAAGGCAACGGGCTAACCAGCAAGCAATATTGATTATATAATTCAAATCGCCTCCTTGTATTTCGTATCTATCCGAGATAATGGATTCGGGAACTTCATTCATCCAATCTTCAAGCGCCATGACCGTCTTTAAAATCGTGGCGAATTCTTCAAATTGTTCACTGATTTCTTCAGGGATCTCTGGGATCGGAACAAATTTTTCATATTTCTCATAGTTAAGAATGATGTAATTCATAACATTTTTTGTTGGTTTGGTAATACGATATTCTCCGGTTAGACCCATTATATAGAGCCATGTAGATGATTGATAGGTTAATTCGCCATTTTCTTTATATTTTTTAGCTTTGATCAAGTAATCCAAGAGAATCGTTGCGGTTTCGGGTTTGATATACATTTCAAATACGATTTTTCCAATTTGAGTAGGTATTATTTCGTTTCCATTGCGTTCGATTAAACTGTTCATTTGCAACGTGTCAAGCCTATTATCAATGAGTCGTTTCAAATCATATTCAAGCTCTTTAATATCTGATGGCGTAATCTGTGTTCCGGGCCGATCTTCACCTTCTTCTTCTTCACCCTCTGCTTCGAAAAGTTCTTTGCGCTCGTCATTATCTTCGTCGACAAGTTCTGATGCTTGAATAAAGTCGTCGGAGCGACCAAGCGGGTCTCTTCCTCGACCTCTGTTTTTTTTTGCTAAGAATTCTTTTCTTTTTTTTATTTCATCTTTGGCCTTTTCAAAATCAGGAATTTTTCCTTTTTTCGTTTTTTTCGAAAATTTCACGTTTTCAATGGTCGTAATGGCGAATTTGGTTTCATTATCGAGATTTTGATAAAAATAAAACGAATTTTTGAAGTAATTAAACAAATCGGCTTCATTTTTAGCAATTTTTGAGGCGATTGCGCCCAAAAGCTGGGCATCGAATTGGGCATTTTCCGAAAGCTTTGAGATAATCTTTTCCGGAGGTGAAAAATAATATCTTTCGGATGTGGTTCGAATAATCTCGTAGTTATTACTTAACACGACCACTTCGCCGTAAGGGTCATATCCGGGTCGACCTGCCCGACCCGCCATCTGTTGAAATTCCATGATCGGAATCGCAACAGCACGACCTTGCTCTTCATCGAATCTCGTGGTCGATTGGATAATTACCCGTCGAGCCGGTACATTTACGCCCGCGGCTAATGTGGGCGTAGCAACAATGGTTTTTACTTTTCGCTTTTTAAACGCATCCTCAATTTTTCGTTGCTGTTCCTCCACCAAGCCCGCATGATGGAATACTACTCCCTTTCTGATGCATTCTGCTTCTTTCTTTGCCAAGTCGGTAAGTTCCGAACTTAGATTTAAAAATTCTGTAGCAATTTGGTCTAATTCATTAATCAGCTCGGGGTCAAGTGTGGGGGCAATATATTCTCCTATCTTTCGTGCGTAATCCATGGCGTTTTTTCTTGAATTGGTAAAAATAAGACATTGCCCTTTGGTTTCCAGAATATCTAAAGTCAGTTCAACCATAGAATTCAATAAATCCGACTTATCCGGTTTCTTTCCCGCATCGATATTTGCAATTGGCTTCACACGTTTGAATATTTTATCGATGATTTCGTTATCGTCATCTCTTTTCAGTTCATGCAGCTCATTTGGGATATAGTACATATATCGAACGGAAATCGGCCTCGATTCATCCTTTACTGCATTCGCGTCTAACCAGTTGGAAAGTTGGAGATAATTATTGACCGTTGCACTGAGTCCTATAATCTGAGCTTCCGGCTGTTCCGCTTTGATTCGCGTAAGAAGCATTTCGAGGGTTGCACCACGTGATTGGTCGTTCATAAGGTGAATTTCATCAACAACAATCAGACTGACCGCTTGCATCAATTCGGGTTTACTGCGAAGCATCGAATCTGCTTTTTCATTGGTCATTATAATGAGATCTGCGTTGAAGACATAAGATTCGTCTTTATCGGGATCCGAAACCGCTTTTTTGATTTTAATACCGAGATCGCTCCAGTTTTGGGTAAACTCTTGATATTTTTCACGCGCAAGTGCTTTTAGCGGAGTCAAATAAATAATTTTATGGGTTGACCTTTGGTTTTTATATTTAAGAAAATGATTCATGATTAAAACAATTGCGATCAGCGTTTTTCCTGCCGCAGTGGGAATACTCACAAAAAGATTTTTCTCATTCAATCCTTCCATAATCGCTTTGATTTGAGGTGGGTATAATTTTGTTATATTGATTTTCTTCAATTGATCAATGATTTCTTTTGGTAATAATTTCTCCAGATCGGATTGTTGCGGCTCTATCGGTTTCGGATCCATTTTTCTCACAAGTATAACTTATTACAAGCATTTAAAGCTAATCTGTTTATCAAAGATTCTTGGAATTTAAAATTTCGAGCAGGTTCAGTTGTTTTGATTGTGGCTTGTCTTGATTAGTGTTCTTCGATTTGTGCTTTTGTTTCGGGGTGCTTTTTATGGTGGTTTCCGGTTTCGGTTGCATCAATGCTTGTTGTTTTTGTCTTTTATCCCGTTTTTTCCGGGTTATGGGCTTTTTTTCCGGTGAAAAAATCTTTTCGATGGTTTTTCTCTGCCGGGCGATTTTGATGTCCAAGATCACAACTCGTTTTGCGTTGGTAGGAAAGAAATCGATGATTTCCGATTGTAAAACCTTTTTTTCCACCAATTTGCAGAGATACATGCTTTGAAAAACGAAAAAAACAATAAAAAATTGATTATTAAAAAATGAAATCTCAATATATTTGGAGTGTACAACGTTTCAATATGTAAATGTTCTTTTAGAACAAAGAACAATCAATATAATATCTTTTCCTTGTGAACTTGCTTTGCGTTGCTCTATTATCGAAATTTCAAGAGCGGAAGTAAAAAATCCCGTATTTAATATATTGGTAGAGATACGGGATCTTAGTCGTCATGGTCTGATCCCGAATTTTTGTGGGCCGAGACAAAAATTTCAATTAAAAAGAATCGAAATAAAAAACAGAATCATAGAATTCTTTTCAAATAGAAACACAAAAGTTGTTTTTACGTATATTTTGAAAGATGTTCCCAAGTTTTTGATTGAATAGAATATTTCACTGCTTCAAGAACTGCTTGGGTTTTAACTCCATCTGCAAAATCCGGCATCACATGACCGCCATCTGCAATCGCCTTAATGAAATCATATACTTCATGGGTAAATGTGTGCTCCCAGCCGATAATATGCCCGGGTGGCCACCATTTGCTCATATACGGATGCACCCCTTCGGTTGCCAAAATGGTTCGGAATCCTTGTGCAAATTTCGGATCCTCGCTTGAATAAAATTGTAATTCGTTCATACGCTCAAGATCAAATACGATCGAACCTTTAGATCCGTTAATTTCGAAGCTGTTATGGTTCCTTCTTCCATTTGCGAATCTTGTAGCCTCAAATGATCCCAATGCGCCGCATTCAAAACGGGCTAAAAACAACACCGCGTCATCAACCGTAACTTTACCCATCTCTTTGCTCATTGCTTTCTGAGCACCCAATTCGCCTTGTGCGCCTTGCTGCAATATCGGTCGCTCTTTGATAAATGTCTCCTCCATACCCACTACGCTGGAAATCTCCCCGATTAAATATCTCGACAAATCGATGATATGGGCGTTTAAATCCCCATGAGGACCCGACCCCGCAATATCTCCCTGTAACCGCCATACAAGCGGAAAATTCGGATCCATGATCCAGTCCTGCAAATATACCGCACGCCAGTGATACACTTTGCCGATATAGCCCTCTTCTATCAATTTCTTTGCCAATTGAACGGCGGGTACTCTGCGGTAATTATAAGCGACCATATTCACAACACCGGATTTCTTGGCCGCTGCCGCCATCTCTTTTGCTTCTTTAAGGTTTCTCGCCAGCGGTTTCTCCGAAATCACGTGGATTCCGGCCTCAGCCGCCGCAATATTCGGTTCATAGTGCATATCGTTGGGGCCGCAATTATCGAAGATTTCAATACCCGATTTCATCATCTTTTTCCAATCGGTTTCTACGCGGTTCCAACCGAATTGTTGTGCCATGGTTCGAACCGCGGCTTCATTCCTTCCGCAGACAACCTCTTTTATTGGGTTGGCGGGCGGAGGATAGAAAAATTTCGGGATTTGGTTAAATGCATTGGAATGGGCACGACCCATGAACGCATAGCCGAGCATCCCTACTTTCAAATCTCGAGCCATAACTTTATTTCGAATTCAACAAATAAAAAGTTTTATTTCTCCTTCTCTTAAGTGAAAGAGTCTTTAATTGTGATACATTTACTCGAACCTCTTTCAACAATCATCAATTCAATCGAACGGCTATTGGTATCAAATAAACGGGCCACAATCTTCCCTTTTAAATTTTCTCTAAGTGCGGTTTATATAGTTTTTTTGTGAAACAAGAATATGCTAACCGGAATCATCATTATTCATGAATACGGAACGAATGTTGTCAACATTTTTAAAAACGGAAACGGGTGTTTGGGTGCAAAAGATGAACAAGAAATCATCTCCGGCTTTCTTTCGGCGATCATGGAATTTTTTAATCGTTCGTTAGGAAACATCGTTGAAATAAAAACAGAATCCCACCGGCTTCATTTAGAAAGATGCGGAAAATATATGATCATTATCGTCTTTGAAGATTTCGACTGTTATAGAAAGAAGAGGCAAGATGCGGATGCGGTGTTATATCCGGCGTTTTATCATGCTTATGTATTTGATACGAAATGGAAGATTATTAAAGCTTTTAGAAAATTTATGGAGACATATGAAGATCGGCAAGATCCTTACAAAATCAATTTTGAACCATTAAAGGCCGAGTTTTCCAAGATGCTTGCCTTGTCGGAGGAGGAAGTTGCGTCGCCTCAAGATGTAAAGCTTCAATTGAGCGTTTTGGAACAAAGTCTCGAAGAATGTAGAAAATAACAACATCTTTTTTAAGTTTAAAGTCACATCTTCTTGCATGCTTGAAGATTTAGAACCTTATCGTAATCTTTTAATAACACAACGATTTGGAGTCTTATCAACAACGCTTGATGACATGCCCCATTGTTCTTTGGTTGCTCTTGCGTTCACTCAGGATCTGAAGCGAATTCTCTTTGCGACTTCAAAAACAACCAAAAAATACAAAAACATCGTGAAAAATCAAAATATTTCAATGTTCATGGATAATCGACAAAATATCCCAGATGATATTCAAAAAACAATTACGATCTGCGCAACCGGAATTGCCAAATTGGTGGAACGATTTGAGGGGCTACCCGATGAGTTGAAAATAGCTTATTCGAACAAGCATCCTTATTTATCCGAATTCATTGTCGAAAAAAACACCGTTTTTATTATTCTCGAGGTGAAAAAATATCAGATTGTGTCCAATTTCCAAGAAATAAAGAATATATTTATTGAATACCCGAAGATCGTTTAGGATAACCGCTTTCGAACTAAAACAAAGAATCCAATGAGATATAAACCAATAACGAATAAATAAACGACCCGCTCGTATAAATATGTTCTATTCGCATCGATTTCAAAAATTTCTATTACATTTTGGGAATTTGGACTTCTTAAATCTGTTTTAATCGCGATGTATGCCATTTGATCTTGTTCTGAAGCAAAATAGAGCGAATTCGTTAAATCTTCGGATGTTCGAAGTATTTTTGGATAGCCAAATGCATCGGATTCTGCAGAATATAATATCATTTTTAAATTAGGGCTCGGATCATTGGTTTTTAATGACCATCCGTATATCTTGCCTTTTTCTAATTGCACCCTACGAACCCAGCCCGTGCCTCTTCCCAAACTAGAATTTAAAACGATTTTTTGGGGAAATATAACGCTTTCATTATTTTCCATCAAGGAAACAACAATATCCGCTTGCGGCAGCCCGTACCCTTGAAAGTTATCCGGATACGCAATTTCACCTCCCGATTCAGATATCGGCAATTTAATTGAGCACATATATAGAATTTGTTTAAGGTCAGCAGAGTGCAAATGCGGATACCGGCCGCGTAAAAGGGAGACCACCCCCGATATTATTGCAGCGGCTTGGGATGTTCCGGATATTGTTTTTAAACCAGTCCTTTTAGAATCCGCCCCTTCCACATCGACAGATGGTGCAACAAGGTCGGGTTTAATTCTTCCGTTGAATACAGGTCCGATGGAGCTTTTCGAATCTCTTTTATCGGCGTTTTCGATACCGCCAACCGTGATCGACCAATTACTTATTCCGGGGGTATAAATAGACCCCTTTCCCCAAGCGCCGGAATTTCCCGCAGCGCATACTGCAATAATATCCCGCTCTTGACAATTATCAATTGCTTTTGAAGCAGTATCATATAATCTATACGTCGCAGAGCTTCCCAAGGAAAGAGAAATGATATCCGGTCGCCTTTGATCGGAAAAGCCTGTCGTATATTCGATTGCGAACGTCAAGTTTTGTAAATTGGTGCTTGCTTGACCGCTTAGATTGCTGAAAACATTGATCGATACCAAAGAGAGATTTTGATTCTGCGTTAACCGAACGATAATCGAAGAGATGTGTGTTCCATGCCCATCGATGTCAATCGGAAAGGGCGACCCAATTCCTTCGGTAAAAAAACGTATATCTTCCCAAAAAAAACTCTTGTTGATTTCGAAATTCGAAAAGATTGGATGAGAAAGATTAATTCCGGTATCCAAAACCGCGACGCTGATATTCTTTTTAGGCTGAAATGCGTAAAGGGGGTCCAAACCCATCATAGATTTTATGGCGTCGAACGATTGAGCCGAAAATTCTGGAGATTCAAATGAAATACGATGAAAATCTTGGATTGAAAAGTAATTTTCTGAATTTGGTAAAATCGTAAGTGGTACCACTAGGAAAATTGCACCAAAACAGATGAAATATCGAAAAAAAATCGATATAGCTCGCATTTTTGGTTTTTTCATTTGATTTCTTGCTCCAATACTATTTATATAGAAAAGCATTTAATCATTTTTGAGCGCAAGCTTTAGGTTTTGTGTGAAGCGAAATGCTTATTTAATTTTGGATTACAATAATGGTCATGGGGAAGAAGAAAGAACGATCACGAAATGTTCTAAAAACCGCTATATTGGGGGATGGGGGCGTAGGAAAAACAACATTTACCCGGCGCTGCGTTGAAGGTATATTTGATCCCAAGACAAAGATCACGGTCGGCATCGAATTCCACTTATTGCGAACGAAGATCATAGATCCATTATCTGATGCGGATGATCCACCTCTAATCGATGTCGAGGTTCAGATATGGGATTTCGGCGGTGAAGATCGTTTCAGATTTATGCTTCCTCGCTATTGTCAAGGTGCGGTCGGTGGCTTGTTGCTTTATGATTCCAGCCGCTTTTCAACCACCCGAGATTTACCCGAATGGTTGGAGATCTGGAGAAGCAATACCGCTGCGAATGCACCCATATTCCTTGTTGGAACCAAAAAAGATTTGCTCAAAGACGAAGAAGTTGACGATGTTATTAACGCCGGAAATAAATTGGCGGCTCAACTTCAATTGCCCTCCTTTGATCTCATCTCTTCAAAAACAAAAGAAAAAGTCGATCTTGTGCTCAATAAACTCATTACGGAAGCCTATAAATTCAATGCACAATTGATAGAAAAAGAATCCAAGGAAGCGTGACCCATTTTTATTTTGATCCTTCTCATTTTCTCTCTTTTTGATCTCTCTATATTTTCCATTCATCCCTTTGAAGGGATTTTTGAATGATTGGTTTTCATCTTGTTGATTAACAAGGCATATAGACCCGTAAGCATGATAATCATTCCGATAATTTGATATCCGTGCAATACATCTTGTCCTATCATAACCGCAACAAGCGTTGTAATTACGGGAGAAGGAATCACCAAGGCACTGGCCAAGCTTAAATTAATCGTGCTGATGGACTTGTACCAACTGAAATGCATCAAGAAATACGTAGCGCCCATCAGAAACCCGAACATTATAAATACCGGATTGCTTATAATCGAATATACATGTTCAAGGCCGGTTTGAACGATGGAAATTGTTAGAATCGAGACTAACACAATTAATGTCCTGAAAAAGATGATTTCGCTCGTAGAAATTGCACCCGATTGGAGAAACGGCTTGGATAATGCATGGGAGAGGTTCCAAAGAAATGTAGTAATACAGAGCATCAAAAACCCGATATTTATTTGATCCATCATGAATGTACCTTTGGTACTTTGATAATAAAGGCCGAGAAGCATGAAGATCGTTAATCCAAGCTGAGTTTTTGTAATTTTCTCTCCTAACAAAATCGCGCCGATAAACAAAGCGAATATGGGTGCAGTTTTGGTGGCAATGGAGCCGTTTATGGATCCGGCGATGCTCAACCCCGATGTATATAACAGTTGAGCAATTGAAAAGAAAATCCCAATTGTGATATATAATTTCCATGCTTTTCCTCGAAGATCCAACGTGTTCTGATCCAAATCCCTTTTTATTGAAGTTTTTCTGACCTTTTCATTAATAAACGAAGGAAGCACGCATAAAAATTCAAACAAACCCATCAACCATGCAAAATTCATTGCATCCAACTCAAGCGGACGAGAATTATTGATGATTGGATGGATTCCATTCCCGAAAAGCACAACCATCGCAAAGAAAATCCCTAACTTTGAATGATAAAACGAACTCGTAATTTCTTCTTGAGATCTATGTGTTGATTTCACGGGTGTATTCGATTGCGATTCTTTTTTCGGATCGCTGCTTTTTATTGAATTGGGAATTGAATCCATGCGAAAGAAAGAGCGAATTCGGAAAAAAAGCTTGTGTATTGAAATACTCGTTTAGAACAAAAAAAGAGAAAGGAGGATGGCAAAAAAAGAAAAAATGTCATCAAGGAATCCCGAAGCTTATGAAATGTTCACCCCAATCAATAATCCGATGAGGTAGGAAGAGCCGTAGGCAAATAAACCCACAAGGAGCATCTCCACTCCGGATTTCAACCAATAAACGCCGGTGACGAATTTCTTCAATGCACCCGCCAAAAACAACCCGCCAAAGGTAATGATTGATGCCAAAGCGAACAATACAAACGGATCCAAGAATCTAAACAAGAGATATGGCGCGATCGGGAAGATCGCCCCCAATACAAATGCAAAGAAAATGATGATCGACTGTTTTAACACTCCGCCTTGCTCTATTTCCGCGACGCCTATTTCCGAAGCTACCAATTCTTTGAGCCACAAATTTTTGTCCTTGCTGATGGTGTCCACGATTTCATCTAAAATTTTTCCTTTAAATCCTTTATTTTTATACATTCTGCGGAGCTCTTGTTTCTCGATTTCCGGAACCAAAATCAATTCTAGCCGCTCTTGTTCGATTTCCTTGCGGTAATAATCTTTCTCCGACTTTGCGCTGATAAACTCTCCCGCGGCCATTGACAACGCCCCCGCGATCATTGCCGCCAATAGCGTCACAATGATCGTATCAACACTTTGCCCGGCCCCAACGACACCTGCCAATAATGCGAATGTTGATACGATTCCATCATTCATACCGAAGACCACTTGTCGAATGAGTTCTCCGCCTTCGAGATGAGAACTTTCCACAAAATCTTTATCATCCACATTGACTTTTCGACTTTCCATTTCAGTATCCGGTGGTACACTATTCATTTAATATCGCCTCCGTAATTTCGGTGTAAAACATCAGATCATGCTTACAAACTGGGCAATTTGATTTGGGCAGCTCCCCAAAAGCAATATTTCCGCAAGCCACGCACACCCAAATCCTTTCGTTTTCGATATCATTACCCGATTTTATAATTTCGATCACCTTTGCCAATACTTCAGCATGCGTTTTTTCGACATCGCGGGCCCAATCCATGGATATTTTTGCCAATTTTGGTTGATCTTCTGTAGGCTTCTTTGGAAGTTGGGCTATAAATCCGGGATACATCTCTTTGAATTCCCACGTTTCACCAAGTTTCGCATCCATCAGAATATTCTCGATGCCTTCTTTTAAATCCGGTTTCGGCTCAATCGAATAGGCTTCGCCCAACGCCCTCTGATGATTCTTGACATGGAAGGTTTCTGCAAACGCTAACGCTTTGAAAAGCCTTGCAACGCCTTTAAACCCCGCTTTCAACGACATCGCGGCATATTCCTTGTACTTCGCAATCGCAGTGAGTTCGCCTTCAATGCTTTTTTTGAGTACTTGCTCTGTTATCTGCATATATATTCAAAATCCCCTTTTCTATATAAAAAGCCGATCGAATTTTCTTTTTATAAATAAATCAAAACGATTATAACGAATCAAAACGATTTCTATTTGCATACAAAAGTGATCGCTATGATTGATGCATTAATCAACAAGCCGGAAAAGGAACAGAAAGAGAAACACGTTCCTTTTATCGAGAAGCTCGATGAAAAGACCATCAAAGTCACCATTGGGCGCGACATTTTGCACCCTTCCCTCCAAGAACACTATATTGTGTGGATTAAATTATATTCTGAGGATGCAGAAGGCAAATTCCGGGAAATCGGGAGCTACGAACCAACTCCCGTGTTATCCCCGCCTATTGCTTATTTCTCATGCGAGGTTGCGAAGTACAAGAAGTTCCACGCCTTGATTTTCTGTAATATTCACGGGTTATGGGAGCAAGAAAAATCCTTATAGAACCAAATCTATAGAATTTTGCGCTTTTTTTCCTTAATTCTTCTATGTTCTTGATGCAATTGAAATTTTCAAAGAATATATTCATTTGTACTGCGGGCAGTTTTAAAAAAAAATATATACTCCAAAAACCAATTTAATATATTAAATCGAGAAAAGGGGGGTAAGAGTACATGGAATCTCAGAAAAAGGCGATTGCCATCGCTTGCAGATTGGATAGTCAGCGTGCATTGGACATAACCAAGGAAATATCCGATTTTCTCATAGAAAAGGGCGAAAAAATCTTTTTTGAGAATCGGATCGCTTCAAAATTCATTTCTCATTTCCGAAAAGAGTTAAACGGGATGTATGGCGGGCCTAATGGCAATACTAAATTCGTGATCTCGGTTGGTGGAGATGGTACGGTACTCCGAATCGCCCAAAATCTTCCGGATAAAAATCCACCCCCGATTTTCGGTGTGAATATGGGCTCGGTTGGCTTTCTTGATGAATCGAGCATTGAAACCGTAAAAGAGGATCTAACCAAAATTTTAGCGGGTGATTATGCCATCGAGGAAGCGGCACGTCTGCACACCGTAGTGAACGGTCAAAATCTTCCGCTTGCACTGAATGAGGTTCTTCTCATTTCGTCGAAACCCTCGAAAGTTCTTCATGTGAAAATATCTATCGATTCCGCGCATTTCACTTCGGCATATTTGGATGGGCTTATCATTTCCACGACAGCAGGCAGCACCGCTTATGCATTATCGGCTGGCGGATGTTTGGTGGATCCGAGAGTGCAAGCCATAGAACTCGTTCCGGTGAATCCATTTGCGGGGACGGGGCTCATTAAACCATTGTTTGTGCCTTCAACATCAAGTATCGAATTGGAATTGCTAAGACCCCGATTAAACGGAGTTTTGGTTATTGATGGACAAACCGAATATCGAATCGCACCGCCGCAGAAGATTATCATTAAGCAAGCCTCTTCCAACATCAAATTTATTCGATTGAACAAAAAGGTTCATGAAGGGTTTTATAACCGGCTCAAGCACAAAATCCTTTACTCCAAGAGTTTGGAAGACACCGGTCCCGAGGAGTAAGCGATGATGCGGAACTGCCCACCTTGTGTTGTCTTGCATCCTCTTGCATTCAATCCTTTATTTGTGCTTCCATCTGACCCCCATTGCGTCAACTTCCATGTTGGTCGTCCAGCATTCAATCCTTCAAGGAGTAAGGGGTGATCCTAATGCCCACTCTTTTTGTGTTAGATGCCAATGCGTTCTTTTCGAGTAAGCAGCTTTCCGATCTCGATGCAGAGCGATTATTTACCACTTCGGGTATCGAAGAAGAGGTGACTTCCAATAATCAAGCCCGGTTTCTTTTTGAAAGCTTAAAGGTTCAGAATCAACTTTTGGTGTCGGATCCTGATTCAAGCTATTTCGAGATGGTGAAAAAAACCGCTATCAAAACCGGCGATCTCGGAGTCATTTCTCAAAATGACCAAGCCGTTATTGCGCTTGCTCTCCAATTGAAAAACGATGAAGAATACCGCGCATGGACAATTAAAGTCGTAAGTTCGGATTACGCCGTTCAAAATGTCTGTAAAAAAATGGGTATTCCATATTTTTCTTTGAAGCATGGCACAATCAAGCGACAAATTGATTGGGGCTACAGATGCAACGACTGCGGCAAAACTTTTCGTGTGAGTCCTCCGGATAATGAATGTGATGTGTGCGGCGGGAAGATTATACGATCCTCGAAAGGAACAGCGAAAAAGAATGTAAAATAACCATTTTTGGCTTGTGTTTTCTACAAGGAAAGCAACAACTTTATTTCTCTGATTCTCCATTTTTGTACTATCGTATTTCTCTATTGAATTACGCGTTTACTTCCAAATAGAGTGTGTGCTCTATTTTGAAAGGTTAGATTTGAAATGGGGTGAATGAAATGAGCAGACAGGATCAAGAGGGCTCACGGAATAGACCCAAAAATCATTTGGCGGGTCAACCGGGTGCGTATCTTGAACAACATTCCACAAATTTGGTGGATTGGTATCCTTGGGGGCCCGAGGCCCTTGAAAAAGCGAAAAAAGAGGACAAGCCAATTTTTCTCTCTATCGGGTACGCTTCGTGCCATTGGTGTCATGTAATGGAGCACGAAAGTTTTGCCGATAATAAAGCGGTTGCGGAAATTCTTAACACGCATTTTGTGAGCATCAAGGTGGATCGTGAATTGAGGCCCGATCTCGATTCTTATTATCAAGAAATCAATGCGATGTTCGGGAAATCCGGCGGGTGGCCCCTTTCAATTTTTCTGACTCCCGATTTGAAGCCGATTTTCACGGGCACATATTTTCCGAGCGAAGCGAATTACGGTATGCCCGGATTCCCAACCCTCTTAAAATTAATTTTGGAAACGTATCGAACTAAACGAGATCAAATCGAAGAAATCAATCGAAAGATTCAAGAAAGCCGTGACGAAAGAAAAAAAAAAGCGATCTCCCGAGCAGAGCAAATAAAGAAAGAAAAATTGGAAAAAGCCAAGAAACAACAACAAGAAAATGCGGAGGCGGCAGTCGATGAGAATAAAGGATTGTTCGGAGCTATTGATGTGAATTCCTTTGCAGAAATCGCCGCTTCCGGGTATGATCTGGAAACCCAATTGGCTCTTGCAGCACAGAAAGAAAATCCTTTGGCGTTATCGCATAAAGAATTCGGAAAAGCGTTTGAACAAGTTCTCAATTATTTCGATCAGCGGGATGGCGGATTCGCCGGTGCACCGAAATTTCCTCAGTTCGCTATATATGAATTTCTTTTCAATCATTACGCAAAAAGCGAAAAAGATGCAGAAAAATTTCGATATCTAATTAAAAAATCGCTCGAAATCATGGCGTATCGAGGGCTCTATGATCATGTGGGCGGGGGATTCCATCGTTATAGCGTGGATGCGCAGTGGATAATCCCGCATTTCGAAAAGATGCTTTATGACAATGCTTTGGCCCTCAGTGTCTATGCAAAAGCAGCCCGATTATATCAATCACAAGAATTTCTCGCAATTGCAATGGAAGTCGCCGAATTCTTAATTCGAGAACTCCGGAGCCCTCTTGGATTATTTAAATCGGGTATCGATGCCGATGCCGGTGGCGAAGAAGGCCGATATCATGTGTGGAGTGTAGCCGAATTACAAGAAGCATTGAAGAGCGAAGAATTTGAATACATGAATTCGAAGTTCGCTATCTCGATAAAGGGTAACTTTGAAGGCTTCAATCAATTGGTCTGGAAAGATGATGCTTGGACTCCAACAGACCCACAATGGTTGAAAATTAAAAACAAACTTCGGGCAATAAGGGAAAAAAGAGTCAAACCCGCCGTAATCAATAATTTACTCGGTTCGTGGAATGCATTAACGGGAATCGGCTTCTTGGACTTGTATTACACCACAAACGATAAATTCTATCTTAAAATCGCAAAAAGTATCGCAACCACATTTATTGATAAACTAATCGTCGTTGAAAACAATGAAATCGAGCGAATGTATCGTGTTTTGGATGAGAAAGATGGAAATCCAAAATTCGATGCAACTCTTGAGGACGCGGGATATGCCGCTAAATTCTTTTTGACTCTGTATGAGCATACCGGCAAGGAGGAATATGCGAAAATCGCAAGCCAATTGCTTAAATTTGCCGTAAAAGAATTTGCCGATCCCGAAACTCCGGAACTCTTTCTTAATTCCATTCATGAGTCCGAATTCAAAGTGGAAGCCAGACACGCCGACGAGCCGCTTCCGGGCCCATCATTTGTGCTTTATGAGTCCGCAATCCGGGTAAATAATTTATACAAAGAGGCACAGATTCAGAACGAACTTGAACGCTTGAGGGTGTTTGCTCAGTACAAGAAACAAGATGTGTTCTTGAATCCCGCGTTTTATGGAGCCGGATTGGTGGCTTCGCAATGGGATTTTTATGGTTACCAGCCTCTCTCGATATTTTCCTCCAAACAAGCCTTTTTCAAATTGAGAAACAAAGTGCGGACACTATTCGTTCCGTATTTTCAATTGAAATTTTCGGAGCAAGAGGGTTTTGCCGTTTACGGAGATGGCGGAAGCGGAGATTCGAGCGGAAAGAAGCAAATTAACTACAATCTCTACATAAATTACTGTCATGATACGCTTTGTTCGGTGATACTGGGATCCCCGAAGCAAGCAATTGCCCGGATTCAAAAAGAGATGAAAAATGTGGATAGTTCCGGAGGTTTTTCGGGGGAATTGAAATTTAGTTCGTTGATGTGATGGGTTTTGTCGTTCAAGGTTATTCGTCCACGCAATTCAAATTAAAATATGTTTAAATTTTTTTCTAAGGGTTTTTTCTTTTATCCGTATTCATAATTCGGGATATGATTGCGCAGAATTCATTAATCCTAACAAAAATTATAGCAAATCATATAAATTTATAAATAAATATGAATTACAAACGACGAATTATCATGTCTGAAATCTCTAGAAATAATGGCGCATCAAAGGTACGCAATGTAAATTATAATCAATTGATCACCGAAGATGCGTATAATAAAAGTAGACAAACCGCCTTATTGGCAATTTTCGGAGCAAATATTTCGGTCTTTGCGATCTTGGCGTGGATTGTTCCCTTTGGCCATATCACGATGGATCTGCTTATCAATGTGTTTATTATTATGTTTTTGCGATTAAAGAAGAAGCTTGGTGCATGTGTGCTCTTAGGAATCATCGTAGGTATAATTGATACAAGCAGCGGCTTGGGAGGCCCTGGATTCTTTCTTGCCCCAATTGTATACGCGTTTCGATTCGGTTTCCTTGAATACACCGTGCATTACACCAACCCGAATAAGCAAAAGGTTGCAATGGTCGTTTTCAATGCGATCGGCTATTTCCTCACCACAACATTGATTTGGGCGTTGTATTATGCTCTTGGTATTCCTTTGGGAACAGAGTTTGTTTCGCGAATGTGGTTTGTGTTTGGCTTTGTGGGTGCCTTATTTGCAATACCCACCACGATTTTAGCATTTAAATTATCCGAAAAAGTGTTGAGATTTGTTTCTGTTGAGGACCAATCGTGATTTCGTGGTATCATCGGCATGTTATTCTTGCTTAAATATTAAGGCTACATTTTTTTATTTGAAATCACCTTTGCACACACCGCTTCATCCGGATTAAATCCTAAAACAATTCGTAATCCCCACATGCGCAAACTAGTTTTCTCGGAACTATTAATCAAAACGCAATTTTCAAAGGACTTGCTGATCGGGTGATGAAAAGTAGTTTTCGAAATCGAAAGAAATCTTAGAGATCATTGGCCTAAAATAAAATATCTCCGGATCAAATGATGAAATATAAGATCTCAAATTATAATGAAAAGTCTTTGGTTCCCCCGAATCAAATTTTATTGCGCTAGGATTCTACTATTCGATGAAGTAGTTTTCTCGGAATGATAAACGGGGAGGAATATATCAGCAAGGTCGATACTGACTGGTTTTTGATTCGCATAATTTTCTTCAAAAATAAATCAGAAAAACACCCCATTATAAAAACGAGTTTTTTCAAAAAAGAACCGGATTAATTTTCTAATAAAAGATCCTTCCCGGATCAAATTGCTATTATAAATTGAGGCAAGCATGCAAAAAAAATAGTTTTCGAATCTCTATTAATCCTCTAATAAATTCTCCAAAGGCTCGAATTTGTATCCGCAGATACAACGGGTGCTGGTAAATCTATTATCTTCCCCGCAGCTCGGACAGATTCGGACCTTGCATTCAAAACAAATATTTCCTTTTACCAATTCTCTTTTACATCGCGTGCATTTCAAGCGGGAGACCTCTTGAGGCCTATCCCGGTTTTCGGAGTTATTCGTCAATATTCCATTTTTGTCCGTTAATTGGCTTTTTGATTCAAGAGAAGTTGAAGAACCAATATCCTGCAATTCCTCGGATTCGATTGCTTCAGAGGCCAATAACTCTTTCATCGCATCCGAAAGATGGTATGCCGCATCGTCCATATACGCCGGGATGTCCGGCGGTCTATCATCATTTTCATTCGATAATTCATCAGAGTCTGCCAATTCCGAAAAATTCTTGGATTTATCGGCTTGTATCTTCAGTTCTTCGATCTTATCTTGTTCCAAGGTATTCTTCTTTTGCACTTGAAAGAAGCTTACCACCCGCAATTTATTATTCTCTTCAATAAATCGTTTGTATTCATCGCTATTCACAATGCTTAGCCAGCGCGGATAGAAATAACGGTCCGGATGTTTGATGATTTTAAATCGGAAATAGAAATGAACCAGAATGAAAAATAATGCGGTTCCTCCAACGCCCGCTATCCAATACCAAAAATCGTTGCGAATAATAAATGCAAGCAAAAGAGGCACCGCCCAAGATAGCGTTTTAGAGAGTTTTAGCGAGGATTGTGCGTCGGGTGCTAAATTTAAAAAACAATTCAGACAAAATCCGTTGCTATCGCATTTCTCACAAATCGGGGCATTGCAATTGCTGCAGCGTGTTTTCAAGCCCGAAAAAACATCGATTCCACAGACTTTACAAAAATAATGGATCTCCCCGCTTTCTTCTTGGATTTGAGTTGAACTTTCTTCCATACTTTGTTTTGGAAACACCCGGTAAAAATCTTTTGGGCATCTCTGCACGGATTGCTCAACTTCCGGTAATTGTAGATCTTGTGTTGGCGGAGCGGTTGAATCTCTTCAAATTTTTTTCTTTCGAAATTCAATAACAAGAACATCGTTTTTCATCAAGTGTTCTGGCGTTTGCTGGCTATCCGTGATTTCGACTTTGAGATTTCCTTTGGTTCCGAATGTCTCGGTGATTTTTCCGAACGGGGGTTCTGCAGCCATCCCGAGAAGCCGCTCTGCGCTCTTGATATTTGAGGCAAAGCCTTCAACGATAGCAATCTTTTCTTCGCTTTTAATCGCTTTTACCTTTCCTTTCTTTATTTTTTTTATATAGAATGAAGGTAATTCAGCTGGTTGGATTGGGGCGGGTTCAAAGCGACCGGCAATTCTTAGTTTTGTCGGCGAAAGATCCAAGCGCGAGACCAACATCGGGCTTCCTTTTAAAATAAATTGGGCTTCTTTCAAAACGATTACACATGGATAAGCAAGAATTGTTGGTTGTGAAGGGATATCCTTTGGCATCCTTTTATCTTGCTCCAAATCGTAAGGATATATAATGGCTTGAAACACTTGCATGCCCGAGTTGATGGTGATTTCGCTTCCGAATGCAATGGGATATTTAAAAGTGGCATTCAGAACAATTTGCCCTTCGATGAATTGAACGGGACTATAATCTTTGGGGTTGGATACCAAAAATGAGCCGCGCTTGACCTGATCCGGTTCCAAGCCGCTGACTGCAATTCCGGCCCGATCCCCCGCCTCGGCTATTTGAACGCTTTCTTTTTGTTTTTGAATCGATTTCACTTTTACTTCTATGTTTTCCGGCAAAATTGTCAAGGAATCGCCTACTTTCGCACACCCGGAAAGTGCTGTTCCCGTGAGAATCGTGCCTTTGCCTTTAATCATAAAATGATGGTCAAACAAGAAAAGGAAAGGTGCATCGATGTTTCTGTTAAGTTTTTCTTGATGGGTGTCAAAGAATCGTGTCAAGACCTCTTTTAGTTCCTTGATTCCCTTTTTTTCTTTGGCCGAGACCGGAACGGTATCGAAGATGACTATGTTAAGTCCTTTTATCATTTGATTTAATTTTTGGGATAATTGTTGAACTTGCTCCGATGAAATCAGATCAATTTTGTTGATCACAAATACAACATCCTTGAGGCCGAGTGAATGCAGAATCATGAGGTGTTCACCCGTTTGTACTTGGGGTCCCTTCTCTCCATCAATGACCACCACAGCCAAGTCAATAATATTTGCGCATGCAACCACGGATCTAATTAGGTTTGCATGTCCCGGTGCATCGACAATGGTGACCATATATTTATTATTTTCACCCAATGAGAAAAATGAGAAGCCCAAGTCGATGGTGATTCCACGTTCTTTGGCTTGTGGATGTTTGTCTAACCCTGCGGTAGAGACAATCTCGCTTAGACATTCCGCAATTTTGGTCTTGCCCGAATCGATATGTCCCATCAATCCGATGTGTACCGGTCTCGCCATACTTTAATTAATTTTGCTGCCATTATAAATTAGATAAAACATGTCGAGCGCAACTTCGAGTTGTCCCCATTGCGGGAAAACGGTCTTGGATTCAGATAAATTTTGTATTTTCTGCGGAAAGCCATTAAAAAAGATAAAATTTACCGAAAATAAAGGTCCATCAATAGGCTTTGGAGATTCGGACACTCCCGATGCGGATGTAGTAAAAAAAGAACAGTCGCAGCCCCAAAAAGGTAGCGGGAAAAAGGAAGAGTTAAATAAGGATTTATCCAAAGAGGATTCGGTGGAAGATGCTGAAAACGAAAAAGTGAAAGGAAAGGGAAAGGAGAAGGATAGCGACAAGGAAAAAGAAAAAGATAAGGATAAATCTAAGAAAAAAACGAAGGAAGAGGAGGAAGAGGATGCGCTTGCGCTTTCTGTTCTTACGGATAAAGTGAAGGATCAAATGAAAGTGAAGATCCGATTGCTTGAAATATCGGAAAAGAAAAAGAAGTTAAAAGTAAAATTGGAAGAATTGATGAAAGACATGAAAGGAGATCGCTATTCCAAAGATTATACCTTTATGACCGAAGTGAATACGAGATTAAAAGCAATTCAGAATATCAAAGCAGAATTGGAAGCAGAAGAAGCCAAAGCTCAAGCGGAATTGGGTGGTGAGTTTAAAGTGGAAGAACTCGAAAGAATCATGAAAGAGAAAGATAGTCAACTCACCGAATTAACCAAAACCTATAAAATGCGGAAAATAGATGAAGATGTATTCAAGCAGCTAAAAAAGGAATACGAAAAAGAGTATAAAGATGCCGAAAAGGAACTTCGTCTTCTTAGAAAAGGATTGGTGCGTTGGGTTCAAGAAATTAAAGGCCAACGAGCACGGATTGAAACCGATCTAAAGGTGGCCAAAGCACGGTCTATCGCCAAAGAACTAACCAAAGAAGATTACGAAAAGATTGAAGAAGAAAAACTCACCGAACTGAATAATCTGGATAAACAGATAAAATATATAGAGATGTATGCCTACAACAAAAAAATTTCATGGTTTTAAGCATTTAAACGATAAATTTTAGCTTTTTTTCTGTTTTCTAACAGCTTCTTAATGGGTAATCATTCTTCTCATTTAAAATCGTTCGACCGGCATCGGACCGATATTCGGTTTGCGAACCATATTGATTAAATGAACGATTTCATCAAGGATGAGGGGGACTCCCAATTTCACCGCATTCGGAGATCCCGGGAGACAAACAATGGCTGATTGGTCGATCACACCCGCTAAAGCCCTTGTCATAATTGAAACGGTGCCAACCTCCTTATATGTCAAAAATCGGAACAATTCACCGAATCCGGGTAATTCTTTATTTAATAGAGGTCTCACGGATTCAATCGTGATGTCCCTTGGCGATGGGCCCGTTCCTCCGATGGTGATGATCAATTCCGCTTTTTGCTGTACCACTTCTTGGATGATCTTGGTGAGTTCATGCAGTTCATCCGCAATATATTGCTTTTTCAGTAATTCAAATTGCTTTGCCTTAATCAGTTCTTCCGCGATGTTCCCGGATTTATCCAATTTCAATCGGAGTTCATCAGAGGCGGAGGCAAGAGTATCTCCGACCATCAAAACAACCGCCCGAATTGGGATCTTCTTATCCTTGATATGCTTTTCTTTGGTGTTGGATGTTTCAGCCATGATATTCCCTCCTTTCCGAATTAAAAATAGATCAACTCCACTTCGGCACCCTGGTCGATAAATGGAACATCGCATGGAACAACGATATAGCCATCGGCTTGGGCAATACTTGTGATGGCGCTTGATTCTTTAAATGCCCGATACGCTTTTTGATCTTTAACGTACATAGTTAATAAGAGATCCCGACCCGGAGTTGATTTAACCCGTTCTCCAAGGATAACGCGGGTTTTTTTAATTTCCGGTTCAAAATGAGCCATTTTTTGGACAATCGGATAAACCAGCATGTATCCTATGGTGAGGCAAGATGTCGGAAATCCCGGCAAATTGATCATCAATCTATCGTTAAGAATGGCGGCGATGGTTGGCTTTCCGGGCTTGATTTTGATACCATGGAATAAAATTGTTCCATGCGCATTTAGAATATCGATGTTAATATCACGTTCTCCAACAGAACTTCCCCCGATAATAATCGTCAGATCCGCCTTTGCGGTGGCATCCAAAATCGCTTGTTCGAGTGCTGCGTATTCATCCGGAACGATATTGTAAAGAATGGGCTCGCCACATGCTTGAACTACCATGGTAAAAATTGTGTACGAGTTGATATCGTATATTTGGCCCGGATGACATACATCTCCAAGTTTGACAACTTCTCTCCCCGTCGGGATGATAGCAACTTTGGGTTTTCTATACACTTTACAAGAAGCAATATTCAACGAGGCCAAGACTCCAATTTTGGCAGGGTTGAGCCTGGTGCCTTTCGAAAGAATGAGTTCCCCCTTTTTGATATCAGATCCCTTGAAAGAAATATTCCATTCCATTGGAAATGCTTTTAATATTGCGATTTTACCCTCATTGCGTTTGGTTTCTTCCACTTGGACAACGCAATCGGCACCTTCGGGTATCATTGCGCCGGTTGCAATTTCTATACATTGCCCATTCAAGAGCGATTTTTTGGGTTCGTCACCCGCGTAGAGTCTATCAATACATTCCAAAAGCACGGGGCTTTCCGGATTTACGTTCTTTATATCCTCTGCCTTAACAGCATAGCCATCCATAGCAGCGCGGTCAAAGGGAGGAATATGAAACGGTGCAATTATATCTTCGGCTAGCACTCTGTTATTTAATTCAAGGAGAGAAATATTTTCGAATTCTGAGATACTGTGAATCTTCTGATTGATAATTTCTTGTACCTCAGAGATCGGAATTAAAGTTTTCAACGGTCGCATAATAATCTTCAAATGAATTTCTTCGTTTAAAATTTTACCGAAGATTTATTGATATGTTTGGCCGAACATAACAATAATTTTTTTATTTGTTTGAGCGTTTCTTGGATCAATGAAAATTACCGCGGTTTGTATTAGTGAAAAAAAAGGAACGATCAAGACTAACGTGGGTGCTTGCGAGATTACCGCAACCGGCTTAAAAGGAGACGCACACGCGGGGGATTGGCATCGACAAGTCTCATTGCTAGCAGAAGAAAGCATTGAAAAAATGAAAAATTTAGGATATCCGGTGACCAATGGATCGTTCGCAGAAAATCTCACAACCCAAGGTATTGTATTGCACACATTACCGATAGGCACGAGATTGCAAATTAATGATGTTATTTTAGAGATCACACAAATCGGAAAGGAATGCCATGAAGGATGTGCGATTAAACAAAAAACAGGGAAATGTGTCATGCCAAAAGAAGGAGTATTTGCCAAAGTCATTAAGGAGGGCGTGGTACATGCGGGAGATTCTATTACCATTTTATAAGCCATCCAATGAACCAAGGGGCCAATCAGCCTCCCTACGAACCACGGGGCCAATCAGCCTCCCTACGAACCACGGGGCCAATCAGCCTCCCAATGAACCACGGGGCCAATCAGCCTCCCAACGAACCACGGGGCCAATCAGCCTCCCATGAATCAATCAGCCACCCTTTGAATCAACTAACCATTTAATCGTATCGGTGAAATATGTGAGAGAAAAGAATGAGCATGAAGTTTTAATTGATGATTACGAACGAATCATAACCCGGTTTCGGATTTCGGTGACATCCGAATGTAATCTTAATTGTTTCTATTGTCATCATGAGGGTAACGATTCTCATTTTAAGAATGTGCTTACGTTAGATCAGATTCGCAAAATTGCTTCAATTGTAGAAAAATATTCAATCGAAGAAATTAAATTAACGGGCGGAGAACCTTTGCTCCATCCCGATATTGTTGAAATTGTCCGAATATTCCATAATATACCCTCCGTGAAAGAGATCAGCATGACAACAAATGGATTACTTCTTAAATCTCTTGCAAAGCCATTAAAAAAGGCCGGGTTGGATCGACTTAATATCGGATGCGATAGTTTTAGCAAATCTTCAGTAAAATCCTTTACCGCAATACAACCGGGTTTACAAGAAGCTAAGGCTGCGGGCTTTTCTCCTCTGAAAATCAACATGGTAGTTCTTAAAGGGATTAACGACCATGAGGTCCCGCAATTCATTTCATTCACTCAGAAAGAAGGGATTATCCTTCAGATCATTGAATTGATCAAATCTAATCTTGACGGGCTATATGAAAAATATCATATTTCGTTGGATTCAATAGAAAACGAACTTATCAAACAGAATGCACGGATAGTTGAACGTGCGATGCATGATCGAAAACAATATATTTTAGAAAATGGTGCAGTGGTAGAATTGGTTAAACCGGTTGACAATACGCATTTCTGTAGAAATTGTAAAACATTACGCATAACAAACGATTTTAAAGTTCAACCATGCCTCAACCGGCCCGATTTAATCGTACCGATTGAAGATGATATTTTTCTTGCTTTTTCAAAGGCCATGTCGTTAAGAAAGCCGTTTAATGGCCCGAAAGTCTGAAAAAAACAAAAACAAAAAAATTACCACCAAATTAGGAGAACAAACATCATGATGAAAGATGAACAAAACAGAGTTGGTATGATTGATATAACCGATAAACCGGTTCAGCATCGAACTGCAATTGCCGGAGGGACAATTTATTTAAAGCCAACAACCATTGATGCGATAAAGAAAGGGGAAATAAAAAAAGGCAATCCCTTGATTGTGGGTAAAGTTGCCGCTTTAACAGCGGTAAAACAGACGCCGTTAATTCTTCCCATGTGTCATCAAATTCCAATAACATTTATTGATAGTACAGCCGAAATTCACGAATCATCTATCGACGTTCAAGTGACAGTCAAGACTACGGCCCAAACCGGCGTGGAAATGGAGGCACTAATCGGTGTAAGTACTTTCTTAAACGCTATTTGGGATATGACAAAATATCTCGAAAAAAACGAAAATGGACAATATGAAACTACCAGAATCACTAATATTCGGGTACTAAAGAAAGAAAAAATTTGACCTTGATAGTCGTTCTGTGAAATGGGAAAGCGGTTGATGAGTAGGGAAAGCGATTGATGAGTAGGGAAAGCGAATGATTATGGACGTGATAGAATTATGAATAGAAAGTATGTTTCCGCGATAATGCTTGGTTTGATAATCATTTGCGCAACCATAATTGGCAGCATCCATTTTTTGAAACCAAAAAATAAGATTATGATTCAAACAACAACAAGCATGGACGCATCCGGCCTCCTCCAATTGATAAAACCCGTGTTCGAACAAGAAAATGAGTTGGAAATGAACTGGGTTGCAGCAGGGACGGGACAAGCATTAATGAATGCGGGAGCGGGAAATGCCGATCTAATCATTGCACATTCGCCCGACCTAGAAACCATTTTCATTAATCACAGCGATTTCTCTCGACCTTATAGCGGAAAAGGCACATGCAGAGTGGTTTTCGCCTATAATTATTTCATTCTCGTCGGTCCGAAATCGGACCCCGCTGGCGTTTTAGAACCGGATTCTATCGCAAATGCATCACAAGCGTTCAAAAAAATTTATCAAGCGGCTGAAGCGAATCCTGCAACGATAAAATTCATCTCACGGGGAGATGCCTCGGGCACTCATATAAAAGAACAATCAATATGGTCGCAAGCAAATTTATCGACAAGTGATAAAGCATGGTATTATTCATCGGGACAAGGAATGGCTCAAACACTCATAATGAGCAATGAAACCCTTGCATATACTCTATGCGATTATGGGACATGGTTAAAAATGCGAAAAAATCTTGTCGGACTCCTTAATCTCACCAATTTTGCTCCAGATCTTAAAAATGAATATTCTATTATTGCTGTGGATCCCGATCAATTCAACCAAGGTATTATTAATTTCGACGGAGCAATGAAATTCATCCGCTTTATGGTAACAATCGGTCTACAAATCATAGAGAATTATACAATCGATGGAGAACGGGTCTTTACACCCTCCCTTAACTTATCCGCTTGTAGTTGCGGGAGTCAACATTGTGAAGTCGAAAACGGCGCTTTGGCAAAGTATATTATCGATCACCCGGTACAAGTATTAAAAATGGAACCGGGATTGTTCATGAAAGCAACTTCAAAAATCTCTTTCAAAAATATTTTTTCATTTTTAGATTTCAAGATACTGGTGCGTCAATATGGTAAATAACATTTTCCTTGCTCAGCCGGTTCTTCTGAATCTGCTGGATGGCTTTATCGAGGCTTTAACTCTCCTCATAAATTTGGATCCCGAATTATATCAAATAATTTTTTTAAGTATTTATGTGTCTGCAGTCTCTGCGCTCATATCTGCACTTATCGGAGTTCCTATTGGCGCAATAATTGCAATCGTAAAATTCCCCGGCCGGCAGATCATGAAAGATGTCTCTTACACGTTAATGGGGTTGCCATCGGTGGTAGCAGGTTTGATTATTTATTTGCTGTTGTCAAGAAGCGGTCCCCTTGGTGAGTATGGATTGCTCTATACTCCATCAGCGATGATCATGGCTCAAACATTCATGGGGATCCCGATTGTGGTTTCAATAACGATTTCGGAGGTCTCTGCCGTAACCAAAGAGATTTGGGAAACCGCCATTTCCCTCGGCGCAAATAGAACCCAAGCATCCTTGAAAGTTATGCAAGAAGCAAAAAGCGGAATCATAACCGCCTTCCTTACCACATTTAGCATGCTCATTTCTGAAGTGGGTGCCGTGATGATGGTCGGCGGAAATATTTTGTATAAAACTCGAACCTTAACCACAGCCACCGTCTTAAGCGCATCGATGGGTGAATTCGGGTTCGCAATCGCATTGGGCATAATTTTACTCATTATCGCTTTTTTAGTCAATGTCCCCATCTTGAGACTGCAAAGGAGGAAAGGAACCATCGGCACAAAGTGAAAACACCGAATATAGAAGGGAATTAAATTATGAATAACGAATTAGACAAGGAATTTCTCCATATCGACTCCATAACCCAAGCCTATATCCCGAACGTCAATATTTTTGAAGATTTATCCCTCGATGTACGAAAAGGAGAATGTTTGGTTATCATTGGGCCCAGTGGCGTCGGGAAGTCTTCATTGCTTCGAATTATTGATCTTTTGAACCCTCCAAGTCAAGGAAAAATTTGGTTCTTGAAAAAAGATATGTGGGCGTTGTCCGAACCGCAAAGAAGACTCTATCGACAAAAGATCGGTATGGTTTTTCAATCAAATGTTTTATTTGATGGCACGTTGGTAGAGAATATTGCGTATGCACTCAAAATTCGGCACATTGAAAAGGAAATAGTCGAACAAAAAGTAAATAAAGCCTTAGAGATAGTGGGCTTATCCGCTTTAAAGGAGAGAAATGTGTATACTCTTTCCGGAGGCGAACGGCAGCGAGCTGCAATCGCTCGGGTACTTGTATATGAACCGGAACTTCTTCTTTTGGATGAACCTACTGCAAATCTTGATCCCCCGAACACCGCCAACATTGAACGTATAATTGCACACGTGAGGAGTGAGTATCGATGCACCATAATAATGGCAACGCATAATATGTTCCAAGCGAAGCGATTGGGCGATCGTGTGGCCCTTTTACTTAACGGGCAAATCATGGAAATAGGCACACCGGAAGAGATCTTTCAGCGGCCGAAGAGCCCGATAACGAAAAGCTTTATCAATGGCGAATTTATCTATTGAAAGAGTCTTGTCAGCTTTGCCAAAAACAATTTAACCTTTTCGAGGAACATTACTAAAAATTATTGATCCGAAAAAACGTTTCCTTTCACAGCCTAATCCACATTCCGTGTAGACTGTGAATATTTGTTGGAATGACCCATTTCTCTCGGAAATTTTTTTGAGAGTTTTTTTCGATGAAATTTTTTATGTTTATTCAGCCATTCTTATCTAAACATAAAAAAAAATAAACAAATCATAGGGCCAAAGGGACATTCCCGTAGAATATCCACGTGCTAAACAGAACATGGAATATTCTGTCTATGGAAATTTTTTTTCGGTCTTTTTTTTGCATGTTTATTTCATGGGGATAGCGGCGAACTTGAATTGAAATAACGCATTAGATGGAGTCGACCATCATGAAAATTTGCAGCAATCCATTGTCCGTGCGGGCTCCATTTAATATCCCAAGGAAATGAGTCCTCCGAATGATAGGTTCCCAACGGCATCCATTTCTCCGTAGGTTGGTCTAATCGATAAAATACGTAATGTCCGGATTCGGAGGCCAGCGCTAATACTTGTAGATCTTTTGATATTTCTCCGCCAAGACCTTTATCTTCTGAATGGATTGTTGTATTTATGCTCCAATCGCTTGTACTGTACACATATGATTCTGTTCCCCACATACATAGAAACATATATCTCCCATCTTTGCTCCATACGCATTTTCGACCCTCATATGGGATATTCTGTGCTCGATAATGGATTCGCCATGTTAAGGGGATGCCTCGGAGATCCCAGATTACCATATAATTTTCTTTAGACCCCGCTGCGGCTAAAAAAGCGCTGCTGGGGCTGAAAGCAATATGCACAATGGTTTTAAAGGGGCATTCCAAGACCCGGATTTCGGTCCACTGGGCTGTATCATAAACATGGATAGTTCCATCGAAGAATGCGTACGCAAAGTGTTTAGCGTTGGGGGACCATGCAACTGTCCAACAATTCTGGCCGCTAATTTGAAATTCTTTTAATTTGTCGAGCGGCTTTTTCGGTAAATTCACATTAACCCGAAAGATCGAAACGAGAGAAACGCTGGATACTGCAAGATACTGCCCATCGGGAGAGAATTGAACATAGCGAACATTATCATTCATTTGAAGACTAAAGACAACCGTTCTGCGATTTACATCAAATATCTTCACTTGGTTATCCCAACCCGCAGAGGCGATCCATGGAATATTCGGATGGAAATCGAATTCTTGACATGTTTCGCTATGCAAATTAATCTCGAACCAGTGTTCAATCACAACTCCGCTCGAATCAAGTATCATCAATTCAGCTATCAGTTTCTCGCATATAAAGTTTTTTTTGAACCATGAACCTCAATACCATTTGCATCGGAATGAATTCATTAAAAGTGGTAATCATAATGCGCTTTAGAGTTGAAAAAGATATAGATTTATCGAATATTTCAATACTTTTCAATTTTTGTTCTAAAAAATCAAAGAAAAACCGTGTTTAATATTAATAGGATAAATTATCCTAATTTTAAATAGAAGGATGCATTTTTTCCGAAGACACCATTTTATCGGTGAACAAATTTATGAAAAGCTATAAAACAATGGTAGCCGCGGCATTTATTCTCATGATGATTGCGATCCCAAATGCTGCAGCATTAACCACAACAATCCCGGCACAATATTCGCAAAAAGTGCCGGTTGGTCAACCTTTGACCTATAATATTGAAAAATCAAGCGGAAAAGCAGATTTCGTGCTTTTCGACCCCATTACATGGGCACTGATTTCCAATACCAGCGTTGCGTTGGAACAAGGAGGTAAAATCGAGGTTGTTATCCTTGGATTCGATTCCTATAATGCATCCTATATCAATTTGACCGTATTCTTGAAGGATGGCACGAAAAACGCCTCCTTTGCAAATGTTTCCATGATGGACATCGCTTTCCAATTCATCTTCAACATCGGGATGTTTGCACCGGGATTCTTGAGCATAATCAATTGGACCTTTATCAAAGAAACCGTGATCGCCATAGCAAATCAACCGCCAAATCAGATGTTCTCCATGAACGGAACCCTGAATATCAATGAAAACGATAAAGAAATCACCTTTGACTACAAACAAAATCCCGTAAACGGAAATCAAAATACCACGATGACCTTTAATAAAGAAACCGGCATCTTGGCCTCGGCTTCAGCGGCATTCGGAAATTTTTATATTACCATCAAACAACAATCAGGATTTTCGATTGATGGATACAGCACATTCGCTTTGCTTGCAATTTCCGCAGCGGCTGCTGTGGTGCTGATTAAGAAGAGAAAAGCATAAAATCATTGAAAAAGCTTTTTTTCAAATCCCTTTTTTCTATTAGAAGAGAAGGTAAATCGAAATGTCACAGAAACATAAACAATTCATAGGGTTGGCTGTCTTTGGAATCATCGTGTTCGCTTCTATTGTTGGAATTTATATTTTGAACAATTATCAAAACGACCAGAATCAAAATGAACAAAACAATAATAATAACAATCAGAATGAAGGATGCGAGTGGGAGAACGACCCGTTTCGTAAAAATTATACCGAAACCGTATACAATCTCACTTTGATTATTAATTATAATAATGGCACAAATGTAACCTATTCAAATTGCACTTTAAACAATTCCTATACTTCGGCGTTTGATTTGTTGCGGGCCTATGCGCGAGTAGATTTTTATTGCCAAAAATTCGGGCAGCGTAATTCGTTTTTTGTTACTGCGATTGATGGGAGGGCACAGAATTCGGCTGAAGGTCGATATTGGCAATATTGGGTCAACGGGCTCTATGCTCAAGTCGCCTCCAATGTGTATGTATGCCATGATAACGATGTCGTTGAGTGGCGCTATGCTTAATGGGAAGATTTTTTTCTTTGTTTTGAATCCGTTGTATTTATTACTCCAATTTTGGGTTTTGATTGTTTAATTTTGTGCATGCATACAAAACAATGATAACGTTAAAGAATGAATATTATCAATAAAAAATATAGTCGTTGGATGGCATTTGTTTTGTTTTCATAATTAATTTATGGTTTTTCCGACATATAGTTCTTCGTATTCGATGGATTTTGTAGAGGAAAACAGAGATTTATGTTCTGTACAGTGTCCGATTCGCAATTTTTTAATACCGCTCCGTTCAATAAATTCGAGATTCTTAAACCCATGCAACCCGCCTATTATTTCTTGGATGCCTCCGATATTCAAAGCGGAGTTACAAAAATCTTCTATACCCGGATGAGAACAGCCGACCAATAGTCGATTATACGCTTTATTGTCTTTTTGTTCGGAAAGAATGAGGGCATGTTCCATAATCCCGTCTTTTGACTTGAACGCTCCGGTGGAATAAATATTATCGTCGAGTTCTTTGAGTGGAGAGATTTTTTCGATGAGTTGAACATTTTTACATAGTTTTTGCAATTCGTACATTTGATGTTCTGAATACCCTTTGGGCAAATAAATGGCATCGATTTGAGAAAATTGAAATAACACAGGCAACCCACCGGAATGATCCCAGTGGATATGCGAGATAAATACAGCATCGATCTTTTTTATCGGGAGATTTAACGCTGAAGCATTGTTCAAGATTCGAAACCCGTCCCAACCCGTGTCGAACAGAATGATTTTACCATTCCATTCGATAAACGCTGCAAAGCCCCACCCGGTATTTAATTTTGGAAACTCCGGATTTCTCATATTGTCATACAAAATTGTAATTCGATTCATGGTTTTCCACGCATCCAAATCATTTTAGAGATGTAATGAAGGAAAGAAATCCGATTTAACAAACGCTTCTCCTCTTTCGAAGCCTGCTTGAAATCCGCGATAATATCCCAATCCTTCAATCGCTTTGATGAATTTCCCCATCACTGATTCTTGACTTGCAAAACACTTCAAGGCTTTCTCTTTCTTTTCCCAATAGTTGGAAACGTCCAAGATGACATCGGGGTGGGTGAAAGGTTCGGTGACTTCAAAATAAAATAATTTTTCGGCCCGAAAAGGCGCACCCCGATCTGCAAGCACGCCCTCCGACGCTTTCCACCACGCTTCGGTGACAAGCGCAGAAATCGCACGATGATCCCGATGCTTGTCTTCAGAATAATGCGTGAAAATGATTTCGGGTCGATATTTTCGGATCGCAGCTATACAATCTTGGTGCAAAGCCCTAGTATTTTCAACACCTTGACATGGCTGTTCCCAAAATTCATGATAATCGATACCAAGTATGGAATCGGCACATTCACTTTCCTTCTTCCGTATGGCAGCAATTTTTTCTTTCATTTCCGGGGTACTATACGCGGTTTCACCTTTTGTAAACGTGATGAGCGCAATCGCGTAGCCAAACTCCGCCTTGTATTTTGCAATAGTTCCGGCCATGCCGATGACCGCATCATCTGAATGGGCCTCGAAAATAAGCAAGGTCTTCTGTTGTGTTTGCATATATGAAGAGTTGGGCACAATAGAGAAAAACCTTTCTTCGCTCCAAAAGCGGAGAAACGGGATACAAACAATTATTAATCAGATTGGCGATATTTGTGATAGGGAGCGGAAAATGAGCGAGGTCAAGATCCCCGAAAAACTGCAATACGAACTAATGCAACAATTGGAAGAACTGGAAAGCACTACGGACTTGGAAGGAACTGCGTTGGTCACAAAATATGGGCACCGGATCGCAAGTTCCAGCCGAATCGGTGTTGATGAAGATCCGCATAGCGCAACACCGGCCACGATGATCAATCTGGGGTCTATGATTACCCAAAAGGCAAACTTGGGCGAATTATACGAAATCGTATTAACCGGAGAAGATGGTTATACAATTATCACGACAAGGCAAGATTCAGAATTCATGCTTTTATCTCATTGCAAATTATCAAGCAAACTTGGGTACTATTTCCATAAAATGCGCAAAGTCTTTGAAGCATTAATTGGATTGCTTAAAGGTGTTACCATCAGCACACCCACTTATTGACCTTTTGTAATTCGCCCCGTATTTTTCAATCGTTTTCCTTCTTTTCGATTAATTTGAATTGGATTTTCGATTAATTTGAATTGGATTTTCGATTAATTTGAATTGGATTTTCGATTAA
>CAZUTM010000005.1:58416-62872 GCA_964623665.1 uncultured archaeon
TTTGAATTGGATTTTCGATTTGTTTGAATTGGATTTTCGATTGATTTGAATTGGATTTTCGATTTGTTTGAATTGGATTTTCGATTGATTTGAACTGGATTTTCGATTTTGACTGCTTGTGTTTGTTATTATCCCATTTTTCGATCCGAAGAATTTTTTAAGGTTTAATGCCAAAAAGGCGTATGGAATTTTCTGTTCTGAAGGAGCATTCGAAGAAAATAATCTTTAGTTTAATTCTTGTAAATGCTTTTTCACTTTTCGGGTCTTTAATCGTCTTTTACACAAACCAATTCTATGTTTTTCGAAATATTGTTGGTTTCTTTATTGTAGTCACGTTGATCTTGAATTATTTTGCCGGACATACTTTGACAAGCATTACCAATCGCGGTACGCTCAAAGGTCGATTTCTAAATACCATGTTCGACCTTTATATTCTTTACAGCATCTTTGCCTATGCTTCATTGTTCGGTGTGACTTTTCTTCGGGTCTTCCGAACTATTATCGGCTTCCTTTCCCTTTTTGCCATTGTTATTTTGTTTTCGATTTTGATCTATCGATGGAAAGACTCGGAAGCCTTTATGGATCCGAATTCTTCAGATTATCCGAAAATTAAGGTGCAAAAAATCGAAGTTATCTTTAAACGAGTCTTGATTTTCATTCTGATTTTCTTATATTTATTGGCTTTCTCACTTTTAGGGACCTATATTTTTCAAATCTCGCATGCGGTTTCGGCGGGGACTGGGATGGGGTTAACCGCAGCCACAATGTATATTTATCTGATTTTTTTGGGAATAAGTCAAATCCCGCTCCGCATATTCCCGAAAGCGGAAAAACCAAAGATTCATAGAGGTATTTTTATCGGGATCGGCCTTATCACCGTCCTTTTTATGTTTCCGGTTTGCAGTATTCCTGTGAGCATTCAAATTGCAAATCGAGATTTTCGGAACGCATTCGGAGACGATTGGAATCGGATCCCGGAACAATATAAGGACTCATTTCTGGGATCACCATTCGATCTTTCGAGTCCGTATTTCGGTATCCGGATCGATGAAAAATTCAATGTGATTCAGGGCATAATGTACAAAAACTCCACGAATTATACTCTATATTATGATGTTCATGTTCCAAAACAGAGCGGTGTTGGTCAAAATCGAACGATTATCTATCTTCACGGAGGCGGGTGGACGAGCGGTTCGCGATCCAATGCACCAGATCTTAAAGCCTATTTCGCTAATCAAGGCTACGTTGTCTTTTCGATCGATTATCGTCTTGTGGACACTGCTTTGTTGGCAATTAAAGAAGAAATTGGGTTAAATTTATCTGCGAAATCTGCGGAAGAAACCCGATACCTTTCCGGACCATATGGAATCCGCGATATGATTCAAGATATTGGTGATTTCACACATCATATCGCAAGTATTCCTTGGGCATATGGTGCTAATTTGTCGGCCGTATGTTTTCTGGGGCAAAGTGCGGGTGGCTATCTTGCCGCAATTGCCGCGTTGGGGTACAAAAATCCGTGGTTTGGATCGATATTTAATCAAAATTTGAGCGTTGAATCCTTGGTCCTCTACTATCCTCCCGATGATGCCGAATCATTCTTCTATAATTCTCATCCGTTCTACACTGCTCGCTTTAAAATGATTAACGGAACACCTGAAACGAACCCCGAAGAATTTTTTTATTTTACACCCAGCAATTTGGTAGGCTCCGAATCTCCACCATGTTTATTGCTCCACGGAACCATGGATACCCTTGTACCCTACGAAAACAGTCTAAGAATACTGCAAAAATACCGAGAATTCAATCGACCTTTGATTCTTATTACATATTATTTCATTGGGCACGCGTTCACCCATAATCCTCAATACCAGCCGATCAATGTGTTCTATATTGAGCGGTTTCTTTACAATGTTCACAAAACACAATGAATTCCTTTTTTATTTCTCTCTTTTCATTACATGCTACACCGGAATTGTGGAAAAAATAACCTTTATTCGGCCAAAAAATCGGCCAAAAAATCGGCCAAAAAATTTGTTTCAAAAAAATTTTCTGGGTCTAAAGCGTTATTCCATCGAAAATCCACGTTCTGCACTTAATACGGATTAAAAAAATAATCGAAATTATTTTGCGAGTTTTTATATTTACTTTCATTGTTTGCAATCGTTGATTTGTGGTATATTTGCCGGTTGAAAAGCATTTTCATTAAATTTTTTGCCAACGCTTTTATTTTGTTCGGTTTTGTGGTTTAGGTTATTCGGATTTAACCGAATCGAACATCGCGATCACATTTTCTGGGGGGACGTCATGCACTACATTGTGAATGCTTGCCGCAATGAAACCCCCGTTTGGACTTAAGCAATTGATATTTCGTTTTACTTCTTGCTTAATTTCTTGGATCGTGCCGAAAGGGAGCGTTGCTTGAGGATTGCAGAGCCCGCCCCAAAATGTGATTCGGTCGCCGAATCGTTGCTTCAATGAGCATGGTTCCATATCATAAGCACTGATTTGTACGGGATTCAAGCAATCAACGCCAATAGAAATCAGATCCGGAATGAATTCCGAGCAGCTTCCGCAACAATGAAGGTTAATTTTAGCGGATGTTAATTCTTTGATTTTATCAACAAATCGTTTGATGTAGGGCAAACACAGAGTGCGAAAAACCTTTGGGTTAATTAAAGGGCCTTTCTGATCGCCAAGATCATCTGAAATTTGCACCGTTTCTATGAATGGTCCGACTTGTTTGAGATATTCTTCAGCAAACTTGAAGGAATAATCGAGAATATATTCAAAAGCGGTAGTTATCAACTCAGGGTCGGTGCGAATCAAGCGCATGAATCGCTTCATGCCGAATAAATAATGTGCAAATTGAAAGATGCTACCCACCGATCTTCCGATGAGGGCGTAATCGGTCGTTCTGTGAAGGGTTTCTGCTGTTTGTTTCAACCCTTGAAACCATTGCGGATCGGGATCGGGCCAATTATATTCTTTGATTTGTTGAACACGCGTGAATTCCGAAAACGGGCCTTGCATGGGTTCATAAAATAATCGTTCACCGGTTTCGGGTTTGTAGATACACGACCAAAAAATTCCGAAAATATCGTAATATCCTTGAAAGCCGTTCAGTGAATCCTTATCCGCTTGATATGATACCGGTTTAATCGTGTTTGATAAATAGAGGGTTCTTGTATCGACTTGAAGTCGCTGGAGAAAATCTTCGTCGAGAAGGGCTAATTGTTGATTCCAATCGTAAATTTCTATTTCTGTTGGTTTCAAACCCAAAGCGTAGCGCATTTTCTTATAGGTGATATAATGGATTCCGGTTTGATGTCCGCCGATATCTAGCGGGATTTTGTCGGGAGTTTGGTGAGCAAGCGTTTTTTTTACCCGTTCCCGAGAATTCAATACTAAATTCTTGCCGTCCATGATAGAATTTGCATTTTTCAATTTATAAGAGTTCTCTTCAAGAATTCCAACGATTTATTTTAAAGCCCATCCGAACTATTTATAACACGGGGAATCGTTATTGGTTAATGCTAATTTCAAACAAACAATATTTTCGTATGGAATCGAGAATTATGCAAAAGAAACTCACCGTATTCACCCTATATTGGAAAATTTCATTCGTTCACTTTTTTCGAACGGGGATCTTGTCTCAGAATCTACCGTGCATCAACTTGACATTTCTCCCGATGTGGTACTTTCCATTTTAGAATACCGCGGATTGATCTCATTGGATTTTTTGGATTCCGACCGAGTTTCAAAGCAGAAATCCGCTGCCGATGATCGAAGACCGAAAAAAATCAGAAACGAAATCTCTTTGCGTAAAGAGGCGATGGAAAGGCTTATTACGAAACTACCGGAAGCGCTCCGAATAAATGTGAAGTTTGATTTGGAAGGGTTTATTAAATCGCTTAGAAACGTGCGGATCTTTATTCTTCCCGTACGATGTTTGCCCTCCGGCCGCGCTACTACCGCTAAATTTTCGGTCAACGGAAAACCCGTTTCGATTCGCGGCATAACTCCCACTCCGTGCTTTATGTTTCTGAATTATATGATTTGGGGCACGGGAAATTTGAATGCGGAAGGCAAACATTGCGGAAATTGTTTCGATTTGGCAACACCGGAAGGAATGGCATTATTTCTGCATGAACTCTATCACATTTATCAGTTTTACCGAAATCCGCTTGACTTGATTAAAGGGTATTTTCAAGCAATACGGGATTCTCTCCGCTTTGCCGGTATCCTTTTTTCGCATCGACATATCGGGTTTGAACTCGAAGCAATAACTTTTGAGCATGAAATCTATCGCAGATTATGCAAAGAGCCTTGGCGTTCCAAATTGGCGCTCTTTCGACACTATCGTTGATTTCCTTGACATTGAACCCCGCAGCTGTCTTCGACATTGAACCCCGCAGCTGTCTTCGACATTGAACCCCGCAGCTGTCTTCGACAT
>CAZUTM010000005.1:62972-64759 GCA_964623665.1 uncultured archaeon
TGAATTGAACATCCCACCCGTTTCACCGAATCGAACATCCATTTAATCGTTCAAACAATTCGTTATATTTAACGGCATGTGCAATGGGTAGGATTTTTGCGTGATTTTTTGTGAGAATGCCGACGGTGCGAGCATCGATTTGAAGTTCCATCTCGTTGGATTCATACACGATTTAATCCGGATCCTCTTTGGAGTGTCGGAACAGCCCATATTGTCATTTTTTATTGCAATAAGGGACTTCTTCTCGTGTCTTTTCTTCCCGACCGAAGGTTTCGATATTTCGGCTCTGTCCCGCTTTTTATACGTTTCAATTTTTTTTGGTCATATATGGGCTCTCCGTCGCTGTTGCCATCGGAAATCGATTCGGAGTATATCACGGGGTTTGATTGTTGGATGCAGAAAAAATTCGAGCGAAAATTGGATACGGGGCTTCCGGAATTGAACACGCTTTTGGGTGGCGGATTCTCGAGAGGAATCGTGACCGTTCTTTTCGGGTCGAGAAAACCGATTATTCGGTTGCTTCTCAATACGGCCATTAATTCTTTGCTTGCAACGGTGGATGGTGGTTTGAACTCCGGCAGTGTTGTCTATGTCGATGCGGAAAATGCATTTAACCCATATTATCTTTCCGAAAAAATTCGGGCGTTGGGTTATCACCCCGAAGCGCTGCTGAAACGGGTAGATGTGGCCCGCTGTTTTAATTGGAATCAGATTGTTGAAGTGGTGTCCGAAAAAGTCCCAGTGCAAAAGCCCACCACGCTCATCGTTTCGGGCTACACTTCCATGTTTGAATATTCGGAGAAAGCATTCCAAGATCTGCAATTGATGAATGGCGGAATTAAAGCAATCATGAAATATAATCCTGTGGTGGTGCTGGGTACCGGCAAGCATGTGAATTCGGAGTCGGTACCGATGGGCGGAAAAGTGTTAACCCAATTCGCCGGAATTCTGATTTCATTCATTGAACACGACCGATATTACGAGGTATCATTGCAAAAGCACCCATCGCTTCCGACAAATTCGGTTCGAGTGTGGAAAGAAACCGCTTCACTGGGTGCAAAATCTGTTCCGAGGTCGTATTCCAAAGATAAGGCACTTTGCGGAAAACATCTCACGTTGGATTCGTTTCTTCAAACTTATTCTTTGGTGCACAGAACGGATGCGGAGGACGCCGAGAACGCGGAAAGAGTAGAGAACGCGGAAAGAGTAGAGAACGCGGAAAGAGTAGAGAACGCGGAAAAATTTACCAAATTAATCGGGCTTAATTATTTTGAAGCGTTTAACGCAAAACATGGGAGGAATCTCTAATGGGTAGAACATTGCCGCCGTTTCGGCCCGCTCTTGAATACGAAATCGAACAATGGAAAGACTTCGAACGGGGCTTGCGGGCTGCCGATAAACCCCTCTTTCAAACCATGATGAATCATGCCCGGGTGCATGCAGATGCGGGATCCTTAGTCGTCAAGGGGTTGGTCAGCGAAATTATATTGGTATCCATCTGCTTCGAACACGAAAAAGCGATTGCTGAATTAAAAGCTAAAATCGATGCTTTGGAATCTGAGTTAAGAGAACTTCAGCGAAAGAATGAAGAAAAATAACGAGAAACCCAAACGAAGAAAAATGAATGTCCGAATTACTCCTCTTTTTTTGTTAATGCTACCATAATCTTTTTTCGTGTCTTTTCGTCCATTGATTGAATCGCTTTTACGAGTTGTTCCGGTTCGAGTGCTTTGAGTTGTTCCGGTTCGAGTGCTTTGAGTTGTTCCGGTTCGAGTGCTTTGAGTTGT
>CAZUTM010000005.1:64859-67199 GCA_964623665.1 uncultured archaeon
TCCGGTTCTAAAACCTTAAAATCCTCGGGCTTTAATCGTTTTAATCGAGCTTTGATGAAGCGATCCCAAACCGGGTCTTCACTCTTTTCGATGTTTTCCTCAGAAACTAATTCGCCCGAATCAATTTTTTCTTTGATCAATGTTGACATCTGCCCATCTCCAAATATTCTAATCAAATTTGAAAAATAAAATCTTTTGGGTATATTTTCCAAGCGTGAAAAAATCTCTTCATAATCGGCTTTCAAACGCGTATAAGGCACCGAACTTTGGTGGTCATGAATGAATTTAAAAGAAAGGTATGTGAGCGATTTTTGTGGTAGTTCCATCCATTTCTGCGCGATTGGAAAAAGGATCAAAGGGCATTTTTCTCCAGAGATAAAAGGAAACTCGCTTTTGAACCGCTCGCTTATATCGAATGTTATACACACGGTGCGGAAATATTGTAAATAGACTAAATTCATCCGTGTTTCTCTTCTTGCAGAACGTTCCAGGAGAATCTTCGTGGTGGCATTGAAATATCGCCATAATTGTTCAAGCTGGTCAAAAGAATGAAGGAAGACCTCCAACTCCAACGGCATAACTGGAATTTCATCCAATAAGATGAAAAGATCGGGTTTTGATTTTTTCGAGAGGCCCCCGCGCGGTGATTGAATCATAAACGCTTGGCCGTATGCTTCAATCGGAAAATCGAGGATGTGGAAGCGAATTCGGTTGTTTTTTTCTGCTTGTGAGTAGAACTCCTCGAAATCTTGATGGAACGAAAGGAATTTCACGACGAATTTTTTGAATTCGTTTTTGTACTCTTCGATATCCATGGATAGTAAAAATTCATAGAGAACGCTTATCGTTTCGTTCATTGTTGTTGCACCCTTTATTATTTTCTATTCAGATTTGAGCAATATAAATACTACGGTTGCGGGACCTCCTAATTTTCGACTTTTGAGAAAAACCGGTCAAGCCCTTTTATCGAAGTATCCGAGTTCATGAAATCATCCGAAATCGGTACGGGAATCATGTTCTTCAGCGCGCGAACGATGAGCTCCTTGTATTTTTCGGTATCGTATTTAATTGTTCTTTTGGAGTACAGTTCTTCGATAATCACACGCAACGAAGCGTCTTCATTATTTGCATCTGTAATAATATACTTTACCTTTTGGCCTGGCCGTACATCCACGCCGTAGATTCCCAGTTGTTTGGCGGCGACCGATTGGTAGGTATCCACCTTGTATTCATCCGCCGCCTGGCTCACCCGAATCGTAACGGCTAGGCGATCGGGTGGAACGGTTCCGGATTCGAGTAAGCTGAAATATTCCCGTGTTTTTTCACGCACTTCTGTTCGCAAGCACTTTAGAAATTCTTGTTCTGTGGTGCATCTCGAAAAGAGATCCATGACTTCGCTTTGATATTCTTTTATCAGTTTGGGCACATCATGTCGTCGGAGGTCTATCCCCCGAACTTTTATTTCTCCGTTTTCTTTTACTCCCCAATATCGATTCAGTGCCCCGATGTCTTCAAATTGTTTGGATGGCAGAAAAATGATGAATTTATAACGATCCGAGGTGGGAGAAAATCCGATCGGAAGTTTGCTTTCCATTTCGATTTGCGTGCAAATTTCCTTGATTTCCCGATCGGCTTGTTCTCTTTGTTTTGTCGCGGTGGCTTGAAGCCATAATGAATCCACGATGCCGTGAAGCACCCTAAATCCTTTCGAAGAAGCGATTTCGCTCAGCCGCAGTAAATATTCTCTTGAATATGCGCAGACGGTTTGGTGGGCTTCAATTCTGCCGAATCGTGCGTTTTTGAAGCCTAAATATCCGAAACAAACCACGAGAATCCATTTCAACGCCGAATTGATGTTTTCGTATTTGATCCGATCGGTTCCCGTTGCGGTTTTCATAAGCGCTTTGTATTTCAGCCGTTTGGTGAGCGGAAGCTTGATTGACAACGGCACTATCCCCGTACGTCGGATGCATGTGTGATACGTCAATCCGGGCACCTTGTTTCCATCGTGAACGCAGCATTTGCAATTTAAAGTCTCGGGAGATACGTTGTAATGTACCATGATCGAGGGATACATGGCGCTAAAGTCGAGTTCGGCAACGTCTGTAAAGAACCCGACCGTCGGCTGATAAATAAACCCTCCGCGGTCCGACATCAATAGGTTGTAGCCGGACCGAAAATCCTCGGAATTCCGCTTCTCCTCGGGAATCAAAATGTCGTTTTTAATCGCATAATAGAATTGCAACGATGAAAGAGCACCGCCAATCGTAATTCGTGTTAATCGTTGAGGAAGTACTCTTGAAATCCTCGAAATTTCGATGATCCCGTACATGTTTCCGT
>CAZUTM010000006.1:0-1927 GCA_964623665.1 uncultured archaeon
GAAACGAAAGAAAATCACCCAAGATGATATGAATCTTGCCGTTGAATTCATGTAAGAACGTTTCGCACTTACCGACCTTTTACTATTACTCTCTTTTTTTTTCCTGTGCAAGTTGGAATTTGATGCTATCTTTTGTTTTGTCTTGAATTTCAATGTTAGGATCTGAGCAAAGAGGAGTTAAGCCGGATTAAAGATCTTACTTGAAAAATTAGATGTTTCATTTTCGCACATTTACAGAGTGAGCAACCCATACGAAAGGTTTAAATAATAAAACAGCTGTATTTAAAATAACGCGGAATAATTTCGCAAACCATTTGTCGAACATTCTGCGGGGTTATTATCAATCATAAACCAAACAACGGAGGAATGAATTTTAAATGAGTAAAAAAAGAAGAATCTTCGCATGGAGTCCATTACGAAAACTAATGACCGATGCAGGTGCAGAGATTGTCAGCAAAGAAGCGGTTGAAGTATTACTCAACTTTCTCGAAGATAGAGCAAAAAAACTCACCGGCAGCGCATTGGAATTCGCAAAACACTCAAAGCGAAAGAAAATCTCAAAAGACGATATGAGTTTAGCCATCTCGAATATGTAAATCGAGAGTTAAATGGGCTAAATTGAACCAATTTAACCTTTATTTTTTCTCTTCCACTCTTTTAACGAAAACCACCAAGGAAAATACTTCAAATTGTTAATTTTTAATGAAAAAAGAATATTGAATGATATTAATTGAAGAATTATGTTCGATCAAAAAAAGGAATAGGTTTCAAATGTATTCGGCCTTAATTCTCGTTTAGTAATTTTAAAGACAAGGGTATAACAACCGGATTAAAATGGAGGAATACCGGAGTTCTTAATAAGAAAGATCAATCTTTCGGGGCACCGATTCGCCATCATATACACTTGAGAATGTGTCGGTGTCCCAGACCAAGGGATGAGGCTGAAGAACTATCGGGTTGAACGAGTCCTCATCCATCTCCGCTGATCCCATTGCGAGGAAGTCGGGTTTAACGACTAAGCGGTTCAAAGCGGTTAGGAATGTATTGAAATCTTCCCGCTCCCATTCGGGATGTACTTCATGCTTTTTCTTCAGACATTCGATCTTCTCGCGCAGCGCGGCCTCTTGTAATTTCACCCCGATTTTAATAATATCTTTGCTTTGAATCTCTTTCGGAAAGATCTGAATTTGGGTGGTCTCTTCCTTGATTTTACTGTCTTGGTAGAAAAAATCTACGCATTCGACGGCGGTCGAATTAATTTTCGAGAGAGAAATCGAAGAAATCCTGGTTATTGCAATTTGAACCACAAGTTTAAAATCGTCCAACCTTTTCCGCTGTTTTCCCTCCAGCATCGAAAAGAATTGGTTTAAAGAAATCTCCTCCGTTGGGTGCAAGACCGCCAGCTTTCCGTACCGATCCACTTGGTCATAAAACTCAAGCGCACCCGGAAATACCACATCTTTTACAAGAATGAGGCGAGCAGAGGTTAGATATACCTTCCAATCGTGCACTTCCATATTATTCACAAGCCATACTTGCTCGGGCAGCCGGAGCATCATCACATCCGCCATGAATGGCCCTAACAAGAACTCTCCCGTTCTCAGAATCGGCTCGCCCGCAGGGTTGACCAATGCAAAATCGGGCTGATCGAAATATGCAGCATGCGCATCCTTTTTACAAATAAAGAAAATCGGATCTCTATCTTTAGCCATAATTACTTTCTCGACCTTGAAGCAAAAAAAGTTTTTGATTCCGGTATTTACTTTTTCACAGCATATTGAGCAAATGGCGTGAATTGTGAAGCGGAGTTTCTGAAGTGAATTGTGAAGCGGAGTTTCTGAAGTGAATTATGAAGCGGAGTTTCTGAAGTGAATTGTGAAGCGGAGTTTCTGAAGTGAATTGTGAAGCGGAGTTTCTGAAGTGAATT
>CAZUTM010000006.1:2027-4662 GCA_964623665.1 uncultured archaeon
GCGGAGTTTCTGAAGTGAATTATGAAGCGGAGTTTCTGAAGTGAATTATGAAGCGAGGAAAATCTGCAGCCAGCAATTTAAACACATGAAAAGCCGAAAAAACTGCGCTTTGAAATCACAAAGTTTCAAGTTCCAAAAGAAGCATGGAATGGGTGATCGACACCACATTTAGGTCATGATCCATAAATACCAACCAATAATTATTATCATCTTTCACAATGACAGGAATTTTCTTTGTCTTATCCACTGTTTTAACATATTTTTCCAATGCTTTGTAATCAGCATCTTTTGCAAAGCGAAAATTGAGATTCTTGGATTTGTATTGGAATCCGTCTTTTGGGCTGGGACAAGATTCGCATTCGCTGATATTCAATTTATGGGTTATCGAAAGGGTTTCTCGTGCGGTCTTTATGGATTTATCTACGTAAGCGAAAAGGAAATGGTCTTTGTGATGGAAAAAAATAGGGTATGGAAAGTATGTCGCTTGTGCGTTGATTTTTTCATGGATTTCGTTTGTGAGTCGAAATGTTACCGTTTGTTTGCAGAGATCGCAATGGATATGCAGAGAATGTTTCTTTTTGTGTTGGAAATCGGACATTTTAATCACGTTTGAGAATTTCGTTTGGCGTTCCTGCTTTGGTATTATTTCTTCATTAATGCTTTTAATTTTTCCGAAATATAAGTTCCCATTTCGATTGTTCCCAATTTCTTTAATGATTTTGCTTTATTGGGATCTTGGGGATAAATATCCGGGGTTCTGACTTCATAAAGGGCCGATTCAACGGCTTGTTCGACCATGGCACCGATGATGGGTTCGTGGAACGATTCTTCCATCATCAATTTTACCGATAATATCGTTCCGATGGGATTTGCGATTCCTTTTCCCGCAATGTCCGGTGCAGAGCCGTGAATCGGTTCATACATAGAAATTCCGTTGGGGTTGATATTTCCGGAAGCCGCCATTCCCAACGAACCGATCAAGTAGGCTGTTTCATCCGAAACGATATCTCCGAACATATTTTCCGTTACTGCAGTCTCAACGGTGTACGGTTTTCGGATGAGCCATTGACAGAAGGCATCAACATAGAAATGGCTTTTTTCAATATCGGGATGGTGATCTCCGATTTCATTGAATATCTTTCGCCAGAATTGGCTGCACGCTAAAATATTGGCTTTATCAACATTGATTACCGTTTTATGTCCTTTCCTCTTTGCATATTCAAATGCATATTTGACGATCCTTTCCACCCCTTTTCGTGTATAGACCATGGAATTGACCGCGGCCTCGTCATTCACGGTCCCGCCGATTTTCGTGTAAATGCTCTCGGTATTTTCCCGAACGATAGTAATATCGATGCCTTTTCCGATAAACTCGTCTTTCAAAGGACAAGCATCATATAAGGGTTTGAAGAGTTTTGCGGGTCTTAAGTTCACGTATTGATCGAAACCTTGCCGGATCCCGAGAATCGCTTGCTCCGCGACTCCGGGAGGTAAGTTCGGTAATCCGATGGCTCCGAACAGCATTGCATCGCATTTTTTCATTTTTTCAACGCTTTCTTTCGGAAGGCTGGATCCGGTTTCAAGGTACACCTTGCCGCCGGCCGGCGCTTCTATATATTCAAATTTGTAGTCGGAATATTGAGAAATGGTATCGAGAATCCTCATCCCCTCTTTAACCACATCGGGACCGATTCCATCTCCATAGATTACTGCTATTTTTTTCTGCATAGATGCTTAAAAAAAAGCGGTATAGAAATTAAAGAATTGGGTTTGGAAAACTATTCAAATGTTGGTCAATCGGATAGTTTATGCGCGATTTTGAAAAGAATGCTTAGGTTTCGGAAAAAATTCAATGCTTTTTCTGCTTTAGATTTCCTTTAATTGATTCAAATTATTTATAAACAGCAAGTGTAATTTCTTATGAAATTCCATCTAATAGGTTTGTTTGTTTGTTTAAAAACGGTTTTCATGTTTTTTTTCCCAAGCATAATCAAGCGAAAGATGCCTTTTTGCAAAATGATACATCGCGAAGAACACCATCGCACAAATCGGGCCCCAAAGAACGTAGCCGAGCGAGAAGGCGTTTCCGGGAACATTTTCAACTTTGGGGAGCGATAATACCCAGCCCGTGAAAAACAGAGCGAATGCTTGCACGATGTTGAGAATAAGATTGGGGAATCCCGCAAATAACCCCGCTTTTAATTCGCCATGCTTTTTCTCTTGATCCTCCGCTAAATCCGCATAGACCAAATACGGAAACAGATACCACCCCGCCTCGGTCGAAGCAACGATCCCCACCATGATGATTCCGAATATCGCATTGGTGGAAAAAGGGAATAAGCCCAAAATAGAAAGCGGGTAAAAGATCATCGCTATCTTGAATATCCGCAGTAATGTAGATGTTTTCCCTTTTGTTTCGATTCGTTTCCGCCAATAATCTATCACGATTACCATAATGATAAATAGAGATCCTGCAGTAATGTAGAGAGAAACGCCTTTAAGCATCAAGACGTTGTCGATGTAGCCGATAATGATAGAATTGATGAGGCCCCATGCAATAAAAGAAAGGGAATGAAGTATTGTCATTGCCATAAAGCCCTTGTTGTTCAACAGTTGACGAAGCTCCGTTTATAGT
>CAZUTM010000006.1:4672-59731 GCA_964623665.1 uncultured archaeon
TGTTTTCCACGGGCATGTAAATTGCAACGAAATACACCAAGCCGATCATCAAAAGTGCAAATACGATGATCAATACAACAAAGTTTGTCGGTATTGTGGTGGGATCTTCTCTTAATCTTTCTTTTACATCGGTAAGCACTAAGAAGCCCATGAGAATAACAACCCCAAGTCCGATGAAATTGAATAAATTCTGATATTGGGAAATTCTGGGCCTCTCATGAACTTGAAATTGCTCCGCTGTCCATGAATGATAGATTGCGGTAAGTGCATAGCATGCTTGAGAAAGCGCATTGAACGTTGCAAACCATGCGAATAACGCGAGTTCATCGGGATTGGCACCGAGAAACAATCCGGGTAAAAGGAGCGCTACGAAGGTTATAGCCAAGAGCGGGGACATGAGAAATAAATAGGGTTTTCGCCTTCCGAATTTTGTTGTTGTATGGTCGGAAAGCCAGCCAAAGAAAAATGTGGAGAACCCGACAGAAAACTTTCCAAGCATAAGGGCCATACCCACCAGAATCGGATTTAAGCGATATACCGATTCGTAAAGATAAAGAAGGGCAAAATCAATAGTGCCCATGAAAAGATTGATACCCAAACGGGGCAAAGCAAACAATATTTTTCGCTTTTCATCGTTTGTTTGAAAATCATAATTTTCCATGCTTACCCAATGAATTGAATGATTAATATTTAAACTTTCAAGAATTACTTCATTTGATGAGATTGAAAACAAGAGATTTTCGCTTCCTTTTCCTTATCGTGTTAATTTTACCTTCCATTATTCAATATACACAAAATGTCGGCAAAACGACCGCAATGGATTTACCTATTAATAAGATATCGGCCCAATCTTCAAATATATCGGCCTATTATATCGATATCTCTTTAATGGATGAGAGTGAGAAATTATCTGTTTATACCATACAAGGATTGGTCAATCGAAATGGGCCTATTCTATTCGTGGTGGATTTTCCTTCAGATTTTTATTGGAAATCGGTTCTTGAAAATTATTCAATAAGTTTTAGTCCCATCAGCAATCTCTCCGCATTGGTATCTCAGTTCCGCTTGTATATCGGCGGAGTGGTTGTTTATGATTATGAGATCAGCGATTCGATTAATATGGCCAACTCTATCTCCGGAATTCTGAATGCGACAATTGCAAACAACACCCATGCCATTCAAATGAATCAAACGCACAATTTACCGATTCTCTTCAATTGCACCGAGATAATACAACAATATTCGCTGAACACGAAATTCGACCGCTATAATTGGACATTCTATCAATATAAGGATCAATGGAACAAGTCCGCTCTTTCCATGATTCCCGCAGACCGCGATTGGCGGATCATCATGAACAACCGTGATTATATAACCAAGCATCGGTTGTTCGCCTTTCCGGAAATCCATTTTGGACACAACGATGGAGTTTATAATAAAACACGGGAAAATGAGTTGGTCGCTTTATTCGAACGGGTTTTGTCTACGTATCCAAGAGGAACTAAAATATACGGGTTTCCTTTCCCCACGGGCGGAAATGAAGGAGAATGCGTTTCATTAATTACTAAAGCGGGCCATTACCTCATCGCATCGGGATATATCATGTCCGGATCGTTTCACGAAATGCTCTCCATCAAGGATCCGATTAAGCAGAAATATCGACAGGAACGGTTTGAAAATTCAACCGTTGAAAACAAGGTGTATCTATCTTTTGTTGTCTCCGATGGAGATAATGTAGCATATCTCCAAAGCTATTTTGTGGATTATTACATAAAAGATCCCTTAAGGGGTTCAATCCCTCTCGCATACACCCTTTCGGGACAATTAGCAGATTCCTTTCCTTATGTTTTAAAGCATTTTTACGATTCTATGACCCCCAACGATTTCTTCATGATGGCTTGCGGGATTGGTTATGCATACCCAGACAAGATGGATTCCGATTCGTTTAGACGATTCACGAGTCTCACGAAACAATCGATGGAAAAATCGGATCTCGACATTCTCTGGCTTTTAGGCGCGGATAAGGAAAGAACACTTTTACAATTCGCGGCAAGAACCGGTGCCACCGCTATTTATTCCGGATTTTGGGGGTTCTCCTCGGGCATCCGTGAAGGTTACCTTTCTTCAAAGACACTCATCGTTCCGATCACGAAAGGCGGGCTACAAAACAGCACTCAGATCATTGAATTCATAGAAAATGTAAAAGCATCGAACCCGAACAGACCGTTATTTCTCGCCTTATACCTTGATACTTGGGCAACTTACACCACGGGGTCAATTTATTCCACATTAAATACCGCAATTTCGCATTTCAACAGCAACGAGGTGGAGGTGCTACGTTTAGACGATTTTTCGTATCGTTATACTCAATATCTCAAAGGAAAGATGTTTTCAGGATGGGGTGCCGGTCTATTATGGGCATCGTTTGCGGTTATCGGAATCGGCCTTTGGATTCTATTTAAGGAGGAACTCTGAATGAGCGTTAAAAAACAAACATCAGAACCGAAGAAAGACGGGTCTGAACAGATAAAAGAAGGTGCGGCTCCAAGCAAAGAGATGTTTGAAACGAAGAAAGACGGGTCTGAACAGATAAAAGAAGGTGCGGGTTCAAGAAAAGTAGGTCCGGGTCCAAGAAAAGAAGGGACTCAACAGAAAAAAGCACAAGAAATCACCGCACATTCTGTGGAGCAGTGGGAAATCCTATCAAAAATTTTTCTTGTGATAATATATATCCCACTCCTCTTGGTGATTAGAGAGTTAGCCAATTCGGATATTATCATTTCTGGAATTCCTTATTTGGTCTTGGACTGGATTCTTCCGCTCATTGTTGCGGATGCGCTTCATCGGTATTATTTGGAAGAGCATCAAAATCGAAATCTGAGATGGATTGTTTATTCCGGTGTATATTTCTTTGGACTTCTAATGCTTACTAATTCATTGACTTATTACACCTTCATGCTGGGCGGATTTTACGGATTACTCCTCGTGTTCACAAAAAGATTCGGATACAGCATCAAGCAACACATGCTTTCTTGTCTGATTGCATCGCAAATTGTTGTAGTATTACGTTATTTCACCGATATCATCACGATCTATGGCGCTCTGCTTCTATTTTCGATTGCAATCATGATTGTCTTCTTTGAAAAAGAATTTAAAATGATCTTACAAGAACAAAGAATTCCGAGGTTTCGCGTGGATGCGATAACCCGAATGGTTGGTAGCGAAATCATTTCGGTAGCCGTCGCTTATTGTCTATTGCATGTCGTTCCAGAATTCTTTATTAATCAATATGATTTCAAAGCCATTCAAAATCTCATGATATCATTGCCCATTACACTCGTATTTTATGTATTATTGGTCTTTTGGCCAAAGATCGTAAAGAGGTTCAAAAAATCCTAAATCTTTTTTACATTTTATTCATCCTTTTCACTTAAGCTTTTTATCGTTGAAATATAGAATTGAACCGTATGTTTTTTAGATGTTTTGTGTTGATTTCGCGACCTTTGTAAATTAATTTTCCAATTTACGGAATATAAATACGATGCTCGCTTTTTTCTTGTATTATGACCGATTTAACATACTCGGAGTTTGCCAAATTCGATGTTCGGGTCGGAGAAATCCTTTCCGCGACTGAACTACCGAAAACGCGCAATTTGGTCGAATTTATCGTAGACATCGGCAAAGAGAAACCAATAACCATCATCGAAACATTTGCCGGAAAGATTCAACTTGATACTCTGATACATAAAAAAATCTTGGTTCTTACAAACCTTCCTCCGAGAAAATTGATGGGATTCGATTCGGAAGGAATTATCTTGGCTGCAGAAGTCAATCTAACTATCTATCCGGCCTCCATATTCCCCGAAAGTGAAATGGAAAAAGTTCCAAACGGAACGAAAATTAAATAAACATAGCAAATGTGGTGAAAAACCGCAGAAAAATCCCTTAAAGAACGCTGAAAGAGCACGAAAAACATTTAAAAATGATGCACGTGAATATTTTCTGCGGAATGCCCCGTTTCCCTATCGATTTTTTTTAAATGTGGTCGAGGAAAAGATCTTATAGTGTGCAAAATTGTCGAATTCATGAAAGGAAAGGTTGCAATCATCGGTGCGGGAAGCGTTGGGACAGCGATCGCATACGCCATGATGATAAACGGCACCGCCCGCCATATTGCGCTCATCGATGCAAACGAAGCAAAGGCTAAAGGTGAAGCACTCGACCTTAGTCACGGAAAACCGTTTGCGCCACCAGTCACGATAACCGCTGGGTCGTATTCCGAATGCAGTGATTCTGAAGTGATTGTTATTACGGCGGGTGCAAAACAGCGACCCAACGAGACACGCATCGATCTGCTTCACCGGAACATTCAAATCATGAAATCAATATGCGAAGAGATAAAAAAGAATTGTAAAGATATAACGCCGATAATTATTGTTGTGTCGAATCCGTGTGATATTTTGACGTATTTTGCACAACAATTTTTGGGATTTCCAAGGACCAAGGTGATAGGTTCCGGAACGACCCTTGATACGGCAAGATTTCGCTACGAAATAGCATCCCATTGCAATATCGACCCGAAGAATATCCACGGCTATGTAATCGGAGAACACGGAGATTCCGAAGTGATTTTGTGGAGTAATCTGAGAATCGGTGCCATGCTATTCGGAGAACATTGTAATGTCTGCGGTCGCGGATGTTATCCTGAATTTTCGAAAAAGGTAGATGATAATGTTCGGAACGCAGCATACAAAATAATAGAAGCCAAAGGGTTTACAAACTATGGCGTTGGGCTCTCTGTTGATAAAATTGTGAAGGCGATTCTCCGAGATTCCAATACGATTTTACCGATTTCAATGATTTTGGAAGGTGAATATGGGCTTTCCGATGTCGCAATAAGCGTTCCTTGTATTATCAATTCAAATGGAGTCAGAGAAATCATGGTATTGAATATCTCGGATTCGGAGATCCAAAAATTCAAGGAAAGTGCTGAAAAGCTTAAAAAAGTCATTTTTGAAATTAAAAACGGATAGACCTCGAATATCCTCGCTTTGCGCTGAATGTGGATAATTAAATCTGTCCATTCGTTTTCTCGGCTTAATGTAAACATATTTTAAATTTTTTCGATGATCGAATCAAGCCATTTATCCGGAATCGCATTTGTGACCCAAGAGAGAAATCTATGCTTCGAAATTAAATACCGAGGTTTCGGGTTTTTCGATTTCATAATTTTGTATATCTGCTTAGCAACAACCTCGGGATCCAATCCCTTTGTCTCGTTATCTTTTAATGATTTCTTCAAAAGTCGCTCTGCTCTGTCCCGAAACTCTGAAGATTCCAAATTCTTAAATGTGTCTTCGGATTTTTTCCAAATCTCGGTTTTTACTTTACTCGGCTCAATTAGAATCACCTTTATACCGAATTGCGAGATCTCTCTTCTCAAGGAATCGGAGAACGCCTCGATCGCATATTTCGAGATGGCATATGGCCCCTCAAATGGATAAGCATGGAGACCGGAGGTAGAACCGATATTGATTATTCGACCCTTTGTTTCCCGTAAAAATGGAAACATGGCTTTTGTAATCCTAAATACCCCCAAGACATTAACATCAAATTGCCGAATTAAATCGGATTCGTTCAGTTCAATAAGCGGACCGAGGACCGCTATGCCGGCATTGTTAATGATAACATCAAGTTTTATGCGATTTTGCGTTATGAGTTTTACCGTTTGCTCAATGTGAGTTGTATTTGTGACATCTAAGATAATCGGATGAATATTAGAATATTGGGAAAATATTTCGAAATCCTCGGTTCTTCTGACTCCGGCTAAGATATATTCACCCTGATTGGCAAAATATTTTGAACAAGCAAAGCCGATACCCGTAGAAGCTCCGGTTATTAAAATGTTCATGATATAATCAATAAAATTTCATTTCCTTTAATTCGTTTTCATTCATTTTCAAGAATAACCAAAAAATGTATCATTACCTTGAGAAAGAGATCCCGCTAAATTTTAGCGTTTAGCAATGGTTGGTGATAAAATCATGCTATAAATTGACAGGTAATGTGTGTAATTTTTTTAGAAATCACATCTCGCTCATTAAATCGAGAAATAAAAAAAAGAATTATGATTATAAATTTAGGAATAGGTATCTTGAAAGATAATATATGATACTCTGGCCATAAGGGCTTTCATGATTTCCATCAAACCCATCAGACCCGAGTAAATATTTTCCGTATATGATTCTTCTATCATTTTCGCGCATCTTTGATACAAAATTTTCGGTATATCTAATCGGTATCAAGACATCATGGGTGCCGGTAATCAAAAATACGGGGGCCAATTGTGTACTTATGTTTAAATATTGAATAGGGTTGTATATTTTCCAATCTTCATTATAGTCGGGTGATGCCGGAAAACTCGATCCGTTTAAGATAGTATAACCTTCTGTTCTAATACTTTCGGCCCATCCGGTGTTTGATCTGCCGATATCCGAGACCGGGTACAGCGAAATAATTCCTTTCACAAATAATTCCGAAGAAAAGAGATGTGCAAGTGTGGTATTATATCCAAAGCCGGATATCATGGCCAAGCCTCCGCCCATGTGTCTTCCCATAAAATAAATTTGGCTCAAATCCGCCCTGTATTCATATTTATTTGCCGCAAGGTATTTTGTGAAAGTTCCGATTTGCCGAATGATGTCCGAAATAAAATATCCGGTATAATTGTTTCCAAATTGATTTGTGCGAATCGAGCCGTAATTTAAATCGAAAACAGCAAACCCGTAATTGGCGAGCTTTTGGCTGGTGAGATTTGCGTTCCAAGCCCCTTTATCTTCGAATTCGCCATGCAGTAAAATGATCACGGGTAGTAAAGGGCCTGAAGTTGCGTATTTTGCACCAAAATTGGCGTTGTGCGGAAGATATGCGTCAAAATAGAACGTATGGTTATTGGGCGCAGAATTATTAAGAATGAATGAAGGGGTATCGTTCATATACGGAACATTGAACCGAGCGGTGGTTAGCACTTGACCAATGATGAGATTATTGTAAAATGCGTATTTTGATTTTGGCAGCGCTTCAAAGCGGGAATCTCCTTCAATATTAGCCCAATCCGGGCCATAATATTGTGAAAATTGATGATCAAGATCCGGGTGCGTATAAATGGGATTTGATAACAATGGAATACACCAAATCGAAAAGATCAAGAGCGCGATCATTATTAATTCCCGACGAACATGAATGAAGGCATTATTCATTCTAATAGCGTCCTTGAGCCATATCAAAGAAATTCCGAGCATTGGTATTACAAGGCCGATTGCCGCAGGGATGCTGAAAAAGCTTTGAACCATGAAATAATCTCCCACGATGAAAAATACAGCCAATACCAAAAATAGGAACCAAATAAAACCGATCAACAATCCGGTTCCGAGAAAATAATTTTTTTTTAAGGTGAGATACATCTTACCTCTGCGCCGATGTCTCGAACTCTCGGTTTCTCTGCCCGATTGCTCTCTTTTCTCCCTTTTCACAATTCTAAAAAAGGAAATAAGACCAAGGATGGAAAACAGAGAAAGATAAATCCAAAAATGCCAATCGATCGAAATCTGAATCATGTGTGATTGGCCTTGGAAAATTCCTCCATAGACCAAAAGGAAATAAATTGGGCCCGCAAATGTCAATACCCAAAGAAGATTGATTAGGATCCAAAATCCCCGAATTATAAGGTTCGAAATTAAGGTTCGTTCGATGATGTCTTCGGTAAATGCCCATGAGAAGAGAATCGGAATATTGAAGATCAATGCACAGATCGTGATAAGATCCAGCCAAAAATTGCTGTGTCCTAACCAAAATAATCTGAGTTCTAAGGCAAAGTATACCATCATGGAATTTAACGCCAAAGCTATGAAATAATAAAGATTAGTCCTTTTAATTTTGTTCTCAGCAGAAATCCGGCCTTCTTCCAATAACGCGTTAGGGTTATTTTTTGCCATAATTTTCCTTGCCAAGGGATACCAAAATAAACCTATCAGAAAGAATATGAACGCTAACAACAATCCGATAATTGTAGGCCCATTTTGTTGAATAATAAGATCGATATCAAACGGATAAATAAGCCATGGATAAAGGTAATACACTGCTAATGATGCGGATATTAGAGCCCCGATAAAAAGGAGGTAGCGAATTCCAAATATAAATAGCCATTGCTTGTTTTTCTCTTTTTTACCTTGTTTCTCATAACATTCGAGACAATGAAATCCGTCATCGGAACAGCCGAGACAAATTGAAATGCCGCATGAGATACAATTTCGTGAACGGTTCCAAATATTGAGTTTGGATTCGCATATTGCGCATTTTTTCATGTATTGTTATTCGATTCAATTGAATTTAAATATTTAGACGTTGCATTTCAAATATGGGTGAAAACACTTCATCCTCGAATCCATCAAAAAATTCTGACACGACGGATCCCGAAACCTTATGGAAAACTATCGGATTTCATCGACCGATGGCGAGCTTTTGGTATAATTATATTCTTATTTTCGTGATTGCTTTACCGATGGTATTTCTTAACACGTGGCTTCTTCCGAATTATATTCTTCCGTATCCTTCGGCGATGGGCTTTCATTCGTTAACCGTTACCTATTTTGCGCTGTTTTTTTCGCTTATGGATATGGGTACCGGTCCTGCATGCGAGCGATTTGTGGCTCAGTATAGTGAAGTGAATCCCCGAAAGTCCTTGAAATATATCCAATTTTTTGTGTGGTTTCAAATGTTTACCGGTACGCTTCAGATCACGGTGGTAGCCTTTTTCTGTTTCAATTTTCTCATTTATACCGATTTGAACTACGCGATGTGGTTTTTCTTGATGTATTCAACCACGCAATTTCCGGGAATGTTGGGCTCCTACAAGTTTGGATTGAGAGGATTTCAACGTTTCGATAAATCAAATATTGTTGAAATCGTTCAATCGGTATTATTTGAGGTTTTCACTCAAATTGCATTTATTTTTTTGGGTCGCTATATCGGATCCTTGAACCCGATGTATGGAGAGCTATTCGGTGCGACCGTGGGATTTATTGTTGGGAGATATGTTGATGATTTTCTTGCATTGGTTCTTGCGGCAAAATTCTTAAAAGATATTTTGAAGGAGTTTAAAATTTCATTGTGGGAAACCGTCGTTCCAAGTTTTAGTAAAGAAGAAATGAAAGAATCCCTTTCTTTTGGATTCAAATTGATATGGGGGATAGTTTTTGCAGAGTTTGGCGATTTTATAACACTATTATTGATGACACAATGGTTGCCTGGCTATGTGTACATTTTGGGCTATCTCCAGCTATCAAAATCCCTTGCGGATATGGTCGGAACCCGGTATAATTATCAGCCGCTGATTTCGGAAGCATATAACAACGGAAAAAAGAAATTAGCGGAGTATTCTATTTCTTCATATTTTCAGAATTGGTGGTATCTTTCCTTTTTCTTAACAATCGAAATCGGTTTCTTAGTTCCGCCGGTTCTGTTTCGTCTAGGTGGAGAATATGCTGCGGCAGCGAGGATTTTACCTCTCTATATTCTTCCCCGATTAGCAGTGATTCCTCCCGTGATGGGAGCTGAGATTCTGCAAGGCTGCAATCGGCCGGAATATCGTACCTATGGCCTTGTTGCGGAGAAAATTACCAAATTAATTTGTATTGTGATATTTCTTAGTCCAAATGGCTTGGTTTCGATTTTTGGTCAAGCCTATCTTATCGAATTATTTATTCTTCACGAAATTCCGCCATATCTCGTGATAACATTCGTAGAGCTTTATTTCGTTCATAAGAAATGCGTTCCGGTAAAAATAAGCATTTGGCAAACGTTCGGTGCGGGCTCTTTAGCATCACTTCCGCTGATCCCGGTGAATCTGCTTTTAATCTCAATCTTCAATCGCGTATGGGAAGATTCCACCAGTCTTACCGTCCCCCTAATTATAGTTGCTGTATTTGTCATATGTATCTTTCTATTTTTCCCCCCAATCATGATGTTCTTTTATGGTTTGTTCGGAGGCTGGGATAAAGAAACGCTCGAAGATTTTCGTATGTGTGCACTCATTAGCGGGCCCTCTAAATTGATCATCATGATGATATACAGCGCAGCAGCAAAAGGATATGCGATTTGCCCCATTAAAGATAAATTCAAAGTGGATAGGACGGAAGCGAATCGGGAATTAGCCGAGTTGATCGCTCTCTCCAATCAATCTCTTGAAAAACACGGGGGTTAATCCGCCCCAAAGTTAAAATTCTAGCCCAATTTTTCAAAGAAAGAGAAAAATGGCGGAAAGCGACAATTTTTTTAAATCATTCAACCACCATAAACTCGAATCCGATGCAAGGATCTTATGTTGGAACCATTTAATTCCTCTTTTAGCAGTCGCATTGGAGCATGGCACTATTTTAATATTTACCGCCATTGATTGTGTGCCTTTATTGACTCTGAAGGCGCATTCCGGACAAATCAACGATTTAAAATGGTCTCCCAGCGGGCTTTTTCTCGCGAGTAGTGCCGAAGATGGCTTGATAAAAGTGTGGAGCATGCGCTCCAATCTGCCCGTTATTTCCCATAAATGCATGAATCCGGTAAATAGTATTGCTTGGAGTGCAACCGAGGATACCTCTTTGTTGTATATCACTACAAAGGGACAATTAATTCAATATAATATAAATGAATTTTCTGAAAAATTACTTTTTGAAAATCCGGATCTCTCGGTGGTGAGTGTTTCTCGGGATTTCAAGAATTATGCATTGGGTTTGCGAACCGGGGTTATCAAGATCTTTACATCAGACCATCATTTAATCACTGAATATCAAAACCATCAAAATCCCATTAAATATTTGGAATGGCATGATGATTTTCTTATAAAGTCTCAAGATATTCATGGGAATTTTATCGTTTGGCATAAGAACAATAAACAAACTCTCTATTCTTATGCTTCCGAGCATGAAAATGAGATCATCTATTGGGATCAAGGGCAATCCGTTTTATTTATTGCTACTTCTACCCAATTGAAAGTATGTAAAGATCAGTCAAAACAGGTGATTCATTCGATACAAGTGCCGGGAATTATTACAAAGTTAAGCGGCACTGCTATTTCTGTTTTTCTATCTTTTACTACGGATAATAATGACCTCTATATCTATGATTATTTAAGTAATAAAGATTTATTCTATTTTCCTCTCTTTTCTGTTGAAGAACGGCGAGAACTAAATCCTTATGATGAATTTGAATCGACCATTTTGAATTTTAAAGCGTATTTAATGAATTTCAATATAATCATCCCGGAGATGCATTATTCCTTGATTGATGCAGATGATATCATCAAAAATTTGAAGGCGAATTTTCATGTCAAAGAAATATTGACTCAAATCAATTTAAACTATTATCTCTATTCTTTATTGTGGATTAAGTCTGTTTCTTTGTTTCGTTTTTGGTTTTTGATTGAAAATAAAAAGGAGAAATCTGAGGAATGGAATAAAATCATCAATACTAGAGAAGAAATACTGACTTCAATTCGCACAAAAGAATTTGCGATGTTTGAAAAAATTATGGATTTGATCTATCACATTCAGATGCTTTTGAGTAAATAACTTGCTAATTCTGCCGATTCGGGTCGTGTTGGCATCCAATTCTGGACATTCGGAAACGTATTTTATAGGATACTTAGAAAATCCGAGATAAAATCTGGATACGAATCGGCGACCACCGCGGGATGTGAAATCGTGGATTTATCTGATCCTTGATATGCAAATGCCGAAGCCACTATCAAGGACATTGCAATTCGGTGGTCCTCGTCGTGGTTGACCTTAATTCCTTTTATTGTTTGGGGACCGATTACTTCGATCCCATCCGGGTTCTCTTTTATCTTTGCGCCCATTCTGGTGAGTTCTCGTACCATCACTTTTATTCTGTCGGTCTCTTTTATTCGAACATGTTCCGCGTGAATAACCCTCGTGGTTCCTTCACAGAAGATCGATACGGTCGCCAGGATGGGGAACAGATCCGGTGTTTGGGATTGATCAATGGTGATTCCGTGTAATTTTGCATTGGGGTAGATGAGAATTTCGTTGGGCTCAATTTTTATTCTGGCCCCCATCTGCTGAAGCAGTGAAATAATCGCTTTGTCGGGTTGTGGATTATTGATGTCCAAATTTTTAATGATCACCGGTTGATTGACCCCATTCATCGGGCAGAAATTGGCTTTTAACGCTGCAAATGCAATCGGAAATGCGGCACTGGAAAAATCTCCAGGAACGCTGAACTCATTCGCAACATATCTTTGCCCCAAAGGGACCTTGAAAGATACCAAATGCGTTTTTGGATCCTCTAATTTCATTGCGGTTACTTTGAATTGCTTCATTACTTCAAGTGTTATATCTAAATACGAAGCGCTCTTCAATTCGGTGGTGATTTCAATCGTTAATTCTCGTATATTACCTTGTGGTTGCAGCAATGGTGCCATAATTAATAATCCCGTGATAAATTGAGAACTGATATTTCCGGGAATTTTGATCGTTTGCAATGTAATTGGACCGGGAATGATTTTGATGCAAGGAGAATCTCCAAACTCAAATTTTTCATGTTTAATCCCGATTTGTTGAAGCGCATCGAGAAGAGGATCCATGGGTCTGCCTCTTCTAAAGAATTCGCCATAGATCGAGATAGGCGCATCAAATAATGCGCTCAAAGCGGCGATGATCCGTATGGATGTACCCGAGTTCGAGCAATCAATCGGTTCGTTCGGCGGATGGAGCAATTTTGGGCCGATTATTTCATAAGTTTTTGTCCTTGCATCGATTTTATTTACCGCTGCGCCCATCAAGCGGCAAAATTTGATTGTTTGAAACACATCCCCTTGATCTAAAATATTATGGGCGATGGTTTTTCCTTCTGCTAGCATTGAAATAATGAACACGCGATGTGAGTAAGACTTTGAAGGACTTGCTACGATCTGTGCGCCATGCCATTCTTTAACGAAAGGCACCTCGAAAGTATCGTTATCCATAAATATTTAATAAAATGCATGCTATTTGAAAAGCATGGCGGCAAATAGCTTTGGCTCTAAATTCGTAATCACGGTCGTGGGCGAATCTCATGGAGAACTGATCGGTGTGGTCGTGGATGGCTACCCAGCCGGAAAAACAATTGATGTTGAATATATTCAAAGTGAATTGAATCGAAGAAAACCCGGGCAATCAAAAATTACCACCCAAAGAACCGAAGAAGATTTGGTGGAAATCAAATCCGGATTCGTAGAACGCTCGAATGAACGCAACAATAAAAAAGATTTGATAAGCACGGGCGCGCCCATTCTGATGATTATAAAAAATGGGGATCATGATTCATCCAAATATGAACAATTCAAAGAACTCCCTCGACCGGGACACATGGATTATGCAGCCTTGATGAAATATAGCTCTGCGGTGGATCTTAGAGGATCCGGTCGATTTTCCGGAAGATTGACCGCATGTTTCGTGATGGCGGGTGCTCTTGCCAAACTACTCTTGGCCGAAAAAGGAATTAAAATTGCCGCTTATACAAAACAAATCGGTTCAATAATGGACACCGAGTCATATTCTGCAGATACCATACTTGCATCAGCAGAAAAGAACATAACTCGCACGGTCAAATCAGAATTTAACGAAAAAATGGTGAAAGAGATAGAATCAGCGAAAGCCCAAAGCGATTCTGTTGGCGGAATCATCTGTTGCGTTATTGAGAATGTTCCGGTTGGAACAGGTTCTCCGATGTTTCATTCCATTGAATCCGATTTGGCTGCGGGCATGTTTTCAATCCCCGCAATAAAAGGAATCGAATTCGGCGCGGGTTTCAAATCCGCAATGATGTACGGCTCCCAACATAATGATTCCTATAGAATTGTTGATGGAAAAATTATCACCGAAACTAATAACAACGGCGGAATAACCGGAGGTTTGGCTACGGGAATGCCCATTGTGTTTAATGTAGTCATTAAACCCACGGCCTCCATCGGAAAACCGCAAAAAACTGTGAATTTGAAAACGATGCAAAATGATATCCTCACAGTCGTTGGAAGACATGATCCGTGCATCGTTCCGCGTGCGGTTCCGGTGGTTGAAGCCATGGCAGCACTTGTAATGATACAATTTTTGCTTTAGCGGCTAGCAATACATTTTTTCGGTTTTGTCGTTCTATCTCTCAAATAATTCATGCATCTCTCTTACCGACAAAAATACTGTGCATTTAATACAAAAATGCTCCTAACACAATCCTTTTATAGCAATTTCTCGTATTCTTCTTCATGAGTAAAGCTGATGCTGGTGAACAAGCGAATAAATTCTTCATTGACCGCGGAGAGTATTCTTTACGGCTTGCAGAGACTCATTTGAAAGATAGAGAAAAGGATAAAGCCAAAAAGTTATACATGGATGCCTTTAATTACTTCATGAAAGCATATAAATCAACGACAGATGCGATTAAGAAAGAGGAATTGAAAGCAAAGTTGATGGAAGTCAAACAAAAAGGAGAATCATGCGGATAATCGTCGTTCGTTCGAGTTCGACTATGTTGATTATATCGTAAAATATATCAACCAAATCATTGTCGATGTTCCATTTTTTCATATAATCCTTTGTGTCTTCGAGGAATGTGTATGGTAGAGGATAAAACAATTTTATTTTTAAATAAAAATTTCAAGGGGTTCCTCGTCGATGAGATGCACGGTAAATTGCTTAAATGGTTACGCATTCTCGGCTATTTTTCGGAAGATATGGCAGTCCTCCTCAAAGATCGACAAGAATTCAAAGATAATCGGGAAATTGCGTGGTATATTTTCGATTATACCCAAAATAATTCGTTGATCCTTCTCTCTTCAAATATAACGTTATGCGAGGCGATACCCCATTCTTTTTATTTGGATCTGCGCGATTTTAAGGAAAACCTCATGATATTAAAGCGATTTTTCGATTTAAATTATGATTTTGATTTAAACCATTCATTTTGCCCGGTTTGTGGGTTCGATTTGGCATATATAAAAGAAAAGAATTGCTTGAAAGAGCTCGTTCCGCCATTTACTTTTTCGCAACAAAATGAATTTTGGCAATGCAAGAACGGCGATTGTGCTAAAGTGTATTGGCGTGGCACTCATGTTGAAAATTTTAAAGAGATTTTCGAGTTTATCTCGAAATGACTCGTTGGCGGAGATTTTTTATATTCGATTAGTTAAGAATAAAAGCGAATTTGTTCCTTATATATTTAAGAGAAAGAAATCAAGTGAAAAACATGGCTAAGAAGAAACAATCGGATGAAGAAGAATGGCTGAAAATACCCGAGATTTACTCGAAAAACAATGACGAACAGCTCGAAAATGCATTGCGCGATAAAACGCGAGAATTAATCGGGAAAAGCTTCATGAACGATGAGGGTATCTCATTTATGTTGATTTCGGGAAATTTTCATACCGCAAAGGGATACACATATTCGGCGATTCGAGATTGGAAAGGTGTGATTAAGCCGGAAGATGCAAAGAAATTGGGTCGAAGACCAATTCTCGATAGCGCTTTTGCCTGCCTATCCGTTTATCTCTCAAGTTTGGTAAGTTTTCAATGTGACTTTCAATTTGCATACGATGAAATCAAGAAAATTTTGTTAGATAACGAAAGACCGGATCTTTGGACCATCATAGAAGAGAAATTACCATTTGTGTCTCTGCCTCCTAATGAGATGTTCCCGGAAGGGATGAAATCGCCTATATCTCCATATTACACGATTCAAGCAGACCATGAACTGACTTTGGGTGAATTATATCCATCGGTTCATTTATCGAACTTTGAAAAATCTCTCAAATCGAGATTCTTTACGTTCTTTACGTACAAAGGGAATACCGCCTTTGGGTATTTCAACGTGCTTCCAAAATCTGCGAATTTCGGATTTGATCAACAAGTTCCAGATTTTGAAGCAGAACCTACAACGGCGAACCTGATCGATTATATTAGCAAAGCGAATACACTGAAAGAGTTATTCATTTCATTGATACATGCCCACAACGAATCAAAATTAACACAATATGAAATCTCAGATTATGAGTCGTTATTGAACCAATTATTGGAAATCCAAGCAGTTGACGAAGGTGAAGGTTAAAAATGACGTATATCGGAATTATTGGCTCGGTGTCAGTCGGAAAAACATCCTTTGTTCGATTATTCATGAATTACATCCGGGATGGAAAAACCGCATCGGTGAAGGGCGGAGTAAAATGCTCTTTGGTCAGTACCGATTTTTCCGGAGAATCCATCTTAGATCCATTATCGGGTGTTAAAGAAACAAAGACGATTCATCCGAATCGATTGGTTTTCAAAGAAGATGATACCAACACAAATCATACGCTTTTTGCACCCGGCGGAGACCAAGGTCGGGCCGTTGTGAAAATGGGTGTCATTACGATCAGCAAGATCTCCAAAGAAATAATAGCACTCTTTTCATGCATCGAAGATATCGATAAACAATTGAAATTTTTCAGCGATGTCAATTTCTTCCCAACAGAAATCTTCGTGGCATTGAATAAATATGATATGATTCAAGCTGAAGACAAGGAAGCATATATCGATGAGATGAAACGAAAAATCGAAGCATTCTTTGCGGGAAGAAAGAAAAAAATCTTAGATTATATCATAACGGTAGCAGATCCAATTGGTGGTTGGGAACAATATAATGATAATGCAGCAAAATTAATTTTAGATATTTGCTTGGGCCGGTACCAAAAGAAAAAATAAATCGCAAAAATTAATGAGCGCAATCAATTTTTCAATCGGTATTTTCTTTCCTTTTTTTTATATGTTCGAATATTTTGCCTTTCTTGCATTAAAATTTATAAACAAAGATCTTCTTAATAGTTTTGGATATGTTTTCAAATCATGAGCGGACGATCAAAGAATTACTTGAGATTAAGGATTATCTTGAAAAAACCATTGATGAAAAACAGAAAGTCATTGAGTCATTAACAAATGAAATTACTCAAATTAAAAATACCCTCGTTAAAATCACCGGGCTCATTTCGGAACAAAGTTACGTTACCGCTGATCAAATTTATGATAGCGAGCTAAACATCGAGTCTCAATCCTCAAAGCTTCCGAAAGAAGCCAATTATTCCAGAAAGATCTTTGATTCAAAAAATGTTCTTGTTTGTACAATTGTCTATAAAGATGGAGATATCATCATTTCTTTCCCGGATCCAAAGGAAAAACGCTTGACTTTTATCAACTATGTCAATAAATTTGTGCCTTTGTTAAAGTCCATCAAGAATAAAGAACCCGACATGCTCTTGGATGTAAAACGGGTAACCTTCGATAATATAGAGGTCATAAAAGAAATACAGATGAGAAATCTCCAAGATTATGATACCATCGAATTCATCGAAAAAGAATTGAAAAAAATATTATAATTTTGATTTTTTTATAGATTGATTACGTCTTCATCTTTCCCGCTTTCTTTTGGATTGATTTTTTCTATCATCTTGACCAAATTTTGAACTTTTTCATCCAAAAGGGCTTCAGCGAACTGATTTAACATGTTCATGTCGGTGACAAAAAGACCCTTCTTTTTTCTGGGATTTCCCTTTTCATCTACAGGATTGACTTCGACAAACAATCTTGCTCCTTTCGTCTTGGTAGGGGGGGAACGCACGATAAACACCGAGGGTACATTTGTTTTTAATTTTCCCCAATCCGCCCCTTCTTCCAAGAATTTCTTTAGTGAATCTTCCATAATAATCAACTAATACAATATACTATATTATATATACTTATGTATAATGTGTAACGAAAAAAAGGATATGAATTTTAATTTGCGCTTCGTTTCTTTAACCGCTCTTCTCTTCTTTGTTCAAGGAGTTTTTGTAATCTTTCTTCCTCACTCATCTCGGCCTCTTCTTTTGCCTTAAGCGACTCTTGAAGCATTGAAATTGTTTGTTCTTTTCGAATCTTTTCGCGCTCAAGAGCTCGAATTTTGATCTCCGTGTTTTCAATCTCTCTTGCAAATTTTAAACGCTTGAAAATCGCAAGCGCTTCTTGAGCGAACCGGATCGCTTCACTGAGCCTGCCACCTTTTTCAAAGACCGAAGATTTTTCTAACAATCCGAATGCGATCTCTTCCTCCGAACCTTCTTTTGGTTTGTTGAGTTGTTCCTCATATTTCTGCTTTTCAATTTTAAGAGTTTCAATCATTTTTTGAATTGTGTTGAATGATTCTTTCATTTTGGTTTGTTGACAAATTTTAGCAGATTTTTCAAGATCCATAATTGCCAAATCATATTCTTTTTGAATCGTATTTTTTTGTGAAACATCTAAATAATTGGTTAATTCTGTAAGCAGTCCAAGGTCATTTAACCCGAAAAATTCATCGATTTGAAGTAGACAGTTTGAAATTCCCGAAGTTATTTGTTTTGCTCTATTTATCGCCACGCTACTTTCATAAGTCCATCCAATTTCATTAAAATTCAATGATGCTTTTTTGAAATTCAGTAAGGCAGCATAATGTTCTTTAGAATTCACTTTCTTTTCTCCATGGGCAATAAATTCGTATGCTTGATTGCTAAGCATAGTTTCCAATTCTTTTTTCGACATCTGTTTCTTTTTCAGTTCGCGCTCTTCTTTTTCTTTTTGCAATCGTTCTTGTCTCATCTTTTCTATCTGTTGTTCAAAGAGGGTTTGTTGCTCTCTGGTTTTTTGTAATTCTTCGCTTTCTATTTGCAGCCGTCTCTTGTCCTCTTGTTGTTGGAATTCAACTCCAGAGATCAATTCTTTAATTTGCTCTTTTTTAAGTTGCCATTCAATAAGATCACAATAAGATAGTGCTTCGTTAAGGCTTTTGAGTGCTTGGTCATATTCTTTTTTATCGGACTGTTCAGAGGCGGTAATGATCAACTCCAAGACCTTATTCTCGTATTCTTGAGTCTTTTTTCGCTTTAATTCAGCGGATTGTTTAAGCGTTAATTCCTCTTCTTTGAGTTTAATCATTTCTTTTTTCTTTTCTTCGATGGATTTATAAAACGCCTCCTCTTCTTCTTTCTTTTCTTGCTGTTTCTTCTTTATAGCTAAATCCTGTTCTTTTAATCGAAGTGTATTTTCTATGGAGTCTTTTACCAGATTTTTCCCTTGTTCCCATTCTAGCTCCTCAAATACGGATAGCGAACTTTGGAATATTTTCAATGCTTCGTCGTATTTTTTTTCTTTGGTAAGTGCGTCCGCTTTCTCGAGAATCGATAGGGCATCTTGCAGTCGTTTGTCTTTTTGACGCTTTTTTTCGAATTCTTCTCTTTCGGCTTCCGATTTTTCAAGTTCTTCAATTGCTTCTTTCTTTTTGGATAATTTAATCAAGTTCTCGTAATCTGCCTTCTCTTCTTGTTTTTTCTTGATCTTTTCTTGCTCCAGGTTTCTCAATTCACTATCTTTTTTGATCTTATCAGAATACAAAGCAATTCCTTCACTGATTGAGTTCGCTTCAAATTGCAATCCAACATCCAGAAGCATATTACGCGCAGTGCGATATTCTGCTAATATACTTTCATAGGGACACTCCAATTCCAAGATTTTACCTTGCCTAACCTTGTCCTCATATTCTTTGCCACGATTTTCTGCTCCTTCAATAATTTTCAATGCGGTTCTATATGTATCATCTTGTTTTTTCTTTAAATCTACTTCCTCTTTTTTCTTCAATTGCTCTTCGCTTTTCTTTCGTTCCAACGCTCTATTTTGAGTCTCCAATTCCTTTTGCAACTCTTCTTCCTCTTTCTTTCGCTTTTCTCTAAGCTCTTTCTCTTTTTGCAATTTTATTTCATTCTCTTTGATCAAATCCCGGAACACGCTAATCTGTGTTAACACTTTTTGTACTTCATTTTCTTCTCCCAAAGATTTGAATATTTCCAAGGCTTGCTTATAAAACTCTATCGCCGCTTCATAATTCTTCTCTTGGGATCTTACCAACCCTTCATCCATCAATTCAAATGCTTTTTGTATGAGTCTCTTTTGGCTGGTATCTCTTTCTTTTTGTTGTTTCGCTTCGTAATCTTTCTTTTCCTCTTTGAATATTGCGATCTGGGCTAACACCTTTTGCGCTTCATTATCGTTTCCCATATTTTTGAATATTTCCAAGGCTTTTCGATATAATTCTATCGCTTCATCGAATTTTTTCCCATTCGCTTGAATCATTCCTTGATCCATGAATGAAAATGCTTGTTGTGTGAGCGCTTCTCGGGTTCCTTCTTTTTCTTTCTTAAATTCTTCCTTTTTTATTGTCTCCATTGCTTTCTGTTCTTCAATTCTCTGTTTCATCAATTTCGAAGACTCTTCCTCTTTTAAACTTTGTTTTAACTTTTGCTCTTCTTCTCTCTTTTTTGCCATTTGATTTTCGTATTCCGATTTCTTTAATTTCGCATCTTCGATAAATTCCTTTACCCGGATAATCTCGGCTTCACTATTTATGCTTTGAAATACCTTAAATGCCTCCTCAAGTTTTTGCAACCCTAATTCAAATTTTTTCTCCGATATTAAATTATTCCCTTCCTCTAAAATCTCAACGCCGCGGTAAAATAACTCTTCATCCCTCTTCTTTTTCTGGGACAACTCTTGCAATTTTTTTCGCCTTTCCTCTTCCATTTTGGATTTATATCGATTTGCCGCAATTTCTAATGTCTTTTCTTTTTCTTCCTTCATTCTCTTCAATTGGACTAATTTCTCGGTCTCTTGCGCCTTCTCTAACCGCTCCTGCTCCTTTCTATAAACTTCTTCAATAATATTTTCAATATCCAACTTTTTTTGCTCCCAATTGTTTTGTTTTGCAATCACAAGAGCATTCTGATATTCGGTTATTCCCTCTGCGATTTTCCCTTGCAAAATAAGGGCATCCGCTTTTTCCATTAAATTCATGATTTCTTCTTGAAAACTCATCTTCTCACCTAATTTTTTTCCACATTATTCAATAAGCCGCTTGCATATTTCTATCTTTTCACCAAACGACCTTCAATTCCTCATCCATAAAGCCGACATATAAAATTCGATAAAAAAAATATAGATATTCTCCGGAAGCAAATTCGGATTTCACGAACTTCGTAATTCGTTCTGAAATGATGACCAAAACTCCGCATTACGAGCTTGTATAATGTGAATTGAGATAATTATCACAGATCTGCGCACCCTCTGGTGTCAAAGACCACGCATTTTTCACCTTTTTACAATAGCCCAAGGCCTCCGCATCATTCAGATACTGATTAATCTCATCCGGCTCCTTCTTTATTTTGAAATCATATCTCAAACAAAATGCAATTTCATCAACGGGGACAGGGTTCGCAAACTCATCCTCCATCACACCCAAGGCCGCCAAAATAAGAGATTGTTCATTGTGCGAGTTATTCAGCTTTTGATTCCACTCATCTAAAAGCCACTTGTTTTCGGCTAATAACTTCTGCATGGTCGCCTCATCGTTTGCCCTAAACGCATCCTCGAAATCCTTTCGAACTTTACTTTTCTTGAACATATGATTAAACTAGTCATTTTGAACCAAAAAAATGTTGCGCATAATTAAATTTTGTTCATAAATTTGCATCTATATAAGTGAAGCGTGATTTATTTAAATTAGGTGTTTACATGAGTCAAAGAAAAAAGCACTGTGCGAGACATTACCGATTTGTTGTTGGTTGCCCGGATTGTGAGGCGTTGAATCTCGACGATGAGGTACAATCTCGCGATGATGAGCCAGAGGTCTCGAATAATACCATTCCCAGCAGAGATGATGAGATCCCAAGGCCCAGAAGGTTCCAATATCGACCTCCGCCTTCCGCTGGAAAGAAAAAAGCAATGCTCTTTGTCAGCATCATTATCGCAATTTCGATTGCTATCGGTTTAATTTACAGTTTGCCTTTATTTCTTGCAAAAGTGAGCTTGAACCAACAATTGTATTTTAATAAAGCGGGTGGCATTGATTATTGGCAAATCAAAACTCTTGGTTATTGGTCCACCAATTTTATTTTAAATTGGACCGGGCTAATTGGTGCAATCCTCGGCGTTATTATCTTCTGCATCCCGCCGGAAAAAACCATTATTCAACTTGTAGGTACCCGTTTCGGATGGGGCAAACCATCAAATTTTAAGGCCATAAAAGTGATTATACCTTTCGGATTTCTCTTGTTCTACTTTATCGGCCAATCATTGGATGCATTTGCAAATTTCAGTTTAGCCATGTATTATCTACAAAATGGTGTCCTAAAATTCGATATAAATGCCGTGTTCGTTCCATTTTACATTTATTCGGATTTGGATGCGATTACAATGGAAATGATGTTCATGTACACGAATATCATCGATCCTATCATCGGATATCTCTTCTTCTTAGTGATTTTGCGCTTTATTATCAATATCATTCAGTACTCCTATTTGGCACGAAACGATTTCCTTATCGCGTCAAATGTGTTTCTGATCATCGCTGTATTTTTCGGGATCGGTATAGAGAACCTGCCTTATGAACAGATCAATGGAATCTTCGTTATTCAGTCATTGGGCTATCTGATCGGTTTCATCGGTTTCGGGGTGTTGGGCATTGGGTTATATTACTACGGAAAAAATCACGGAAAACGCAATATCTTCTTTTTCCAAGAAAAGCACAAAAAAACCGTAGGAATCGCTGCCTCCATATTGATTTTTGTCGTGTTTGTCCCTTCTATCACCGTTATTCCTCAATCTATTTATGTTCAAACCGATAAGCCGAGTTGGGAACGATATATCTGGGATATCGGGCTTCGAAGAGAAGTCGCATGGACAAGCACAGCCGCCGGCTTGGATATGTTTGAGACTAAAGACCTTCACCAATTTATTGAAGGTGGGATTTCAAGCGATATAGAACTTCTTAACACGGTTCGGCAATTTGATAAAAATATTGCATTTCGCACAATGAAAGAGAGAACCATTTTACCCTTCGAGACATTGGCCGATTCTGATATTATATATGTGAATAGACCAATGACCAAAGGAGAATATTGGGTGGCACCTAAAAGTATCGATGTAGCGCATCTCGGCTCTGATCCGACAAGAAAACACACCGAAATATTTGATCACGTGGAAGGCTTTTTCGCTTTGGATACAACCACCGGGCAACTGCTCCCCGCTGATCAATACCCGACTGTGTTCGGTGTGAACGCTGATTATCCGATTTTCTTTGGAGAACACCAAGACCTCATTACCGCCGCAACGTCCGAAGACCAGATCACTTATCTCACCACCGACGCTTATGATGTTGATGTTTTACTCTACACAGAATGGGGCAATAACACAGAACATTATAAATATCGCTTCGACGGACAGCCAGACGGAAATTTAACGGGAATGCAAGCGTTTTGGATGACCTGGGAAATGGGATTGATAAGTGAAGCGTTTAATGGACAAAATAAATCGTTCTTAATCAACCGAAATATTATAACAAGGGTTGAATCGATATTGCTACCCGGAATCAAGATTGATTCTGATCCCTATCTGATCTTTGATTATAATGCGGGCAAGATGTACTATGGGTTGTCTCTCTATACATCAATAACTCTTGGGTTATTTTCACGGTCGCCAATTCTCAGATTTCTTGGGGTATGCTTGATAGATGTAAAATCCGGTGATTTATCATTCTATCAGAATCCTGCTCTTGTTAGAAGTAATTCGGACCCAACATATTTTGCATGGAAACATTACTTCAGTGTATATCCGTGGATCACCTCTTTACCAGATTGGTTAAAAGGACAAATACGCTATCCGGAAGATTTAATTGAAACGCAATTGGAATATCAATACAAATATCACGTTCGGGATTCTTCTACATGGTACGCCCAACAAGATTTCTTTGAACGACCCTCCGGAAGCGATCTCTATTACGTTGAAATGGATTTGGGTCAAGGAATTGAATTTGTTGGTGTTGATTTGGTAAAAAGAATCGGAACTGAAGCCTCTGTCCTTGCAGGGATGTATGTCGTTCGACATGGAGACCATTTCGGAAAATGCATCTTTTACAAAGAAGAAAGAAGGGATTCTCTCATTGGGCCAACAACAGCCCAGAATCAATTGAACAATGTCCAAAAAACGGTCTTGGATGTCATTCAGAATAAACGGTTTGGAAATAAACTTCTTTATCCGTTGGGCGATTCGCTTTATTATTTCATCCCAATATATACGACCTCAGACAGAATCGAGACATTGGTTTATGCTGGTCTTGTAAATGCGTATACCAAAGAAGTTGGATTTGGACAGAATGTGTTCGAAGCGTATAAAAATCTCGGAATCGAAGATGTTGTTGATAAGGGTGAGAATATCACTTTAACTATCGATGCTGATAAATCTTATGTTCATACTAACACCAGCTACGCAAATTTCAAAGTCTTAGTCGAGAATTTAAATTTAAACGATTCGCATCCGCAATGGAACGTAACCGTTCACATGAAGATCTTTGCTGATGATGGGGCCAATATTACCGTATTCGGTGCCAGTGCACCCAACTCTACCTTTACATGGGGTGCAGGCTTTACCGGCTATAATTACACCGTAGCAAATTGGACCGGCGCAAATGGCCTAAATGCTGGAGAAGGAAGAATTTTCTATGTGAAATTACGAAAGGACCCGGGTGTGTATCAAATGATTTCGCTATGGTACCAATTTGAATTGAAAGTCAACGATCAAGTGGTGTATAGTACGCCGATAAGCATTCTATCAATTACAAATTCAATTCAGCCATAACCGTAGCGCGAGGAACTGCGTTTTTTTTAACCTCTTTTTTTCCAAGATTCTACAATGGCGTAGGTCTAAAGAATCATCTAAATTGATGCTTTATATGATATTCATGAATTATCATTTTAGTAACGATACCTCGGTCTATTTATTAATCCAAAAAAATATCTGGGCCTCATTTTTAAAAAAATTTATAATTGCGAAAATTTATGAAAAAAGATATAACGCGGCTTAGCAACGTTTATTGTATTTTTTTACCGCAATTTCCGCAGAATCGGTTTCCGGGAGGATTTTCAAAGCCGCAATCGCTGCACACCAATTTTTGATTTGCTTTTCCATAGTTTTCAGCAAAATTAGCGGGTGTGTAGGCGGGTGCGGGTGTGTAGGCGGGTGCGGGTGTGTAGGTGGGTACGGGTGCGGGTGCGGATGCGGGTGCGGGTACATTAAATGGTGTTTTTCCAAAAGAATTCAATGGAACTCCACCGAATCCGTTGGAAGCGCCCGATTGATTGTAAGGTACTTGAGAGTCCAAATCGATCGATACGATTTTACGAATTTCTAATACTAAATCGTCCGATTTTTTCTTTCGGCTAAATATTGTGATGATTAACAAGATAATGGGGAAAAATGTCATCCCGATCACAATTAGCGGAATAAATACTACATTAAAGCTGGAACTCAATGCAAGAGGAACAATCACAACCGGAATGAAGAAAATCGGGAGAAAAAACAAGATAAAAATGCCAAATCCTTTCATTCTTTGCAACTCTTTATTGATTTCTAATATTCTTTGCTTGTTTTCGGGTTTTAATTCATCAAAATGATTGGGACAGAGGTATCCTCGATTACAGCTATTACATAGAGGGATTGAACATTTTAAACATTGTACAACCCCGCTGCTTGCAACCGAAGGAAGACCGCATGAGCCGCAAAAAAAATTTATTCGCGGCGCTGCCCTATAGTATGTCATAACGATGAAAGGATTATTGAGAAAAAAAATATTTTGGTTATAACAGGTGAAGGATTGAAAATATTGTTTGGTTGTTTGGTTTAAACATATTGAAAAAACGATTTAAAAAAACCACGGTATATAGGCATTCTCGCAGAATATCCATGCTCTGTATAGTCCATGGATAATCCCATCCATGGAAACTTTTTTTCAATGTTTACAATTGTTTCTCGCGGTTTGTAATTTTTTGATAATTGGCTATATCGGTCAAGCTAAATTGTTTTTTGGTAAATTTCGCTTGTTTTTTTATGAAAACTACGATGCCCGCTATTAGAAATAAAATAATTCCGAGAATTGCAATGAAATTGTTGACCGCCATTGACCCCATTAAGCCTCCGAGAAAAGGCATAATATCTGCAAGTTCCAGTGATTCGCCTACATCGAACCCAAACCAAGGTAAAATCTTTGGTAGAAGCGAAATTCCCGTACCATATGCAACTACCGTTTTCGCATATCGCGGATCATCGACCTTTGCCGGCAAAGGCATTCGGTAGACTATTTTATTTTTACTAATAAAATCGATAGTACCATTTATTTCCGCTTTGACAAGGGGGGTGATATGGAATATGAGTTCATCCTCTACAACATCAAAATTGGTCCATTGTTCTGTTGGCGTTACCAAGCAACCGGGAAACAATGGACGAACAAGAACATTAGGATCCTCCAAAATGATTTTGAGTTTATCTTTCTTTTGGGTGATGCGTTCACCGGTCAACAGATTTTCCCTCGTATCTACATCCGTGAGTTTTAAATCCGAAATATTAAGTTTTAAAATATAATTTTGTTCCGGATTCATCCGATCGTAGTACTCCACGGCAAGATTTTTGTCATATTCTTGAGGCCCTGTCTGTCTGCGATTATATATACTATCGCTCAAGTCATTTTTAGAACGTTCTCTTGAACTTTTCTCTTCTGCATCCAACGATTTTTTGGTTGTTTGAGATTCGCTCATTCTCTTCTTTGGGGCGCTCGGCGAAGAGATAGAATTTGGAGGTGCACTTGATTGAGATGTTGGAGGTGCAGATAGAGAAGCTGGTGCTTGGTCGCCGGGAAGAGATGATGTTATAGAAGGATATGCTGGTGCTGGCGGTGCGGGCAGTGCTGGCCCGCCGGGCGGTGCTGGTGGTGCGGGCAGTGCGGGAGGTCCAGATAAAGATACCGGTGGCGATCCTCTTCGAAGAGATCCTCCGTTCTGGAAGGATTGTGAGTTTCGATTTGGTATGGCTATTTCCGCTTGTGGCGCTTGTTCTTTACTGCTATCTGCTCGAAAACCCTCTTCTTTTTGCTCGGCGTCCGCTTTCATTTCTTCATCTTTTTCTTCTTCTTCAGATAATTGCTTCACGGCGCTCGGATAGATCTCGATTACGAACAAAATACCGTAAAGTTGGGTGATTTCGATTACTTTTTGATCCCAGAAAGCTGGGTCGATATTCATCGACTCTACGTCCTTTATAATAAGGTGGTCGAACTTCAGAGCCAGATTATACTTTTGAAATATCTTTTCAAGAATCTGCTTAAAAATTTCTGTGTCTTCGGCTTTGTATTCAGTGGTAATTCGTTTGTTAGAACCATCCATCAGGATAAGAGAGAAATTGAGAAATTTCATAATAATTTCATTTGCGTAATCAAAAATATAAAGCTTTTTGTTTGAAATTGCTTGCTGCTGCAAGTTTTCATGATGAAAAAATGAATATGTTTCAAAAAGTCAGCCATCTCTTTGGAATCGAAAAGAATCGTGAAAGATAAAAAAGAAAAGAAAAATTACGTTAAAAATTTAATATGAATTCGGCGGGAGCAATTCGGATGGATCCACAAGGATATCCGCAATTTTCAACCCGGGTTTTTCATATAATTGCTTCAGTGTAGTATCCAATTCCGATAATTTTGAGATCTGCACACCTATCGCTCCAAACGACTCGGAAATCTTTACAAACGGAGTTGCCACACGATCTGTTTGAAAGTATCGCTTCTTAAATAATGCAGCTTGTCCAAATTTTACGTAGCCTAAACTTCGATTGTTGATAATGACAATAAGGCAATCGATGCCGAGATTAACGATGGTCTCCAAATCGGATAAACCTGCATTCATTAACCCGCCATCTCCGGTAAAAAGTACGACATGTGGCCTCTTCGTTTTTTCAAGTGAAGAGAAGAGTTCTTCAACGGCAATTCCTGTTCCTAATACCGCGCCGATTCCGAATCCCGTTGGCCCAACGCCCCTTGGAGTGATAATTTTTCGACCCAAGGCTTTAAGCGGGAAATAGGCGCCAATCCATCTTGAACTTGAAGATGCATCCGTGCATAGAAAATCTTCGGTCTTCATGATTTGCGAGAGTGCATATAAGACTCTTTGCGGTTTTATCGGTTCTGAATTTATCCAATCCGCTTTGTCCTTTTCCCGATTTTTGATTCGGGCTTCTTTGAGCTTTTGCAAATTCTCTTTTCGCTCTTTCAATTCTGCTTCGGAGAGTGAATACTCTTTGAGTTCCTCGAGAATCATTGCAACCGCAGCTTTCGGATCGCCCACAACGCCCCATGATTTGAAATTGAGTCCGATTTCGGCGGGTTCCAAGTCGATGTGGATGGTATTGATTCTCGAAGGTGGATATTTAAAGTTCGCGGTATCATCTTCGGTGAGCCGATTGCCGATTATAATGACCAAGTCCGCATTTTTTCTCAGAAAAGAATGATTTGGCTTCTCTCCAAATAATCCGATGGTGCCAAAATACATGTTTTGGTCGTTTTCGATTTCAATACCCTTCCCCGTGATCGTGGAAAAAATGGGTGCTTGCAATTTTTCTGCTAACGCTTGGATCTCAAATTCTGCATGCGCATCGACGGCTTCACCCCCGGAAAAAATAACTGGACATTTTGATTTTTTAATCAAATCCACGGCCCCCAGAATTTCCGATTCAGAAGGTGCGCTCTTGCAGCCGCGGATGGAGCAAGCTCCGAGAAGACTGATTTCAAAATCGCTTTTCTCAAAATCAACGGAATTAAGAATATCCTCCGGGATTACCAAAGCGACCGGACCGGGTTTTCCTTCAGTCGCCACGCGCAAAGCATAATTTAACATTCGAGGAAATTGTTGGGCTGAGTAGACCCCGGATGCCCATTTTGTTATCGGTTTAAAACAATTAACGACATCTATATCGTGCGGGATATTTCGAAGCATATCCTTTGCTTTAACGGTTCCGACAATAACCAACACGGGAGTACCGCTACCTTTCGCTTCGGAAATGCCTACGGGAAAGTTCATTGAACCCGCAGAACCCGCATCACAAACGCCTATCGTCCCCGTAACTCTTGCGTACGCATCCGCTGCAAAAATTGCCGTGCGTTCGTCGTTTACCAAAATATGTCTCAATTCGGGAGTTTTCAGAATTCCATCGTAAAATGGAAGCGTGTGTCCATCCGGAATACCGAAAATTATACGAACTCCGTATTCCTTCAGCAGATGGGCTAATCCGACACCCGCGTGAAACTCTTGTTCTTTTTTTTCCGAATTTTGTGTATTTTCCGCCATGGTATTTCAATGCATTCCTTTTTTATAAACTTATTTTATATATTTTTTAAGTTTGTACGGAATTTCTGAAGAAGTTATGCGCGCTATTTATAGAATAAGATAACAGTTCATTTTGAAAACCCATTTATGAAGAAAAATAAATAAATCAATAACCAATGGGCGGCGGAAATTAAGGATTTCGCTTGCTTTTAATTCGCTCATCATTTTTTGCTAATATGGGCCTTCTGTATTTCGTAAAATCATTTTTAAGTCTTTTGAGAAAATTTCGATTGCTCAATTATTTCATGTGGTCGGTATCCGCGGGTATGTACATCGTATTTCGAATTCGGAACAATCTTAAAATCATCGGGGCAGAAAATGTTCCAAAAAGAGGCCCATTTATTCTGATCATGAATCATTCAAGCGGTCTTGATGCGTTTCTCGCCTTAGCGGTAATTTTCGGAAGATTGGGCCATAAATTCGTTTCGGTTGCTCATGAACGCTCTTTCAAAAATGATACGTTTGAACGCGCGTTTCTATTGGCCTTGGATATGATCCCGAGAATCGGGACGGGAACTCAGATCATGAAAAAACTCGCGCATGTAATCTGCAATCAGAAGATCGTTGGTATGGTTCCCGAAGGCATGCTGAATGATGGAAAAATCATGAAAGCATATACCGGTACCACGAGATTATTTTATTTCGTGAACTCTCATCCCAAAATAAAATGTCCTATTGTTCCGGTTGCAACCATCGGTGCTTTTGAAGCATATCCGCCCTACCGAGAACCCGATGGATCATATAAGCCGAAAAAAGGCGGAATCATTATTCGATTCGGAAAACCCTTCTATCTCCCCCCAATTCCGAAAGATGTCGATAAAAAGAAATTTTATCGGGAGAAAACCGATGAAATGATGAATATTCTCTGCAAATTAGCGCTACAAAAGGAAGGTGTCATCGATTCTTGGAAAATCGATTCGTTATCTCATGATTCCGCTCAACGAACTTATCGGCTTTAAGAAAATTAATAATTTATTTTTTAAAATAGAAAAAAAACCAAAGGTTTTAGCCCAAAAGCAATAAGTATATTGATGATTGAACTCATCTGCTAATTATGAAAAAGAATTGTTGGGAAATAAAACAATGCGGTCGAGAACCCGGTGGCAAAAATGTAGATACTCTTGGAATTTGTAAGGCCTCAACCGAGGCGAGATTAAATGGGATACATGAAGGAAAAAACTCGGGCAGAGCATGTTGGGTGGTTTCTGAAACGCTTTGCGGAGGAGAAGTTCAAGGCCATTTCGGAAAGAAATATAAGCAATGCATGGAATGCGAGTTCTACAAATCCGTGAAAGAAGAGGAAGGATCCAAATTCCGATTATCCGCAACATTGTTGCCGCTCTTAAAATGAAATTTGTATCAGTTATGCCTTAAAGAGCGGTGATTTTTTATCTTTTGGGCTCTTTTCGGGCAAAGTACAACTCCGAAGTTTGATTCTGACTTTTTTATAAACAAGCATCTTCATTTTGCATAACGGGTAAATATATCACGAATGTTGCGCCTTGGCCTTCTTCACCGCTGACCTCAATAAAGCCTTTATGCTCTTTCACAATTCCGTACACTGATGACAACCCGAGGCCTCGGCCCGCGAATTTTGTGCTATAAAACAGCTCAAAAAGATGATTTTTAATCTCTTTATTTAGGCCCTTGCCGTTATCACTTACCTCCAAGTACACGTAATCCTTGTAGAGAATTTGGCAACCAAAGTTTCCAACATGCGCTTCTTCTTTATCAAAAGAATAGCTTCCGGTTTTAATTTTAATGATTCCATCTTTTCTTCCGGCTTCATCGATGGATTCTGCTGCGTTTACCACCAAATTCAAGAGCACTTGCTGAATTTGCTCCTTATTTGCGCAAATAGGTTGTAAATTAGGCGCGAAATACACATCTATTCGTTTATTTTTAGAAAAGCTCGTGCTGAGTAAAGGTAAAAATTCTTCGATTATTTCGTTGAGTATTCTCTTGGATTTTATGGAGCTGCCACGTCCGGAATACAGCAGCATTTGTTTTGTCAGTGTATTTGCTTTCATCAGCGCATCTTTAATTGTATTCAAGGAACATTCAATTTCCGGCGTTAGATTCAAATCGGATACGAGTAAATCGAGATTTGTAATTGCTGCAAGTAAAATATTATTGAAATCATGAGCAATTCCGCCAGCCAATATCGACATACTTTCCAATCGCTGTATGTGTTGTAATGACAGTTCCATTTTGCGACGGTTTTCTTCTTCTTTTACTTCTTCTGTTACATCAAAAAATACTACCGCGATTCTTCTCTCCGAATATCTAAAGATTTTTACATTATAAATCCCAAAGAAATTTTCACGACGGTATTCCACTCGATTGAATTCATGGATCCCCCCGTCCCTAGCTATTCGTTTATAGATGGTTGGTAGATCCGTATCAACCAAAGGTGGAAAAACGGCCTCAATTGTTCGCCCTATTTCGATTCCTGGATTTAGCGGTACCAATTTCAATGCTTCCTTATTTGGGCCTTCAAATATCAATTCTCCACTTGGGTTTAGCCAATAAAAATAGACACCAATTGGGATTTCGTCAACAAAAGCGAGTAGTTGGGCTTGACGTGCCTTTAATTCCTTCTCTGCATCCACTCTATCGGTAACATCCATCGCAATCGCATAAATATAACCTTTCTCAATAAATGAATACGCTCTCCATTCGATCCATCTGTATTCTCCACCTTTACATAAATAACGATTTAAAAAATTCAAGATATTTTGGCCTTTCGATAATGTTATGGTTGCATCGATAGTCGCTTGTACATCATCCGGGTGAACGAATTTAATGAACGGTTTGGACAATAACTCTGCTTTGGACCACCCCAAGACTTTTTCGAACATCTGATTCACATGCAAAAAATGGCCTTGAAAGTTGGCAATACAAAGCATATCTATTGCAAGATCAAAGAACTCAGATTGTTCTTTGAAGAATGGAGTGTCCATATGATTATTTTGGATTCTTCTGCATATATATCTTGCGATTAAAATGTCGAAATGATTTGAAAAGATTCTTTTGTTTCATTGGATTTCTGTATTTATGGAGTATTGTGCACCGCACTTTACAAAAGATTTAAAGCGGCAATATTTGCATCTGCGAGTCTATTCATTTTTTTGGTGGGCGTGTTATTCCCTTCTTTTAATCTTTCAACCTCTCTATCTTGTTCGTATTGGTTTTCCTCTTTGGGTGGTGTTTGCGAACGGGGCGTTTGATGCGATAATATCCATTCTTTTTCAATCTTCTTGGTCACATTACGTAGATAGACATGGCACTATCCGGCAGTTTATGTTTTTAGGGAATCTTTTCACGGCGGGTGCTTGTTTTCTCATCATGCGTGTCACGAATATTTGGAGTCTATTACTTCTTACCTTTATTTTCAGGGCGGGGCCCTCAAGTGATGCATTTGCGGTGACATTGGTCTATAAATTCGCGGATTATTGCATGCCCGAATCCCAAGCATCGAATTCTACGGATAAAAAAGTGTTCGCTATCAATTTTTTTTCTCAGTATCGAAAATTTGGGTCTATAGGGTGGGCCATCTTTGCTCCTATTGGAGGAATCCTTATCAATAATTTTAATTTTGGGTTAAATTTTTACTTGGGCGGGATTGGATTCATCTTGATAACGATTTATGGCATATTCACAATAAAAACGGATGATCTATTCAAAATCAACAAAGTAGACAAATTGAATCATAATTTCACTCAATCAATTTCCAATCAAAGGGATCAAGAGAAGAATCAAATTAAACCATCAAAATCTGTTTCGAATACGAGAAATAATGGAGTTCTTGTAAGTTCGATTAAAGATTTGCTCCATAATAATGTATATCGAACATTTCTATTAGCCGGGATATTCTATACCGTCTCAATTAACATGACGTATCAAACCCAAGGCATTTTTTATGGTCTATTTGCGCCTAATGATTATTTCGCTATCGCTATGACCTTTGCGGTTGCGGCGTTTGTTGAATGGCCCGTTATGGGTCGAATCGCAAAATCGGTAAAAAAATTGGGATGGGAATTCATTATCGTGCTGAGTTATGTGGGCACGGCTATCCGCTTTTTCTTCAGTCCGTTTTTGATCCTTTGGGGCGGCAATATCTGGTGGGCATATTTTTTCCAAATATTCACCGGAATTATATTCGGTATGCGATGGCCTGCTACCACCCTTGGGATTCATTCGGTATTGAGAGATGACCAAAAAACGCTCGGCCAATCATTTTACGGTTCAACCGCACTATTTGCATCGCTCTTGGGAAACATCATTGGTGCTTCCATTGCGTTAGTGATAAAGGATAATCTGGAAAACTCGTTTATCGTCTTATATTGGGTCGCATCAATTCTCGCTACGATTTCTGCGGTCTGGTTTTATAAGAAAATTAAAAAACACGACGAAAAAAAAGATTTAAAATGATCATTTTATGTTCTGATTTATTTCGGTTTTTTTTTCGAACGTTCTGCCTATCCCCAAATATAAAAACACCGTTGAAGCTATAATTGCGAGGGTATTGGCAATAAAGGTTTCTTGTTGCGGAAGCCAATCAAGATTTACAATGATCACCAAGAGCATTATCAAAAGTTGACTTAAATATCCAATTGTGAATTGTATAATTCGGTTTCGAATGTTTTTTTCCTTCATTATTTGTATTAATTGTAAGTTCAAGCGAAGAAACGCCGCAAAATAAAATACAATCAAGAGAAAAACATATAGGGCCGCCCAAATGTCGATATAATGCCGACCCGCTTGTCGATCAAGCCAAGTATTACCAATAAAAAAGGTTGGCAAACTGATTAGAACGGCGAAACCGAAGACTTTTTGAGTTCTTTGTTTTGTCAATGTTTGAAAAGAAACCAATAACCCTTGAACAAAATAAAGAGGTAACATCGCAGCAAAGGCCAGAACGAAGCCGGTTAATCTGACTAAAAAAAGATACACAAAATCTGACACATAGGGTAAAATGAGTTTGTAAATGATCATTAGTATTACCGAGAGAAAGAGTAAAGAGAAATACAAGGCCAAAATGAAATTTTGTTTATTTTTTTGCAAAGCATGTTTGAATTTAATGATTGCAAATCCGACCATCAAAAAAATTGCAACAGGGAACAGAACGCCCATGAGAATCAGATTTACCGATTGCGTGAATGACATCAACTACAAAAAAGGGATTTTTTTATAAAAGCGTTCCTTTTCTCCAAATCCATCAATGATAGTTTACAATACGCGTTTTTTCTCCAAAAATTCTAAGAAATCAATCAAATACCCATAAATTTCATCGAAATTCTCGTTCGGAGGAAAATGCGCAGATGTTTCGGATTCATAAGCGATATATTCGGGAATATTCTTCTTTAGATACTCGAAAAGCTGAACCGGCGTTATATTACGATCATATTTTCCATGCAGAAGCATCACCGGAACATTAATATTCGGAAGTTCCTTTTTTCCGTTGAATCCTGCTAACGCAAAGGCCGCTTTGAGCACCGCTTTAGGTTTTAAACGTTTTACGGAAGGAACATACCGCAGATATGCTTCTGATTTCCCTTTTTTCTTGAACGCAAGTTTCCACCCTTGTGCCAACACGAAGCGGAACAATGGCGGAATAGGATACGACACGATCAACCCGGTGATGAATGCGGCGATTCGACCTACATAAAAGGTAGTTCCAATACCGTATCCAAGCGGGATTTTTGCCCCCGTATTCCATAATCCCATTGCGATAAAGCGAGTCGGATATTTTTTATATAGCATTTGGGTAACAAGCCCACCCATGGAGTGTCCTATCACGATTGCTTTTTGAATATTCAGAAAATCCAAGAGACATTTCATATCCTCTGCCATTCGGTCGATAGAGCTGTCCCCCGCATTCTTTGTTTCACCATGGCCGCGTAAATCGGGTATAATCAACATGTATTTTTTGCTGTCTGCAAGTTTTTTAAAATCTTCCCAGAAAGTGGAATTGCAAAGCCATCCATGAATGAGCAGTATAGGCGTCCCGTTTCCGTAAGTTTCGTAATACATTTCAACGATTCGATCGTTATTTTCTTTGAGTTCAAGAAAAGGCATTTTCAATACAGAGAAAAGAAACGCATCAAAAAAATCTTTTCAATTTTTCAAGGTTTCACAACACCGATAATCAAAATGATGTTTGCATATAATCTTTGATCGCCGGTGGCGATTACAAGAGAAGTATTCGGAGATCTTGCAAAATCATAAAAATCGAATCTCTGCAAATTCTTCCACTCGACCGAATGTGGAAGAATTTTTTTAAATTCTCCATAAATCTCGGGTAATGGCTGATCTGAAGGCGGATTCATCACCGCAATCGCTTCTACGGGAATCGCAGAGACCAGCGCTTCAACAACTTCGGTCACTTTTACAATACCGGGGCCTAAGTTTAAAAATACCTTTTTTGCGGTTTGAGGTGAGCCTGTGTTATGCGGGTAATTGCCATCCGAGATTAAAATTTGCGAACCGTGGCCGGAACACGCAAGAGCTTCCAATATCTGAGGATGAATCAGTTTCCCTTTTAACATAATTCTAATGCGATTATAGAATATAAAAAATTATTGCTTGTGGTTGTCGTTCATTTGAAATTCTGGGTATAATATTCTATGGTTCGTTTGATCCCTTCTCTAAAATCTATAGGTGCTACGAATCCTAAATCATGGATGCGTTTGCTCGAGCACGAAAGCGTGCTGGTTTGTATTTTGAGCCTGTACATATTCACAATCGGTGAATGCTTAATTCGGAAGAGCTTATAGCCCGATTCCAACATCCACACCGGTGCTATAACTATCCGATGAGATATTGATGATTTCGGAGGTTTAAACCCTCCGATTTCGCAGATCAGAGAAATAAACTCTTTCCAACTCATATTTGCATCGGAAATATTAAAAATTCCTTCTGCTTGCGAATTGGTGCATAAAAAGGCGATACCATGAGTGAGGTTTTCCGCATAGACAAATGAACAAATCGCCCGGCCTTTATCGAGGAGCGGGACTTTATTTTTTGCAATAGCATCCAAATATTGAATGAAAGAAGTTCGATCATACTTTCCGAAAATGGTGAAAGCGGGTCTGACAATAATCACCTTCATTCCTTTATTTTTTCCTTCTTCTAAAAGATATTTTTCGCATTCCATCTTCGCTCTTGCATAATCATTGCATGGATTATATTCGTCTTCTTCATTCATTTCGCAAGCACCGAACGGTCGAAACCCTTGAACCGTTAGCGAGCTCATGAATACAAATTTTTTCACGCGGGTCTTCACCGAAGCCTCAAACACATTTTTGGTTGCATCCACGATATATTTCTGGAACGCTTCTTTAGATGCCCACTCGGTGACCAAGCCCGCGAGATGGACCACACAATCGCAGTCTTGAAAGATCGGAATCATAGAATCGATGTTCATCATGTCTCCATGCATAATTTTGCAGCGCATCTTTTGTATGAAGGTCTCATCGGTCCCAGGATAAATCATCGCAATCGTTTCTATTTCCTTTCGTTTTTCGCATACCTCTACAAGGTTCGTTCCGATAAACCCGTTTGCTCCGGTAATTGCAATTTTCATTTTTCTTTCTCCATCCTTTTTCATTCATTTTTTTCCTTTGTTTGATTTTACTTTGAATGATTTTGTTTTGATTGTTTTTGTTTTGATTGTTTTTGTTTTGATTGTTTTATTTTGATTGTTTTTGTTTTGTATGAAATTGTTCTCATAATATCCTATAACAAACTGAGCCGAATCAAGCAGAAGATGTCATTGGCTATACCCAGCAGATAATGAACAAACAAAAACGGCCCGATCGATTTTCCTTTCAACACCAAAATCCCGAATAGAATTCCTATAAATGCTGCGCCGATAATCTCGGACACAGGTTTGCCGTAATGCATGATTGTCGAAATCAGTGTCGAGTAGATAATTGCAAAATATCTATTTTTTTCTGAAAGCCCCATCATCAAAAATCCTCGGAAGTGGAACTCCCAGCCTACATAATAAAAGAAATAACAAATCTCATAAATCACAAGGATCCATAACGCGCTTGCCACATTTTTTGATAGTGGGTATTCGTTTTGAAGTGCAGGATCATCTGAACCGAACCAAACAACGATAATTGCGACAAACGAAACTAAATAAAGGATTTTATTAAAGTTTTTTTCTCCAGCTTGCAATCCGAACTTGTGAACGGGCATTTTTCTTGCTTTTTTGATGAAAAAGAAAGGAATAATAAAGAGCAAGATGAAACTCATGAAGAATTGATAGACGTGTTGCAGAATATCTAGCCAAAACGAATCGATTTGACCGAAGAATACTGAATAAAAGAAGGGATATCTCCCCACTACCCAATAAATCGTACATACAATGATGCTGATAAATAGAATTTCTATCCATGTGGGTGTTGTTTGTTCCGATTTGTTCATACTATGCTCTATAGGTGCAATGATTTAAGAGTTAACGGGTTCGTATTTCGAAAAATTGGAGAAATATTAAAAAAAGAGTTATACAAAATTGATACCGAAAAAATTTGCTGTTTGCTTTATCTTGAAAGATTCGCTTAATTTTCCGGATACCAACCATTTGAAAAATGATTGGCTTGGGCTTGCGGAATAATAATGAACTCTATTCTTTTTATCGCTGAGAATTTCGGAGATTTTTTTTGCGACAATATAGGGGCCGGGTGACACCACCAAATTGAGAACCACACGTTTCCACACTTCCTCGGAATGTTGTATATAGGGTGATCCTTCGGGTTCCGGGTTGTTTTTTAAGATCGCCTCAATCATTGTGCTTGTGATTTTCGAGTCATCTTGAATTTTTGTGCCCGTGGCCATCATGTTTCGATTGAAGCTGGTGTTTATGTCTCCCGGGCTTAATGTAGATGCTTTTATTCCAAACGGTGATAGTTCCATTGCCAAAGATTCTGTCAGACTTTTGATTGCTGCTTTTGTGGCTGAATAATGGGCTTGAAAAGGAATGGAGAATAATGATGCCAAAGAGCTGATATTGATGATATGACCCAATTTTCTTGCTCGCATGTGGGGAAGAACCGCTTGAATCATTCTGATATGGCCGAAAAGGTTGGTGTCGAATTGTTTTACGAGTTTTTCCATCGGCAACGATTCTACGCTTCCGAAATAGCTGAACCCGGCGTTATTGATGAGAACATCCAAGGGATTCTCCGCTTCAATTTTTCCAATGCATCGCTTCACAGATTCGTCATTAGTGATATCCAATTCTTCAAATCGAATCTTTTCTATTAGATTTTCGAGAGAATTTACTATATCTTTTGGAAAATAGGTACCTTTCCGCTCCAATGAATATTCAATGTTTCCATCTTGCGTTTTCTTTTTCTTTATTGAGAACCGTGTGTTGTCCTCTATTGCGATTTGTTTTAAGACGCCAATCTGAATTTTTTTTGGGTCTCGGGTGGTGCAAATCACATTATATCCCATTTTGGTCAGTAAAATTCCCGTTGTGAGTCCGATTCCCGAAGATCCCCCGGTTATCAATACATTCTTCATGAGTTCATCTCCATTATAATACCTTAAATAGTTTTTGTAATGGAACTTCAAACAGAAAATCAACACAAATCCTCTTAGAAAAAATCAATTGGAATAAAAATTGAAAGAAAACTCGACTTGCGGGTTAGAAAAAACTGAAGTTACGAATTTATCAATACCCTAACGAGAATGTCTCATTTACTTTCCAAGAACGCCTCATTCACTTCACGATTTCCTTCCACTTTATGCTATTTTTAACCAAATCTTCGCACATCTTCAATTCGGAAGGCTGGATCGACTTTTTCACGTTCATAATCACATTGTAGACCGTGTTGAACGTAGAATTCGCTGATATGATGATGGGGATCTTTTTCTCGTTTGCAATTTCGATGGCTTGCGGATCCGGTTCAATATTGCCCGACACGATAATCATTGCCGTGTTTGCTTCAAGTGCTGCGAGGATAATATCTGTCCTATCCCCTCCGCATATCACGCAATTATTGACGCCTTTTCTGAGATAGGTAAGCGCGGCAGCGACACCCATTCCGGCAACATGGTAGCCTTCAACATAGTTATCTTTCACTTCTTCATACACAGAGGTGATGATTCTTCCATTCACTGCGTTTTTCAGTTCTTCGATGGTTGGAAATTCTAGTTTCTTGAACGATTTAATTTCACCTACGATTGGGACTCCGAGTTTATCCAATGCGGGTTTATAATATTGTTGGATTCTGGATTCGTTTTTCTGGCTCATATAATTGATGATGACGCCAATTATTTTCACGTTATTCTTTTGAGCGGTCTCAATTGCGGTGTCAAGGTCATTAAAATCTCCATCATCTTTTAGCGGAGCCACGAGTACCATACCGGCGTTGAGCGCTTTGGCAATCGAGATATCGTCCAAGTTAATATGTCTGAACTGGTCGAAGATATGATTTCCTTCGATGATAATCACATCGGATTTGGTTTGGAGTTTCTTAAACGCTTCTTCGATTTTTTTCATTTCATTTTTTGCGTTTTCAACATCGACTTGGTCGAAAAAGAATTCGGGGCTTAATAGGACAGGGCAGATTTCATTAGCCGGTTGGGGGATATTTAACAAGTTTATTACGGCAAGGACATCCTTATCCATTTTGACATTTTCTGCACTCGAAAAGGGTTCACCTATCGGTTTAAAATATGTGGGGTTTCCCTTTTCATTTTTGATATTAAGATACATACCCAAGCATATTGCCGATTTTCCGGACCCTTTTTTGATCGAGCTAAAATAGACTGCTTTACTCATGTTTTTCACCATTTTTTTAATAGTTTTAAACTTTTTTTTTTCAAAATTTTCTCCATTTTTTAAAAAACGTTTTATCGTTTGATTGTAATTTTAATATCGACAGCATTGACTCCATCTTTATAGACCAAGAGAGGATTAATGTCCAATTCCATGATGTCTTCAAAATCATTTACGAGTTGGGCGATTTTGCAGAGGGTATCGATGACCAGTTCGATGTTCGATCTCGGCTCTCCTCTCACGCCTTTTAGAATATTATAAATTTTGGTTTGCTTCACCAATTCCCACGCATCTGATTCGGTAAACTTGTAGGAGAGGTCGAATGCAACATCTTTTACATAATTTGCATAGATACCACCGGAGCCGACCATCATTAGGGGTCCCCATTGCGGATCCCGTGCCATTCCCAAGATTAGTTCGTGTGTTTTACCCATTTTCTTAAAATCGATCATTTCTTGGATTTCAACCCCGTATATCTGTGCGTTTTTCGGTCCGAATTCCTTTGCGTTCTTCATAATTCGGATGAATGCGTCGCGAACATCTTCCTCATTTTGGATATTAAGGATAACGCCTCCGATGTCGAATTTATGAACGATCTGCGGGCTTACAACCTTTGCAACCACGGGGTATCCAATTTCATTTGCTATTTGAACCGCATCTCTTGCGGTTTTTGCCAATTTCGATTTCGGATTTTTGATACTAAGAAGATCGAAGATCTCGCTTTTTTCATAACTCAACAGCGCGGTTCTATCATCGCATCTGGCTTCTTCAATGATTTGACGTATTCTTTCATTGTTTGTTGTATACCTCTTCACTTCGATCTCGTTGAGTAAAGGTTGTTGCAGCAATTCTCTATAGAGATCCAACCCTTTAATGGCTTGTACTGCTTCTTCCGGAAAAGAATAACATGGAATCGATGCTTCTCGGAGAATTTTAATGGGTTCTACCATGCTGATGCCGCCGATAAAGGCACCCACCATAATTTTTGATGGATATTTTTGTTTTATAAGAATTAGTTTACGCGCGGCTTCCGGCGGATTTGTTTGGGCTTGGGGCGTGAGAATTACGATACTGCCGGCCACCTCTTCATCCGATGCTTCAAATAAATTGTCTAATGCGTCATAATATCGTTGCGGGGGTGCATCTCCAATAATATCAATCGGATTATGGATATTACTTTCCGCGGGTAATACTTTTGCAAGTCTTGCAAGCGTTTCGGAACTGAACGAGGCAAATCCCAATTTATTCTTTTCAAATGCATCGGTACAGACTATTCCGGGCCCTCCCGCATTTGTTACGATTGCAAATTTATTACCTTTCGGAATAGGTTGCATCCGAAAGACCAACGCAAAATTAAAGAGATCCGAAATAGTTTTTGCACGAATAACTCCGGATTTTCGGAACGCAATATCAAAAGCAATATCGGATCCCGCAAGGGCACCCGTGTGAGAAGATGCTGCTTGGGCACCTGCTTCGGAGGTTCCCGACTTGATCAGAACGATGGGCTTCTTTCTTGCCGCCTTTGGAACTACTTCAAAGAATTTATTCCCGTCACGAATCGACTCAATATACGCGATGATAATTTTTGTTGCGGAATCTTCGGCCAAGTATGCGATAAAATCAACGACATCGAGATCCGCGTTGTTTCCAAGCGATACGCAAGCGGAAAATCCGACATCGGAGGTAAGAGACCAATCCATCAACCCCGTGAGCATCGCTCCGGATTGAGAGATAATCGCAACGTCGCCGGCCCTCGGTGTCTTTTTTGCAAATGAAAAGTTATTTCCCGGCGAAATTATTCCCAAACAATTGGGGCCGCAAAGCCTCATGTGATATTTTTGAATGATTTCAACGAGTTCGCTTTCCATTTTTTTTCCTTCTCCACCGACCTCTTTAAAACCCGCGGTAATTACGATTAGTCCTTTTATTCCTTTTTTGCCGCATTCTTCTGCAATGCTATTAACGGCTTTGGCGGGAACGCAGATCACTGCTAATTCAATGGGTTCGGGAACATCTGAAACCGATTTAAATGCCTTGAATCCTAAAATTTCTGCCGCTCCGGGATTGATCGGAAATACTTTTCCTTTATAGCCCGAATCTTGGATCGAATTCATCACGGAAAATCCAACTTTTCCGGGCGTGGAAGATGCACCGACCACCGCTACGGATTTCGGTCGAAACATGAAGTCAATTTTTCCCGTATCTTGTTTCATCAATATTAATTCGCAACCAAGGTATAAAAGGCTTCTCTATAGCCCAGTCCGCCGAAGGTTCAAAAAATCGAAAAATAGAAAAAAACCAAAGAATCCCGCTTTAGATCTATTTACCAACATATGGAAACTTATTCCGTACCCATGCAACCATCCCGCCTCGAACGGAACGAATATAATCGAACCCATGCGCTTCCATGACTTTGGCAGCCATAAGAGAGCGTGCGCCCGAATGGCAAATCGTTATAATCTCTTTCTTCTTGTATTTTTCCAATTCATCAAGGTGATCCTCCAATTCATTCAACGGAATCAAGACCGCTTCTTTGAGATGCATGTTATTCCACTCCGATTTTTGTCGAACATCGATGATAATTGCGGGAGGTTTATTCTCCTTGAGTTTTTTGTTTAATTCTTCTGCACTTATTTCTGAAACAACCGGAATTCCAGGGGGACGAACCGATTGCTCTTGCTGTAAATGTTTAATTGATGTAGTGCTTTTTGTTTCGGATTGAATCTCTGAATTATCACTCTCAGCCTCTTCTCCATGAGCCTCGAATTCCACATCACCCAAAGCATCTTTATAATTTGCCAATTTCTGGAAGGTAAATATTAGGGTGTCGCCTTGTTTGTCCATAGAAATCAGTTTAACTCCCGAAGAGAGTTGAATAAATGATTTCACCGAAGAAAGAAACCCAGGATCGGTCGCAGCAATTCGCAAATATCGCTCGGGTTCCAAACTTTTTAATTGCGTTCTCATGGTATTGAGCGGGCCCGGACAAGTGATTCCGCGAGCATCTACAAATGTAATTTTGCTTGCCGGAATCGTATCATCAACGGGTCTTCCGATGGTCGATTCGATGTATTTGGCTTCTGGGGTTTCGGGGCGCGCCATGTAGAACTCTTTCGGATCCGATCTCGCAAATTTATAGGTCTTATACCCGCCCGTAAGGTTATAGGCATCAAAACCCAATTGTGTCAGCGTTCTGGTTGCCAAATATCCGCGAAAACCCACTTCACAATACACGGCAATCTTTTTGTCTTTGGGAATCCGATGAATATTTTTCCGAAGTTCCAAATCCGAAATATTAATGGCACCGGCGATGTGACCCAATTGATACTCCGGCTTTGTCCGAACATCCAAGATAACAAACTCATTCCGGTTCAACGCTTCGATATCGTGCCAATGAACTATTTTCATATCCGCTTTCAATACATTCGATGCAATAAATCCGAGCATATTTACGGGATCCTTTGCGGAAGAGAATGGCGGAGCGTACGCCAATTCTAAATGTTGCAGATCGAACACAGTGGCACCGAAATACATAGCGGTTGCGATTACATCGATCCGTTTTTCCGCACCGGTGGCACCGATGGCTTGCGCACCCAAAATTTTTCCGCTCGGGACTTCGAAGAGTAATTTCATTGAAATGGTGGCCGCCCCGGGATAGTAGCCCGCGTGATTATTCGGATGGGCATATACTTTTTCGTATTTTATTCCGCTATTTTTGATTTGCCGTTCATTCAATCCGGTGCTCGCCGCAACTACACCAAACACTTTTATCACCGAAGTGCCTAACACCCCAGTAAATTTTGTTTCCCTTCCCGCAATCGCTTCTGCTGCAGTTCTCCCTTGCCGATTTGCCGGACCCGCCAACGGAACCGATGTCCTTGCGCCCGTCAATTTTTGAACGACCTCTATTACATCACCAACCGCATAAATATTTGGATCCGAAGTCTGCATCCTTTCATTCACCACGATGTAGCCTTGTCGATTTGTCTCGAGCCCCGCATCTCTGGCCAATTTCGATTCCGGTCTAATACCCACCGCCACAATAACTAACTGAGAAGTAATAGACCCGGATTTATCTGTTTTAATAAGAATTGCATTTGTCGCAGAATCCTTCGAGAGTTCGGTGACTTGCTCATTTAAATGCAGCGATACGCCATGCAGACCCAATTCTTGGTGGATGATCTGCGCCATCTCGTAATCAAATTGCCCCAAAACTTGCGGCATCATCTCGATAATATCCACTTTCATATTGCGCTCCGCTAAATTTTCAGCCATCTCAATCCCGATATAGCCGGCTCCGATGATAGCCGCGGACTTTACATTGTTTTCTTTAATAAAATGGATGATCTTTTCGATATCCGGAATATCTCTCACTTTGAAATACGGAACCGATTGAATCCCTTTGATTGGCGGGATGAAAGGTTCGGCTCCCGTCGAAATAATAAGCTCGCTGTACGACTCACGATACGTTTGTCCTGTTTTCAAATTCAGCACCGTGATCTCTTTTTTCTCCCGATCAATTCCGATCACTTCAGAATAAACGCGAACATCAAAGTTAAATCGCTGATTGAAAAGCTCAGGGGTCATCAACAGCAGATCGTCTTTTTCTTTGATCACGCTTCCAACATGATATGGCAGTCCGCAATTTGCAAATGATACATGTGGACCCCGTTCAAATACTATAATTTCTGTTGCTTCATCAAGTCTCCGTAATCGGGCTGCCGCACTTGCCCCGCCGGCCACTCCGCCCACGATAACGATTTTTTTATTCATATGCGTTTCACCTTCATTGTGCTTATTAAATTATGGATGGTAAAAATATTTACGAATCTAAAATATTTGAAATTTCAGTGAATAGTTTTTAAGTGAAAAGCGATTTTTCAACAAAATAGGCGTATTTGAATGGTAAAGGAATTGAAATGTGCCGTTATCGGCGGAGGCGGCGGTCAAGGCCGTTCGTGGATGCGAAGACTTCGCTCATGGAAATCCCTCGCCGATTATAAATTCAACATTGAAGCCGTGTGCGACATTAATCAGAACTCTCTCAATAAACGCATGGAAGAGTTCAAGTGTCGAGGATATACGGATTATCACGAGATGTTTGAAAAAGAAAAACTTGACTTGGTTGTAATTGCAACTCCGCATTATATGCATGCCCCCATGTCAATTGCTGCAGCGGAGCATGGTGTCAATGTACTTTGCGAGAAGATCATGTGTATTAATCTCAAGCAAGCCGATGAAATGAAAGCTGCCGTTGAAAAGCATAAAATAAAGTTAGCGGTTGGATTCCAGCACCGATTTAACCCCGTTTTTGTTGCTATGCGAAAGGCGGTACAAAATGGCGATTTGGGCGACTTGTTCCAAATCAATTTAATCTACCATTGGTGGAGAACCGAAGATTATTATCTAAATTCAACACCCGTTCCAGAAAATAAAGATGCCGATTGGGAAGGGTGGAGAGGCCATTGGTTGACCGAAGGAGGCGGTGCGATTGCTAACCAAATTGTTCATTTTATCGATGCGTTCGTTTCCATGAGTCAGAGTCCGATCAAATCGCTTTTCGCGCAATCCAAGGTCGCGAAACATACGTTCGTTGAAACTGATGACAACACCAATGCTATCGTGGAATTTAAAAATGATTCGATGGGCCTCATTCAAGCCGGTGTTGCTTATCAGCACGATAAAATCGAAGAGCTCAGCCTTTTCGGAATTGATGGTGCGCTTGTTGCAAGGAAAAAAGGCAAAGGTATCATAGGGTATTTGAAGATATTTGAAGACTATAGAAAAGCGGAAATTAAGAAGAAGCGCCGAATGTGGTCTTATGTCCCGAAAAATGTTCTTCCGGATAAATGCATGATGGAAAATCTTCTTCAAGCAATTAAAAACGATGATCCAAAGTTAATATCCGTAGATGTCAATGAAGGCCGGAAGACGGTTGAATTATTGCGAGCAATCATTCTCAGTCAAGCATTAAACAAGAAGATCGAATTTCCTTTCAACGATGATCCATCCGTTTACCCCGAGTTAGCGCATCCCTATACTGCTCCAGAATTCCGCTAGATTATTACAATTGATTCTCTTTCTTTTCATGGTTTTTTATTCCGATTTTTTTCAAATACCCATAAAAAAATTTGTCCGGGCAGAGGGCTGGCCTTTAGAATCTCTTGACGGGCTCAGCACCATCGTTTCTTTTGTTGTTTCAATTATTAGCGAATTCTACATTGTTTTTTTAGTTCGCCAATCAGCGTGGCACTTTCAATAGCACGGGTATGTAGATGGGACAATGTTTATAAAGAGTGGTTTGTTTATTCTATATAGCGAAAAAAAATTTCGCTGCTACAAAGGAGAATTTTATATGGGCGAAAAAATTGAAGAGTTCGGCGAAGACTCGCTAAAGGAGATCGCCAAAGAAATCGTTATGAAGCGCACGGCACTCCAAATCCACACCATCATATATCTCGTTATCAACCTTCTTCTCGCTATCATTAATACAATGGCGGGCAATATCCAACAAGACCCGTGGTTCTTATGGGTCGTTACCGGATGGGGCGTAGGCTTGGCAATCCATTTCTTATATTATTTTGTGTTCAAACACGGAATGGCCAATTATTCTACAATTGCGTTGATATATCACATCTTCATTTATGTGGTGGTCAATGCTTTATTATTCTTCATTGATTGGTTCACAACTCGAGATCAAGGAATGGTTTTGGATTTTGTCTTATACTCTGCCGGATTTTGGGGGTTGGGCTTGATAGGGCACCTTGCCTTTTATCTCTATTTCAAACCGCAAAGTGAAGAAAAACAAGGCGAATCCTGGATGGATCGCGAAGTCAAAAAAGAAATGGAAAAGATTCAAAAGAAATAATGCTTTTTTAAACAATCATACATACACTATCCAAATTTTTTACCTCATAGGAGGAATATACATGTTTACGATAGGGAAAACGGTGAAGTTAGGAGAACTTCTCAACGATAAATCATTAGATGATATTACATTAAGCACAATAGAGATATTAATCTTGGCTCATTTAAGAGTTCGTGAACTGCGAAATGAAGAAGAAATAGGACAATATGGCTATGAAATGATGAACGACTTGAACCAACTCTTTGAGGAATCTTGGGAAGCAAAGTCCGGAACCATCTATCCCTTACTCTCTAAATTGGAATCAAATAAAAAAATTCTCTTGCATGAAAGAAAGCGTTCACCATTGGGCCCTGTTAAAAAAGTATATTATCTCACCGACGTTGGCCGACTCATCATCGATACCATCATGAGAGAATCGTTGGAGTCCGACATCGACTTTATCCTTAAATATTTCAATCTACTATCTCCATTCGTAATTAAAATCGAAAACCCGGAAGAAAGTGAACGAATTATCGAAAAACTGATGAGCATTCCTGCAAAAGGTGCGGTGTTGGCTATGGAGAAGGTTATCACGAACGTAGATAAGAAACTAAAAACCGAAAAACTCAACGTACTTTTAAACAAAATTGCAGAAATCAAATTAAACATTGAATCGGAACTTAAAAAGCTCGAATAATCAATCGTACTATTTTTTTACCAATACAATTCTTTCATGACAGCGGAAACTATAAAACGATTTTCAGAAAAGTATTATCATGGAAAACCAAACCGAACCCGTAGCGGCAGACAATTCTAAGCCCACGGTCGAGTTATGGGATGAAATTGGATTCCATCGACCTCTCGGAGGATTTTGGTTCAAATTAGCATTCATGCTCATTTCGCTTGTCTTTGGATTGGCCGTTGTTGGCTTTTATTACAAATATTTATATCCGTTTCCGGAATCAATGGGATATCGAACGGCTGCAACCGGAATCTTTTCGCTATTTTTTTCGGTATTTGATTTGGGGACTCATATGACAATGGATCGGTTCATCGCCGAAACAAATATCAAAGATCCGAATAAAATGGTAAAATATATTCAATATTTTATTTGGTATCAGATGTTTACGGGTTTAATTCAAACCACTGCGATTGCATTTTACGCACTCTTTTTTGTGCCCCGTACAGAGCTCGCTTACGCCGTTTGGATCATGCTGATTCAAAGCACCGTTCAATATCCCGGATTTTTAGGCGTATTTCGAGGTGCTTTAGGATCTCTCCAGCAATTCAACAAAGTTGAAGTCCTAAATTTTGTGTCCGGAGAGATATTTCAAAGACTTACGGAAATCGGATTCGTGATTTGGGGAAGATATTGGGGGATGGCCAATCCACAAATCGGAGAAATCTTGGGAATTGCCATCGGAGCGACGATTGGATTTTACGTTGACGATTTCTTTGCTACATGGCTCTCTGCATGGTATTTCACAAAAGTGATGAAAAATCGGGGCATAACAGCGGGAAGATGTTTTAGAATCGAATTTGATTGGGCATTGGTCAAAGAAACTCTAACTTTCGGTATTAAAACAGGAATGCCGGGAATCATCGGGTTGGCTGCCGATTTAATTATGCTCTGGATGTGGTTGCTTTATGTACCTCAATACACCACTTTCGTTACCCTTTCCGGCTTTGCAAGCGGAATCAGCGGAATCATAAACTACGGAATGGGAATCAATCTCACCCAATTATTCGCAGAATCATACATGAACGACAAAAAAAGACTCACGCAATATTATATCACCCAATATATTCGGTTTGCCACCATGGTTCAGTTCTTCTTCATCGCTATATTGGGTGTAGTCTTGATGATTATCGATCCGACATTCCGTGCAATGGGCTTGGATAATTATATGCTTGCCATTCCGTTTATTATTCCGCAAATAATTAGGAATTTACAGCAACCATTTACTTCACTAGCAGATTCGATCATGCTGGGCACCAATCATCCCACATTCTTAATGATTATTCGATTTTTAGAAGAAATATTCAAAGTCGTATTTATGTGGCTTTGGATTATGGCGCTTCAATTACCATACAAATACGGGTTAGCGGCCATCATATGGATTATGCCATGCGGAATTTACCCGGCCATTCTCTTCAAAACCATCACATTATATGTTTTTATCAACAAAAAGATCTTGACCGTTCAAATAAACTATTGGCAAACCTTTGTTGCACCCGCTATTGCTTGTATCACCACTTTGGTTTTGGGTTTAATCATAAAGGCAACGGTTTTCGATCCGGTTCTTAACAACTTTAATATCATTTTTGCCCTTGGGATCATGATCGGCTTTGTTGTTCTAATGCTTATGATAGGCTTCTTCCCTATCGACACGCTCGCGGGCGGATGGGACGATGATTCAATGCGCGAATTCAGAAAAGCCGCAGTAATGTCTGGCCCATCATATCCTCTTGTCTATCCGATGTACAAAATGATCGAACTTGCGGCAAGAGTGTCCCCATTACACAACAAATTCAAATTCGATTCTGCACCCGCTTTGCAAGAAGTAAAAGAGCTTTTAGAATTGAAGAAAAAAAATTCCGAAAAACTGCTCCGACAAGAATCTTAAGTTTCTCTTAAAATCTCCTTTTTTAACGAATTCTCTCTTTATTATATTTCCTAATTGCGTTTTTGATAACCGCTAAAATCGGTTCCTTGATGTTCATCCCAAGTTTTGAAGAAGTAAGTATGTACTCTTCGAAATTCCCTTTTTTTTTTAATTCGATGATTTCCTCAATGCTAACCTTCTGTACATCCTCATTTTCGATACACAAATCCATCTTTGTGCCGATTAGGTATTTCAGATTTCCCTTATCGCATTCTTTCAATAATTCGAGCCAATTGTGAATATCCTCAAATGATTTACGATTGGTTAAATCAAATGTGAATGCAGCGATGTGATAATCTTTGGCAAAGCTCTTGCAATAATCTCGATAAGAATCTTGACCTCCGAGGTCCCAAAACGTTATTTTGAATTCGAGATCTTCCCCCCCGAATTCGGATAATTGAGTGACCATAGATTCAAAATTGACCCCGATTGTTGGTAACATTTGTTCAGAAAAGCAATCATGACACATACGCATAATAAGTGAAGATTTGCCCACTCCAGCGTTACCGATGAAGATCATTTTCAACCGGGTTAGCAAATTCGATCTATCAATTGATTGAAGCATAGCAAAAATCTCCTTCTAAACAAAGGTACTACAGAAGAGTGAATATATAACCATTTCTATTTTATCATTTCGATGTATATAAACATTAAAAAAATAAAATATTGGTGGGTCAACGGGGCATTCCCGCAGAAAATCCACAACATATACTGAACGTGGATAATTCTGTTCACGGAAACTTTTTTTGAAGTTTCTATGTTTATTATGAAAAATAATTTAAAAAGTTTCTAATAACCAATTTTATATTCGCATTAACTTCCTCTATATTTTATATGTTGCGAGATATCTTTATTTATCAATTTTACAATCGGATTTTCAGTCTGACTACGTCTCGAAAGAGAGAAGAGGAACATCTCTACGCATTTAACAAAATTTGGAAAGAGATGACTAAAACAACGGCTGAATGTAAAATCGGCAGTATTTCGGTTGTTAAACTGCAATATCATTACGCTTATGACCCTGGTACCCATGTTATAGTATTCTTTACCACTGATCTCACCGATCGAGCCAATTATGTGCAGAAATATTTGGTGATGTTCTTGGAAGCGTTTTTGGAGAAAAATGCAGAGATGTTGAAGGAATTGATTATTATTGATGGGACTTGCGAAAAATCAGTGAAATTCACGGATCTGGAGCCCCTTGTTGATAAAATGTTCGAAAAATTACGTCCGAAAGTCTCGATTGTTGGATATTCCGGAGTCGGCAAAACTACCATCCTTCACCTTATTCGAGACGTTGAAATCCCGACCGAACATATTCCCACGATAACGGGCGACAAAGGCCGAGTCAAAATCGGTAAGTTCAATTTCGATTTCTGGGATTTCGCGGGTCAAGACGAATTCAAAATGCTTTGGTCGAAATTTATAAAAGGGTCAGACGCTGTGCTCATTATCACAGATTCTACGCCGGAAAATTGTGAAAGAAGCAAGGAATTCATCGAAATTATCAAAGATCATGAACCGAACGCCCGATATTGCGTAATCGGAAACAAACAAGATTTGCAAGACTCCATCTCCATTACCCAAATAGAAAAGATCATGGGCGTGAAAGCGTACGCAATGGTTGCAAATAATCCGGAAAATCGAACAAAAATGATTAACATAATCGCTGATCTGCTTGAAATTGATATTGAAGGCCTCGAAGTGCTTAGTACTTTGAAACTCAAAGATCAGTATTTCTCAAACGCGCTCGCGGCCATTCACGCAGGCGATATGGTGACCGCTGCGCTGTTCTTTGAAAAATTGATTCCCGTGCTCACCGAAATGGGCGATAATGCGCTTGCAAGTGAGATCGCGGCGACTCTTCAGCAAATTAAAAATTCGAGCCAAAATCAGTCCCAACTTTCCTCACTGAACCAAAATTCCAGTGGTACACCAGCTGCCCAAATTCAATTAATGTTGGCGCCCAATTCCACAAATGAGATACAAATGCTTCAGAGTGTAATATCGGATCTCAAACAAGGATTTTCGGTTGCCGATGAAAAGCTTTCCTTGATTGAATTTAAATTATCTTTGGGGAGATATATCCAAAATTCTGATGTGTCAGAAATTATGAAAGAAATCAAGTACCATTCAGAGAAAATTTTACAATACTTGTTCCAGCTTAACTGAAATCCAATTTTTTTTTCTTTTATTGTATCAAACAAAGCAATATAAGGCGCAGATCTCTTTTTAGTAGTAGGAGAATAAAACATGTCTGATGGAAACATTGAACCTCCCGTGCGTCGAGAACCGAAGTCGATCAAATTGAAAATTCAAGATGCCGTTAAGCGGGATGTGGGAAAGTCTTTAGCCCGGATTGACCAAGAATCGATGGAATTTTTGGGATTATCCACGGGGGATATCATCGAACTTGTTGGACCGCAAAAGAGGACCGCATGTATTGCGTGGCCTTCTTATCCACAAGATCAGGGTCTTGGAATCATCCGAATTGATAGTCAGATTCGAAAAAACCTTGGTGCTTCATTAGATGAGATGATTGAGGTTAAAACCACGGAAGTCAAGACTGCGAAAAACGTTACTTTAGCTCCTATTTCCTTTAAGCTTAAATCTAACAATCATTTTGAGAGTTTTGTTAAAAGAAAATTATTGACGATGCCCATCTGCTTAAATGATTATGTAAATATCAACATCGGGATGAGCAGAGAATTTGTTTTTAAAGTGGTGAATTTAAAACCGAATGATATATGTGTGATTAAGAATAATACTGTGCTTACGATTTCGGAGATTCCGCAATCCGACTCCCAACCATCCGGGATACCTTACATTACATATGAGGATATTGGAGGGCTTGATCGGGAGATCGTTCAGGTCCGCGAGATGATCGAATTGCCGCTCAAACATCCCGAGTTATTCCAGAGGTTGGGAATCGATCCGCCCAAAGGTGTGCTTTTGCGGGGGCCTCCGGGATGCGGTAAAACCCTCTTAGCCAAGGCGGTTGCAAACGAGACTAATGCCCATTTCATTTCGATCAATGGGCCCGAAATTATGAGCAAATTTTATGGTGAATCGGAAAAAAAATTACGCTCGGTATTTAAAGAATCCGAGGAAAAAGCGCCTTCTATCATCTTTATCGATGAAATCGATGCAATTGCACCTAAAAGAGAAAGTGTTTCCGGAGAGGTTGAACGTCGTGTGGTGGCCCAACTCCTCTCTTTAATGGATGGATTGGAAACTCGTGGCCGTGTTGTCATCATCGGTGCAACCAATCGACCTAATGCCGTGGACCCAGCATTGAGAAGACCCGGAAGGTTTGATCGGGAAATCGATATCAAGGTCCCCGATGAAAACGGCAGATTAGAGATCTTGCACATTAATACCCGAAAGATGCCTTTGGATAATGTCAATCTCATAGAATTGGCCCGTATTACCCACGGATATGTGGGTGCCGATCTTGCTGCCCTCTGTAGAGAAGCGGCCATGAGCGCAATGAGAAGATATCTTCCGCAAATCAACCCGTTCGAAGATGAGGAAATTCCGGCCGAAGTTCTCGAGAAGATGTTCGTCATCATGGATGATTTCAACCTAGCATTTAAAGATATCATCCCTTCCGGAATTCGAGAAGTCTTTGTTGAAGTCCCGAAAGTGCATTGGTCGGATATCGGGGGACATGATATGGTAAAACAGCAACTTATCGAGGCAGTGGAATGGCCGCTGAAAAATCCGGAGGCATATAAACGAATGGGCGTGTCTCCACCCGCCGGTGTTCTGCTATATGGTCCACCCGGCTGTGGTAAAACCATGTTGGCAAAAGCGGTAGCCACAGAATCCGAAGCAAACTTTATCTCCATTAAAGGCCCGGAAATCTATAGCAAATGGGTTGGGGAATCTGAGAAAGCAATACGTGAAATCTTTAGGAAAGCAAGGTTAGCGTCCCCTTGTATCATATTCTTCGATGAAATCGATTCGATTGCAGTTCGCAGAGGCATGATCACGGGAGATTCCGGCGTATCCGAAAAGGTCCTCTCTCAAATGTTAACCGAACTGGATGGCATCCAGAGTGCGGGAGAGATTTGTATTATCGCAGCGACCAATAGGCCTGATATTCTGGACCCCGCAATCATTCGACCCGGAAGAATCGATCGACTTTGCTATGTTCCGCCGCCGGGAGATCGTGAGCGGCTTGAAATTTTTAAGATTTGTACAAAGAACATGCCGCTGAAAAATGTGGATCTCAACAAACTCGTAGCGGTCACAAAGAATTTCACCGGCGCAGATATTGAAAACATGTGCAGAGAAGGTGCCATCCGGGCATTGCGTAAAAATATCCGAGCGGAGTTTATTGAACTCGATGATTTCTTAGAAGCTGTTAAAGGCATCCACCCAAGTGCAAATAAAGAAGTCACAGATTGGTATGAGAAGTTTGAAGAAAGTCTTACCAAAAGACCCGATCAACGGGTGGGCTACGAAAGAAGGGATCTTTACACATAAAAGAACGCATTCCGAAGATTTTTTAATTTTCGTTTCTAAATACAATTAGAGAATCATTTTTTGCTCTTTTACTCACAAATGAAATAAAACATGGAGAAAGGAATTGGCTATGGTTAATGGTGATGATGCACGCTGGAGAAAAAACGCAATCTACAATGAAGTAATTATGGCGTTGATTCGGCACAAAAATGAGATGTTGGATGATGAGTTGTATCGCTTTTTATCTAAATTATATAATGATTTTACCCGATCAAGTTTGATGGACATTTTGTTCCGGTTGGAATGCAAAAATATTATTTCGGTTGAGCGGGTAAAAAAAGATGTCAATAAGATTACGCTACGTGAAGATGCACCTATTTCACCGGATTTAAAACAACTTATGGAAAAACTGGGATCCCAATCGGTAATCTAATATCAAGGTAGCCAAACCATCTTGATTTATTTTTGAGAATTTCTTTGCTTTTTCTTAATCATTTTTCTTTTGCATATTTATTTTAGTTTGTAGGGCGATTGATTGAAGGTTTTGGGCAGTGATGGCTCAAGATCCCGTATATGGCCATATAGTATAGATACGGGATCTAAAAAAAACTTTGGTAAAATCCGAAAAACTGACCCACAAGCGAAGGAATAAATGATGAATCGAACAGAGGTTATATTCTTCGCGTATGACCAAATTAAGGCAAAATTTAAGAATTTTTAGGTTGTAGCGCAATGAAAAACTGAGTTCGATAAATAAAATTAAATTATCATTTTAATGGACAATTTGGGATTTAAAGTTTTATCATGTTGATTTCTATTTGATTTCAATATTATAATCTTTTTTATTTATCATCTTGGCTTTATTAAATCTCATTAACTAGTTTTTGACCTTAGAGGGTTTACAAACATATAGGAAAATAAATCGAAAAACTAAAAACCCAAA
>CAZUTM010000007.1:0-8383 GCA_964623665.1 uncultured archaeon
GCCTGTAAAGAGTCCGAAGACGGCAGTTTTAGTTCCCACGGCTTGTTTAAAACGTTTTGTTGCCTCCAAGATAACCGGTATGCGACCGTCGTTTTTTGAAATCATTTTGGTAGGGATCTCCATTTGGGATTCGAGAGGATGGGTTTTAACAGAAGGCGGCGTTTTTTCGGCCCAATTCAGCTCACATCCGAGGATCTCCGCTTCAATCTGCAGATCGAATGCGACTGGTTGTCCATCCGGGTGATAAATTTTATTCGCTTGGAGAATTGATTCCAATAATTTATTTGAATCCGTTAACACCTCAATCGCAGAATAATTCTTCAGAGATCCCGCATGGATACCGGCAAAGGGAATCCAAGGAACATTTAATCCGTTCTCATGAGCAAATTTACGCTTTATCAATTCGAGACCATGAACATGTTTTTGCATGCATAGCTAAAATCGCTTTGGAATAAAAGCCTTTTTTTGAATTTGAATTTAAAATTGCCAAAAGGGTAATCATTATATTTTCAGCCATCGCAATTGAAAATATGAGTGAAAAAAACGAACCGAAAGTTATCATACAACCCTTGGCCTATTTGAAAATGATTAAGCATGTTTTGCGTTTCGGCTCCCTCGGGCTAAAAAAATCACAATTCAAAGAGGCGATGGGAATGCTGATGGGTAAACTCGGTGAGAAAAAGGGCGCTGTCCATGATGTAATAGTGGTTGATGCGGTTCCGATGACCCATGGCGGCCATATCGAAGTGGCATTTAAGAATGAGGATTATGTAACCTTTACCGAAATCGATTCTTCATATCAATCCCAAGGTATCTTTAATGTGGGCTGGTATCATTCGCATCCCGGTCTCACGTCATTTCTTTCTTCCACCGATGTTCTCAATCAAATCGGATTTCAAACAACGAATCCAAGCGCGATTGCAATCGTTTGGGATCACCAATTGCTGGAGGAGGAAAATCATGCCGGGTTCGAGGTATTTAGGCTGACGGAGTTAAGTAAATTGGCGAATTCAGAGTATAAAGAAGTAAAATACGAGGTGATTCCTCCCGATGATTATTCATATTATAAAGCCGCGATCGTTGATGTTATAACGAATATGAAGGCTGGAAAGCCGCCGATGCTCGAAGCAAACGAGATTCCACCCGTTATAGGAAATTTCGTAACCAAAATCCCCGAGGAAGACGATTTCAAAGCACCTTCGATACCCGCGATTCAAGGAGATGCTTTAAAATTATCGAAAGGTGGAGATTTGGATAAATCTCTCGGAGATCGGTTCTCGGAGATCATAAATTATTTAGCAAAAGTGGTGGCACAGAATCTTAAAAACCAAAATGTTGTAATCTCAAAAAATATCGATATTCTTTCCAATTCCTTAAATGAGAATATCCATTCGCTTCAATTATGGTTTACAAATGAATTAAATGAAGTTTTGAGCAATCTTTTAGTGCAGTTCGATGATAAGATTGAAAAAGTTTCGAATTCAATGAAAGCAACTGCCGGAGCGTTAGAATCCGTTCAATCAATTAAAACCAAACAAGATGTCACAATATCGGATAATGATACGCTTGAAACTATCATAACAAGCTTGAAAAAATCGATGTCGGAGATCGAAACCGCAATAAATCAAAAAAATGGAGGAAAATGAAATGGACGATAGAGTACACATAACCGCAGATGCATATTTGGAGATGTTGGGTCATGTTCTTGAATATGGCAATATGGGTTTGAAACAAACCTATGATGTTCTTGGAATTTGTCTGGGCAAACTCGATGGAGACACTGTAATCGTGAGCAAAACGATCCCCGTGAAACATGGTCCTTCTGTCGATCGACCTTTTTCGGAGGTGGATTTGATCGCAATAAATGAAAACATCCAAACCACAGCAGAGTTGAGAAAGGTGGGTTGGTACCGCTCGCATGGGAAAATGGGGTTTTACATGTCGCAAAGCGATAAGAAAAATCAATTGGTGTTCCAAACGGCAGAGTTTCCTAAAGGCGTGTTCTTAACCTTCGACTTTGAGAAAATTACGGAATCCGATCCTTTGGGTGTTAAGGCGTTTCGCTTGGATAATATCGCCAAAGGTGCCGCTGCAACGCCAATCGATATTCCGCTGGAAGTCGCGATGCCGGGGATGACGGTTTATAAATATTTAAATAAATATATCTGCAATCTACAGAAAAAGGAACCAATCGTGAAAGAAACCGGAACGCAACTGGAAGCATCCGAAGATCTATTCAGCGGAGGATTCGGAACCGAAAAGAAGATGAGCGAAGATTTAGTGAAACTAAAAGAATATCTGTCGACTCTTTCAAATAATGGAGAAAAAAGCTTCTTTGCGGATTTTATCGAAAAGGTGGCTTCATTCCAAGAAGAAATGGGTAAGCTTGCTCGGGATTCCGGATTCAATAATGATAACATTGTGAACCTGAAAGAATCGATAGAAGATGGATTGAAAAATGTAAATGTGTGGATGAAAGAAAAGATCAATGAAATTATCGAAAAAAATACACCACAACTCTCGTCCACAATTGGAGATCTCGAACAAAGCTATCAAAAAGAAACCTTGGAGCTAAAGAAAGCGGTTAAAACACTCGCTCTGAAGGTTGAAGAACTTAAAAATTCAATAAAATAGGTCCATTTTCGTTTTTTTATGGTTCTTTTTCTTTTCAAATATATAAAAACAAGGGAGGAATATTCATGCAAATAACCACGCTGACTATTATCGGATGGAGTATGCTCTTGTTTAGAATTTGGCTTGCAGAATTTAAATTGAAAGAAGAATTGCAGTTCCGAAGGCATTATTTGTCCCGATTTGTAAATATATACATGTGGATTGCCTTCATCTTCAATTTGGAATCCTATACATTTAATTTGATTGTAATTACATGCTTTCCGGTCATGATCGTAACAAGCTTTTGGGATATCAAATTCTACACGAATTTTAAAAAGAGGGATTATTGGACCAAAAATAAAGGTTGGCTGCTTATTGAACGGTTAACCCTTCACCCGCCGATGCTCGCGCTCGGTCTTTTCTTTTATCTTTCCGGAATCCTTCCCTATTTCAATTATTCGAGAGGAATATGGCCTGCGGTGATTGCAGTTTCGATTGTCTATATTGCGTTTTTCTTGTTCGACAAGCGATGGACTGAAAAATACAACTATCCACAGTCAAAAATCATGATCTCAATGATGATTCTATCCACAGCGATTACATTAACCATGGTATATATTGGCCAATATTTATAAAACCATTTTTCAAAAGATCTTTTTATTTTAAAGATTTGATTTTTATATTTTAGCGAGCATTATTGAGTATGTGAGTGCCGAAAATCAAAAAATTTCTTTACAACAATTCAATTTGAGAAATGAGATGGGAGAGTTCTTGGAAAGGATTAAGAACTCGAGATTAATGAAATTGGGAATCGCATTCAATCTCGTATACATTATTGGCGTAACCTTATCGTATTTATTTTTCCTTATGAATAATTTGCTTGAAGGCACCATTTTCTCATTTGATTTCTCCGTGTTCTATTTAGCCGGGAAATTAATTGTGGAAAATCCGTCGGCATTATATTCGGATCCGCGCTACATTCTTCCGTACCGCTATTTGCCTTTTTACGCATATTTCTATATTTTGCCGAGCAAATTACCTTTTCATGTTGCATATATTCTCAATAATATTTGGGCTGTTTTTATCAATTTCTTGTCGACTTTCGTTCTGTATCTTTGCTGCAAGAGTTTCTATGAAGCAAAATGGGAAGCGGACAAGCAATATCGAGAAGATTTATTTATCTTTTTTATGGCACCGGTGCAAGTCGCAAATTATATCTTGGGCCAATCATCTCCGTTCTTCCTTTTCTTTCTTCTATGTTCCCTCTTTTTCTTTGAGAATGCAAACACTAAGACGTTTGATATTCCAAGAGAAAATTATTTAGGGGGGCTTTTTTTGGGGCTTGCAATCTTGTTCAAACCCATCGCTTTACTCATTGTGCCATTCATTATTCCGATTCAATTCGGCGAGAATTCTCATTGGTATCGATTTTCAATTAAATGGAAAACGCTATTTGACCGAGCGGTCGGGTTGTTGATTCCCTTGATTCCTAATGCATTATTATTTGTACAATATCCCGTTTTATTGAGAGATTTTATTGCGTCGAACTTTGTCCATGTTCTAAATTTCCACCATTCGACCTCCATAACCAGATTTGCATCTAAATTGGCCGAGTGGCAAGGAACACCGATCTCCGAGACGATGCTATTATTCAATTTGTTCGGGCTCTTCTTTCTGATAGCCCTCTTTAAATTTGTGCTCGTCAGAAAGGAGGATACCTTTATGTTCATTTTCTTCCATGAAGCGATCTTCATTGTGCTTTTTATCTATCCAGATTCGTGGTTTTTGTATTTTGTTTTCTGGTGGGCCTTTTTTGTGCCGATGTACAACAAATTCAAAGCAAAGCAACAAGAAATCGGAATCGATATCACGACAAACAAAAGAAATTTCATTCTATTTCATGAAATACCCGAATTTTGTATGATCTATTTTTCAATCGGCGTAGTATTCCACTACGTGTTAATCGGAATAGATCCTATAACACCGATTTTGCTCTTAGTTTATATGGTAATTTACCAGATATTGTCATTCGCTTATATTATGCGTACGCGAAAGCTGTAATCTTAGTAAACATAAAAAAACGGCCAAAAAAAACCGCAAAAAAAATCTCAAAAAAGTTTCCATTGACTAAATCCTCCACGTTCAGAATATGTTGTGGATATTCTTTGGGAATGTCCCTTTGGCCCTATGATTTGTTTATTTTTTTTTATGTTTATTAGAGCGCCTTTTTTTCCACGGAATTTTTTACCAGGTTTTTCCCAAAAAAGCATATAAGCGAGAACAATTCAATATCATTCCTTGATTTCCGCTGGACCATCTTAGCACTTTGTTTTCGCACACGTTTATGGTGCCCGAACAATATTTTTCGAGCAAAATTCGGATTTTTTCCGCAAGGTAATTAGCACGAACGATCGAGTAATTTGTATCGGGAAGGTAGAATCTTTGAATTTGAAAGCTGCAAAAATCTTCCAATTTGTCTTTGTCCTTAAAATTCGGAACTATAAACCCCGGTCTAACGATTACATATTTTTCAGCAGCACTCACAACGGCTTCACCTAAAGCCTTTGTCAATCCGTAGTAATCGATTGGAAACATCTGTGAATTCTCATGCTTCATCGGTTCCAAAATGGGGTAAACTGAAAAGTCCGAAAGATACACCAATTTTGTCATGTAAGGAAGTGTTCGAACCAAATCAACGGCTATCCGATAATTAATTTCATAATAATTTTTATCCGCAGTTTCGATATTACTTTGATAGAAGAATCGGCAGTACGGATAAATAATATAATCAAATTCGTATTTGTGGAGAATATCTTTAATTGTATGTACACCAAAATCGTCGTAATAGAGGACAGAAGAATGTTCATCCCGAAAGTTAGAATTTAAATCAACACCAACCACCCGATAGCCATGCAATAAAAATTCAATATAGATTTCTCGGCCCGGACTGCTGTTAGCAAAGAACACCAAAACATTCTTCATTGAACTTTATTCTCCTCAATGAAATTTATTTCTTTTGATTGAAACCGTTTGCTTCTTATTTAATTTTGCTTTTTGTCTTTCGATGAAGTTATATTACAATAACGCAGCATCCAAATGGATTCGTGCGATGCCGATCGGTAATGGAAGGCTTGGTGCAATGATTTTCGGGGGCATCGAAAAAGAATTGCTTCAATTAAATGAAGATACGATGTACTCCGGAATTCCTTACGACCCGATTAATCCTTACGCATATTCTCATCTTGACAATGTTCGTCGATTGGTATTCGAAGGTAAATATGCCGAAGCGGATAAATTAGCCGACCAATATCTTGGCGGGAACCCTATTCGGCTTCAATGGTATGAGCCTTTCGGAGATATTTCATTAAAATTCAAGCATGCTTCAAAGAAATTCACCAATTATAGCAGAACATTGGATTTGGAAAGCGGAATTTGCACCATTTCTTACCATACGAATGATATCCTATACGAGCGCAAATATTTTTCAAGTTTTAAGGACAATATTATGATCGCACATTTCAGCTCGACAAAGGAAAAATCATTACATTTTGAAATGAATTTCAGTAGAAAATATGATGCCAACACCATAATCGAAGAAAAAGCAGTAGGAATCAAAGGCAGATGGAAAAAACCGCACGGAAAAAAATATCTCCTTCACCCGAAGCAAATGGAACATATCGACTACCGAAACGGTCGATATTTTGAAGGTTTAGCCAAAATTATTTCAACGGATGGAGAGATCATTGCAAACAAAAAAAGTATCATCGTTCAAAATGCATCGTATGCCACGGTTGCAATCGATTGTGCCACCTCGCATAACTATCAAAACCCAAATTTGGTAATCAAAGATCGGATAGAAAAAGCAGAGAAAAAAGGGTTTCAACCAATTTATAACGCACATATAGAAGATTTCAAATCAATAATGAATCGAGTTTCGTTCAAAATCGACGGAGATCCCAAAGATGGAATCCCCATCGATGAGAGATTGCGTGCTATTCGTAATGGAGAGAAAGATAGCACCTTGATTTCGCTGTACTTTCAATTTGGAAGATATCTTCTTGTTTCTTCTTCTCGACCGGGCACCCAACCGGCTAATTTACAAGGAATTTGGAATGCGGATTTTTATCCGCCATGGGGATCCAAATATACGATTAATATTAATATTGAAATGAATTACTGGCCTGCTGAGGTCTGCAACTTGGCCGAATTTCATGAACCATTCTTCGATTTAGTCAATGAAGTCCGGGAACACGGAAGAAACACTGCAAAAGTCCATTATAATTGTCGGGGATTCTGTTGTCACCACAATACCGATATTTATAGGGTTACCACGCCCGTAGATGGCCATCCCCAACATGCTTTATGGCCGATGAGCGGAGGTTGGATGGCAACCCATCTTTGGGAGCATTATTTATTCACCGAAGATCGAGGATTTTTGTCGAAACGCTATGAAATTCTTAAAGAAGCGAGTCTTTTCTTTTTGGATTTTATGGTAGAATACAATGGATACTTGGTAACTAATCCGTCGACCAGCCCTGAAAATCAATTTAAGTACGGTGAAAATAACGAGAAGCACGCAGCAATCTCCATTGCATCGACCATGGATATGTCTATTATCATACAGACCTTTAAAGCTACCATTGAAGCGAGTAAAATTCTCAATATCGATTCGGAATTCAGATCTCAACTCGAATCGGCCCTAACCCGTTTATATCCGTTTAAGATCGGAAAAAATGGGAGATTGCAGGAGTGGTTCCAAGATTTTGAAGATAAGTGGCCGGATCACCGTCACATGAGCCATGTAATAGGATTTTATCCATTCGACCTAATAACGATGAGAAAAACCCCGGAACTTGCCCAAGCAGTGAGAAAAGCAATAGAAATTCGATTAGACAACGGCGGCGGACACACGGGCTGGAGTCGTGCATGGCTCGTTTGTTTATGGGCCCGCTTATTGGATCCGGAACGTGCATTGGAAAGCATTTACATTTTGTTGAAAAAAAGCACCGAAGAGAACCTCTTCGATTTGCATCCCCCGCATATCTTCCAGATCGATGGAAATTTTGGGGGAACGGCGGGCATTGCAGAGATGTTACTTCAATCGCACGATGGAGGAATCAATATTTGTCCGGCAATCCCAAATGAATGGAAAAAAGGCGAGTTTAAAGGGTTAAGAGCACGAGGCGGATTTGAAGTCTCTGCTGCGTGGGAAGAGAATAAAAAGCATGCTCAAATAAAATCGATCAACGGAAATCCGTGTAGAATATTAACCAAAAAACCGATAAAAATCAAAATTGATGGATCAGAGCATCCAATCACTAAGGTTGCCGAAGATCTTTATGAATTCACCACTGTGAAAGGCAAAACTTACGAAATTTTGCTTGATTAGCGGCCACCCAAAAACTTTAATTTTTTCAATTCACGATGTATCTATATGTTTCGCATTTCCCGCTTCTGCGGTGTTTGAGATTCTTTCTCCGACCACAAAAGATGACGATCTCAACATCAAGGTTCCGAAATATCTCGAATCCGGTATAAGCGAAATTTGGATCGTGGATCCCGCGGAAAATATGCTGAAAATAATTGAAAGCAATTCAATAATACGTGAATTCCGTTCGGACGAATGGGCAGAATCAAAAATAATCAAGGGATTTAAAATTTTACCGGAATGGCTGTGGAAAGCGAAAAACAACGAAACGATCAATGTTTTGGAAAAATTCAAAGAGATCCTTTAAGATCCTTTAAGATCAATGTAAATCCTTATATTTTT
>CAZUTM010000007.1:8483-11656 GCA_964623665.1 uncultured archaeon
TCGCTTCAAACAAATGGGTATGGGGAATCGAATCGAGGAACTCAACGAGCGTTACTATAATGCGAAATGTAAAACCTTATATTTTTTCGCTTCAAACAAATGGGTATGGGGAATCGAATCGAGGAACTCAACGAGCGTTACAATAATGCGAAAGATGCAGCGGGACAGCAAGTATTAATTCCGGAGTATTTGAATTTATTTCTGGAAATAGGTAAAACGGAATTCATAAAAGAATTTTGGAATATGCTTGAAGATGATGATTCTAAACTCGGATTTATTAAAAACACCTATAATTTTATAAAGAATGCATCTATGGAATTGAAGGTACAAGCACTTGAGGTTTTATCAGCCCTATTTTACGCGTCAGACGGAGAAGTCCAATTTTCTATCAACGCAATTATGTATGCGGCCCTTTTCGATAAAAATTCTGAACAATTAAATCTATTCGCTTTGGATTTCTACATTCGGCTTTGGGATTCGCCCAAATTCAACGAAGAACTCAGAAACGATATATTTCCTCGCATGATTGATGTGATCGACAATAACAATGGGTTCGTGGGGGAACAAGCAATATACAAAATCATAAAAATGAAAGACAAATTCACCGAGAGGGAATTGGAACGGCTCAGAGACGCCATTGTAGAGGCGGTCTTTCAAAATAAAAATGGAGAAATCAAACGGGCAGGATTCGAGGTACTTAAGGAACTGATTACTCATGAAACCCCAGCCCAAGTGTGTAAAAAAGTATTGGCAGCATCGAAATCGGTTTTAAAATTCAAAGAGAAAGATACCCTACTTATGACTGTGCGGCTTTTGTTAATCATGCGGGAACATTTTTCGGAAGAAGATGAAAAACTTATCGTTGCAATCTTTGAGAAATTTAAAAAAGATTTGGTGAAAAGCCAATACATTACCTTCTTTGATTTGTTCTACGAGTTTCTTATAGGCATAGCATTCATCGATCCTTCCGAATTTTTGAGACCTTTCCTTAAAATGTTAAATGAGAAATTCAAAATCCGGGATGAATTGGATGAAGTAACAAAAGAAAAGTTAGAGAATATTGTCAATTGGATTTGGGATAACTTTCTTCTCACCGAAAAGGAGCGTTCTATCTTCTATTAACTATAAAATCCCATTAATTGAGATAATTTTTTTTTTCAATTCGCTTTATGAATTTTCATGAAAATTTGCGCGGGTTATGCTGATAATTATATCCCGATTCATTCGTGAGACAAAAATACAGATGACTTTAGTCCTCGAACCGCTTTTTTTGATGTTTATATCTTCACCCGTCGCAATAAGGTGTAGAAGGAAAACTCTATAGCGAAAGCGATATTTTTTAAAACATGCAGAAAGGGTTGGGTTTCGTTCGAGAATATAATGTTGAGCAGAAATTCGGTTCGGATGTTTCTCTGTATGTCGCAACGATTTTTCCGAACATCTATACGGCCGGAATGAGTTCCTATACGATTCATCTTCTGCATCACTTATTAAATCTGCGACCCGAAATCTTATGCGATCGGTTTTTTTATCCGATGGAGATTTCCGAGCAAGCGGGACTGATCCAACCCAAAAAACACCATTCTCAAAAACAAATAACGCCCCGATTGCCGATTCAACAAAAAATTCGCTCGTTCGGGCATAACCTTCCCATCACAGATTTTGATGTTCTCTGTTTCACGTTGCAATACGAATTGGATTATCCAAAGGTATTATTTTTTTTACAACAAGCGGGCATCCCGTTATTCACAGACCAGCGAATAACGGCTTCAGATCTTAAACAAGGGTATACAAGATATCCGTTGGTCATCGCGGGAGGACCTTGCGCACGATCCAATCCTCTTCCAATGGCCCCGTTCATAGATTTTTTTTACACCGGCGATTTTGAAGCAATCATGGAACCTTTTCTGGATGATCTTATCAAATATCGGAAAAACGAAAAAGAAACGATGTTCGATACCGCACTAATTTCAAAATTTCTCAAATTACCCGGATTTTGGACATTCAATCGAAATATCTGTCAAAATGCTGATTATGATTCTAAATTTAAAGTTATTTATGATACCCTTACGATTTACTCACCAAAAACTTTCATTGACCATCTGATCAATCCCAGCAAAGGCCTTTTTGCTGAGACTGAGATATATATTCCTTTAGCACATGATATAGATCAGCTGTCGCACCCGACAAGGCAAATTATCGTAGAATTTTCGGATCCGAACATCGAATTAGCATTCGGAAAATCAATTTTCATTGAGATCGGTCGGGGATGCCCTCACGGATGCAAATTTTGCATGACCGGTGCGCATGGAAAACCTGTGAGATTTCGATCCATTGAAAACATAAAAGAAATAATACAGCGGGCGGTGTCACAAATGCAGATTAAAAAAATCACGCTCATTGCCCCGTCAATTATCGACCATCCAAAAATAAACGAGCTCTTAATCTGGATGAATTCCCAAGGTTTGGAATACAGCCTTCCATCAGTCCGAATAGAAAAAATGAGCGAAGAATTGTTAGAAATCATTAAAAATAGCGGTATCAGAACTGTGACGATTGCACCTGAAACCGGAACGGATTTATTGAGACAAAAAATATCAAAACCGATAAAAAATCAGACGATAGTTGATAATTGCAAAAAATTAAAGGAAATAGGAATAAAAAATATCAAAATGTATTTTATTATAGGTTTGCCCGATGAATCAGACGATGATATTAAGGGTATTGTAGATTTAGTAAGCGAAATTGCCAAATTAGGCTTTGATCGCGGAGCCCTAAGATGCAGCATTAATTATTTTGTTCCGAAAGCAAACACCCCCTTTGAACAAGCCACGCATAATTACGTAAAATTTCACGAAAAAAAATCCGATTTAAGCAAAAAAATGAAGCGGATCATCGAAGAACTCGCGCCGATTCCGCAAGTGGAAATTGAACATGAAAATTTTTTCGATTCATATCTGCAAACATTATTTTCCATAGGCGACATTAAAATGTCCGAGCTGATTATGCTTTGTTTTTTGAATAACGTTTCATCATTCAGCGGATTCAAACGATTAATCAATGAGCATAAATTATCGTTTAATTTGGATGAATATCTTCAAAGCATTAAGTTGGTGCAAAAAGGGTATTTGCCGTGGAAATTCATTCGATGTTATTAACTTTTAAACAGAAAG
>CAZUTM010000007.1:11756-58280 GCA_964623665.1 uncultured archaeon
ATCCGAAAAACAACCTTCACGGGGAACTCTATTCGATGTTATTAACGTTCAAACAGAAAGATCCGAAAAACAACCTTCACGGGGAACTCTATTCGATGTTATTAACGTTCAAACAAAAAGCTGCGCAAAAATCCATCCTTTTCATCGATCGGGCAAAGATCCGAACATTTTTTGGGAACATAACTCCAGATTCTAAATTCGTCGGCCTCAATCAGGATGTATTGGAACGAATGCACCAGCGGACACATATAAGAGATTTTGAGAAGTTTTTCATCGCAAAGAATTTTTTTATGTTGGGGCTTGGATGCAAGCAAACATAGACCGCTCACCGGCTTGAATCCAATGAGGTATTGTTTTTCCGGAATCACTGGCGCTTTTCCCGAATATACCACACGCTGATAAACGGGATTGACTCGATAGGTTTTCAGAAAAAGCATAAAATCTTGGTAATTATGATTCTTTTTGTCCGATTCGGAGAGGCCTCGAACATCATGAAAATCGGCGCGGATTGCATCATCAATCAGCTTTTCTAATTCTTTGGATATCAAACTCATGATTGGAAAATCCGCATCAAAGTAAAATGTATCGTTAATTGTATCCACGAACGACTCCCCCCCGAAAATAGCGTTCTATTAAGAATGTGAAGTAGAAATTTATAAAGCTTTTTGATTTTTCATATTTTTCCGTTTCAAACGAACTTCCGAAAAGATTCCAGTAATCAACATTTTTTCACTTTCGCATTTTGGACATTTGTATTGTACAATTTGGAAAATGCACATATTCTTTATGTCCTTGATCTTGCGGGTTTGTTTGCATGTGGTGCATTCAAGGATTGCATATGATACCAATTTCATCCCTTTCTTCTCCATCTCTATCAGAGAATTGATGGCTGGAATTGAAGGGAGCTCATCTTCTGATGGTTTTATTTGCACATTTTAAAAAAAAGAATAAATAATAAAAAGGATTTGCTTGCGAAAAAAGTTTTAATGTTTTCGGCATTAAAAGTAGCGAACTATGAGCGAGAATAATGAAAATACCTCAGAAATTTCAAACCAAGAAGAAAAATCTGAGGGGAATGCAGAAATAAAAGAAGAAGCACTTAAATCTCTTCCTTCTGAACTTAGCGGAGAATCCAAACAACAAGACGGGAATGACACTGAAGCAAGAACAGAGGGATCGAGCGATGCTTCGGAAAAAGAAGGGACTGAGTCTGGAAATGAAGCGGGAGAAAAAGTCGAGGCTTCTGAAGATAATTGGGAAGCCAAATTGAATGAGCCTCTGGACCCGGCAGAAATGAAACGAAGAGAAAAATTGGAAAAAAGATTGAAAAAAGAGCGAAAGCAAAAAGAAATGATGGAAAAAACGCAAAAAATCCTCGATAAGGAATTTTCAAATATCTTTAACGAACGAGTGACTGCATATACCACGATTTTCTTTTTGTTCTCCCTAACCAACTTCATATTGTATATTGCGTATCTACGGGGCGCCAATGGATTAGACATGCAATGGTGGCAAATAACGTTAGGGCTTTCGTTCATTATAGGAAGCGTATTGATGCTTTGGTTGACGAGCAAAGATGGAATATATAAATCGCTTTTCGAACCTCAAAAAACCGGAATAAAAGTTCTGATATATCTTCTTATGATTGCAGTGGGTTTTGGATTATCTTATCTTTATTGGAGGTATACCGATTCCATCGAAACCGGCTCCATTTTCAAACTCGGAGAAAACGGGGATCAGATCACCATCGATGCCCTGCGATACCAAACTCTGTTCGGCGCGATATTCATGATTATATTTTTCGGATGGAATGTTATTCAGATCTTCTTTATCAGAAACGCATTTGATAATTTGTCGTTGAAAACAGAAGTCAATTTTGAAGTTAAAAATGAAAATCTTCCGCTGATCGACCGGAAAAAGAAAGCAAACATGTATAATATGCTTATATTAATCATACCGATTGTTTTTCATTTGGTATTCACATGGATCTTTGTATATATGGATACTCCTAAGGCTTGGGAGCTCTGGTTGAATGCATTTAAAGATAATCCAGATCTCCTTGCCCGACTTCAAGAATTCGTTGATAAAAATACCCATAAATTTACGCCGGATGTGTTTTTCTGGAGCCAATATGTACAACAGCAATTAGCATTAGGTACAGATTTCAATGCCCTTGAGTTTGGGGATAAACTGGTATTCGTGTTTGCCTATTTTAGAGATGTCTGGTGGAGTTATGAACCCTTGAGATACATTTTTATCTGGGTCGTGATTGTGTTAATCCTAATCATAATCTCTATAGCACATCAGATAAAATTGATTTCTGCGAGCAATATGAATGATACACCGAATGTGTTCACCGGATGGTGGTATTTTTGGTTCTGGGTACTTATGTGGTTTAAATTATTCCCGATTATCAAGACTGCAATCAGTTTAAATAGCGAGGTTGTTGCCAACTTATCATGGTACGACTATGCGCTCGACATCGTTGTGGATTTGCTCTTAATGATCTTCACGATTTTGTTGGTATTGCGTTCCTTTGGTATGAAATTAAAAGCACTTGAAAAGCCATGGCTTAAAGCATATAATTCGGTTTTCCTATTGTTCCTTTTTGGATTCAGTTATTTCACCGGTCAAATGACCCTTTTAACCGGAGGGGTCATTGCAAGTATGAATCAGCTCAAATTAACCACAAATATCGTAGTGGTAATCGTGAATTTGATCTTTTATTTCTGGTATTCCGGATGGATTCTGGAGCGAAAAGGCTTTAACCGAAAACAAAATTACACACTATACGAAGCAAAAGATTTATTGATTCAATTGGCCCAGCGTATCAGAACCTCATTGCTTGATACAATTGAAAATCGAGAAATAATAACGACCGTGTTAAACGAGTTCATGCTGGAAAATAAAATTGCGTTGAAAGGTAAAGTTGATGAAAGAGATGCGGTTGTCCTATCTTTAGATGAAGAAAAGGAAGAAGAAGATAGCAGAAAGAAATTAAAAGAACTCAAGGATGCTTTAAACGAAGCGCTTGTTGATCAAGTCAATTACGAAAAAGCGGTAGAAGAGTTAAATAATCTTAACAATGAAAAAGAGAAATTAATTGCTGAAAAAGACATTTTACGAAAAGAAATTGATTCTTCGCAAACGAGTATCGAATCTGATTTTGAAGCCAAAAAAGCCGCGTTTGAAAGCATGAATGCCGCTCTTGAATCCCTTAAATCACAAATAAATGCAGTTAAAGCAGAAATGCAATCAATTAAAATACCCGCATTACCAGAACCAAAGCAATATGCTTCCGAACAATATTCTGAACAGCAAATCGCAAAACTTAAACAAGAAGAACAAGAAAAAATCGAAAAAATTAACGCAGAAATTGCTGAACTTGAGAAAAATAAAAACAACTTAAAGGCGAAAATGGAACAATTAAATAGCGATTTTCAAGCAAAGAGTAATGAGTTAACCCAATTAACTCCAAAATATGAAGAATCCAAATTAAAATATGAGACTCTTCAAAAGGGAAAACAAGACTTGGAAAGTAAAACAGTGCAAATCGCAGATCTTGAAAAGGCAATCATTGCAAAAGAAAAAGATTTGGAAATCTTAAAACAGCGTAAAGAAGAATCTCAACCTTTGGTTGATGCTGCAAAACTTGCGGTAGAATCAGCAGAGAAAGAAGTGATTTCTTTACAAGAGTTGGAGGCGGTGAAGAAAGCATACAGCGAAGCGGATTTGAAAGTTCTTAAGGCAACGGATAAAAGAGATATAGCCATCAAAATTCTTGAAGAAGCAGATACAAAACTGAATATAACCACTCCAATCCCAGAATGCGAGAAAAATATTGATGAATTAAAGCGAGCTATAAAAGAAAAAAGTGGTGCAATCGAAGACTTTCAAAAGGCCTTGACTCAACTTACCGAACTCGAACAGAATAAGCGAAATGAATACACAGAAATTAAAAAGAAACTCGTTGCAGAAGAACAGACATTATCCGGACTGAATTCTGAATATAAAGACCTTGAATCACAATTAAATAAAGCAAAAGCGCATCTCGAATCCCAAAAGAATTTACAGAGTGAGAGGGCAAATGCAAAGACCAAATATGAAGAAATTAAACAAGCAAACTCAAAAATAGATTCAGTGGAAGCAGCAGAAATGAAATTCAAGGATCTTGAGAACAAAGAAAAGGCCCTTCGAAAACAATTAAAAGAAATGAACAAAGACGAGAATCCAGAAATCAAAACAAAACCGGAATATTCCGAACTTTTACAGAAAATTGATGAAATAGTCCAACAAAAAGAAGCTGCTTCTCAAAACTTGGCAAACACTAAAGAGGCAGCAAAGCGATTAGAGAAAGCGGAACAAACTCTAAAACAACTTGAAAACCAAACTCTCGATATTACAGCAGCGGAGAAAAGGATTGCAGAAATTGAAGCGCAAATAAAAGAAGTGGAAGCAAAGGTGAAGAAACAAACAGAAATCGTAGAACCGATTCGGGAACAAGAACAAAAAGCAAATAAAGAGTTGCAGGTTGCAGAAAATAATCGGAAGAATAAACAAGAAGAAATAAACAAATCCCAAGCGGAATTGGATTCAAAGAAACAGCAATTGGCCAAAGTTGAAGCGGATTTGGAGGCTAGAAAGAAAGCGGAAGCAAATAAAGCCAAAGCGGAGAAAGATTTGAAAGAAGCCGAAAGTGTGTTGGAAAAGGCAAAAGCCAAATTGGAAGAGGAAAAAGGAAAACTCCATGAAGTCGAGTCTCGGTATGATAAAGCGAAAGGCCTCACACAATTGGATAAAAACATCTACAAGGCGGAATTGGCTCTCCGGAAGGCCTATCAAACGCTAAAGGAAGCGATAAAATCTGCAGAATTAAACGTGAAAGTATGCCAACAAAAACTCGAAGAGGCAAAGAAAGTCAAAGCAGATGCGCTCGGTTCACAAACCCAATCATAACCCACAGATACCGCATAAAACAATTGAAAAGCACCCAAAACTTTTTTTTTCTAAATTCTTTTTAATTTCTCATGAATTTGGAGGAAAATATTGTTGATGTGCTTCGAAAAAGAGCGAATTTATCCGATGACGCGATTGAAAAAATGACAAAAAAGATAATAGAGGAATATGCGAATTTATTGGATCGCAGCGGTGCACTGGTTCTCCTTGCGAAAAATTACGGAATAGACTTATCTGCCTACGGGGAACCTCCTTCAGAGGAAAAGCAAGAAAATATAACCCCAATTAAGGAAATAAAAGAAGAAATTAAATCTTTAAATATCATTGGGATTATTAGCGAAATACTACCTTTGAAAACCTATAAGAAGAAGGATAATTCCGATGGATTCTTCTTTAAATTTAAAGTAAAAGATAAAACCGGAGAAGCCGTGGTTGTTGCATGGGAACCCTTGCATTCTTTGATAAATCTTCCCGATTTTAAAATTGGAAATATTGTAAAAATATCAAATGCGTTTCCTAAGAAGGATCAAAAAGACAATCTGGAACTCTATTTATCGAAATTTTCAGGAGTTGAACTTGAAATTAAAGAAGTATACAATGATTTGTTACCATCCGAAATTCCAGAAGAAGAATATAAACAATTGAGTAGCATTGTGGACTCGGATAAAGAAATAAATTTAAGAGTTCGGGTAAAGGATGTGTATCCGGTGAAAACTTATAAAAAGCCAACGGGAGAAGAAAGCCAATTTATGAAATTGATAGTTTCGGATAGTTCTGGAGAAAAATCGCTATTGGTCTTTGACGAAAAGGTAAAAGAATTCAAAGAAATCAAAGTAAATGATATTATCACGATTTCAAAAGTGAATGCTCGAAAAAACAAATTAACACCCGAATTGATAGAACTCGTTCCTTCGAAATATTCCTTGGTTTCTGTTGTTGTTCCGTCGAATGAAGTCCAAATCACGCCCTCGAACTTTGCACCTGTGGTACCCATCGAGGAATTCAAGAAACAACCAAGTAAAGGCTCCATCAAAGGCATTTATGGTGGTAAAGAACCGCAAAAGACCGTGCAAACAAAAAATGGCGCCTTAGATCTCGTAAAAATAAAAGTTATTGATGATACCAGTCAACTCATAGTCAACTTTTGGGGAGAAGATATAAAACACCTTGAAAATATTCAAGAAGGCCTTGAAGTAGCAATATACGATATCATCGGAAAAACGAACACATACACCAAGGAAATTGAAGGATCATTTTCAAAATCTTCCCGAATCACCCAAATCGAATAATATTTAGTAAATACAATACAGAGGAGCAAGATTTCCATTGATAAAAAACGAAGAACTATTCGATTTAATAATTTCATCAAACATCTATAAAATAATCGGTTTGATTGACAAAAATCCGTTTTCACAAACTTATGGGTGTTTTGATAGATCCTATCATCATTACAAATCGAAATCCTTTGTAAATTCAATGATGCAATGCTATGGAATGATTTTGGCTAAGATCTATTCTTTAAACTTAGAAAAAAATCCTTGGTATCATGATGAACAAATAAAGCGATTGGCACTTGCATCGGTTCGATTTACTATTGCGACTTCCAGAAAAGATGGGAGCTGCGACGAACATTATCTTGGAGAAGATTCACACGTCGCTCGGGTGTTCAGCTTAATTTCCTCTCTTTATGTATTATTAGAGTTTCCAGAGATTCGTTTACACATTGGAGACTATGAACGAATGAATCGAATGCTTCAATGGCCAGATCGACATCCGGAATCGGAAATCATTGCAAACCACATTGCCGGAACGATTTTGATGTACCTTCTTGCTTCAAAATATTTCAATAAAGATTACTCCCCTATCGTGAAAAAATGGGTTCAGCGTTTATCGAACGCTCAACATGAAGAGGGGTGGTTTCTTGAATACGACGGATGCGATCTTGGCTATCAAACCTTGAATAATTTGTTTTTATTCCAAGCGGTTCGTTTAATAAACGAGAACGGGAGCGCCGAAAAAGAATTCATAAAAAGCGAATTGGAGCGTATGTATGCTAAATCCGTTGCGTTCTTGTCAGAATTCATCACGCCCGATGGAACATTACCCTCGGGGTTCGGAAGTCGGAATTCATCTCATTTATTCATCAATGGCTTTGTTCCCTTCTCGGATGCTGATAAGAAAATTCAGCATTTGATCGGAAAGTTTGCAGAGAATTATCTGAATGGAACCATAGAAAGGATTGAAGATGATACATTTGCGTTCTTTCCTCTTATAGATAGTTGTTTAACAGCGCTTGGTTCATTGGATTTATCAACAAAACAAAGATTAAACACAATATATTCGGGGTTTAAGGAAAAAATAAAAGAATCAAGGACCAAAGACTATATTAATGATATCAAAATAAGGGGATTTCCGCAATCCGGCTTTTATATCCTCTTCAATTCATATTTTTCTGCTTTTATTTCTACCAAACCTATGATGGTTGTTGAAATCTTTGATGGAGACCAACTTGAATATCGAACGATGGGATGCTCATTTCTAATCGAAACAAATGAACTTAAAATAGTAAAGGGAACTACGTCTGAATTGCTTTCGGTTGAATTTCCAGAACACCAATGCGCAATCGTAATGAAAGGAAATATTCGAGAAGAACAAAACGAAATCTTGAATCCTCCAAAGCATCTTGCCCTTCTCTTTTTCGGGCTATTTGCCAATTCATCTCTGATAAAAAAAATACTGAAGAATTTATTGATTAAGCGAATAGTAAGAAAAAAGAAAGCGGTTATAGGCAAATTCGATTACAAAATCATGATGTCCCTAAAAAATCCGGATGGGAAAGAAAGAAAGAATAAATTAGCGATTAAAGCAGAGAATTCGTTCCAATTCATCAAAGAACCAAAAAAAATAATTCGATATGATGATTTCATTAAAAGTGAAAAGTATGTACCTTCAAACGGATATTATTGCCAAAAGAAATATTTGTCGGAATATAAAAAAGATTCGGGCTAATATGTTTCAATTCTCATCGTTATTAAGGACTCCTTTCATATCATTCAATTTTTCTATCTCTTCCGAGATATATTGGAAGAATAATGGATCTTCTTCGATTAGTTCTGCTTTCATTTGAATTTCTCTAAGAACTTTAAAATACGTGGGCTTGTCAACGTAAGATGCACATTTCTCCAAGATCGAGATTCTCTCAGCAGTCTGTTTAAAATATGCAATTTTGAGAATCACGAATTTTGGATTACCATAAAGGACGGCATCTTTTTCTCGAACCGATTCTTCAGATCTTTCCATATCTTCACATTCCGATAGGGTTCCCGTTTTGAACTTTTTAAATATCGAAACTGAGAACATGATGCAACAGAGATGTAAAAGAACCCGAATGATAAAGGCCAAATAAAGATCATCTCTGTCCCCGATGGAAACAAACTCCACTGCAAGCAAATAGATCAAATTATAAAAAAGGACATAATAGAAGGATTGATTTTTGATTCCCACGAGTTTTACTATACAAACCAAAAACATAACTACTGAAAAATACCGTAAAATGTCATACAACGGATTATTAAAATATGCTAAATAATCGTTGGGATACATGGCTTCCCAATGCACCAATTGATTATTTTGAGCAACCAAAAACACACTTAAAGCAATAAAGGTAAAAACAAACATAATTTTACTAAATTTCATTATCATGTGAAATTGCTTTGCATCGGGTGCAATTATTAAAATCATCGCAAAGGGAATAATTTTGTCGAAAATAGGATGAACATCATAATTCGTAATTAAAGGATATAAAGACATCACCAAAAGCGTGAAATAAATCAATTCTGATGAGCCAAATTCTTTTGTCCTAAACCATCCAATTAAAGTAATCAAAAAAAGAACCGAAATTTGAATTATAAACATATAGGACATTTGGATACCGAAAATCTCGATTGCTATAGAATATACGGGTTGGATCATTCTTGCCCAGGAAAAGCCAGTAGTTATTCTATTTGTATGCACCAAGAGCGACCGAATAAATGCCATTGGATTCTTAATTATATAATAGAAGGAGATAAGGAGAAATCCAAATGCTTGAATCAGCCAATAATAGATTCCATCTTTGATCTTATGATTTTTCAAAAAAAATAATGAAGCAGGAATCAAGAAGAATATCGGAAATACCTTGAAATTGATCCCTAAAGAAAGAAATATGGCACTTTTTGAATATGCTTCACCCAAAAAAAAATATACGGCAAGCAAAAGCATAGAAATTGCAACAACATCATTTTCTCCGGTAATTCGATTAATTAAATGCAAAAAGTTGTAAAAATACACGCTTAAAATAGCCATTATCCGCGCATCTGAAGGGAATTTCAGTCGAACGCAACAAATCTTATATAAAATCACAAGATTCAGAACATCAAACAACGCAAACACCATTTTCAAGCCATAAAATGAATTAATACCTAATATTCCAAGAATGCCCATAAATAAGAAATATGCAGCGGGATATTTACTGTAATAACTGTCTTCAACATACGGATTGATATTTCTCTTGAGAAAGGTCAAATGGTCGAGATAATAGGGATAATCCGGGATCCCAAAAATTAAACTCATCAAAAAATTCAGAATGATGAATTGAACGAGCAATAAGAACAACCATTTTGGAATCCCCAGTTTTAAAGCAAAGGCTTGAATTCGCGAATCTATTTGCGCAATAGCCATACGTTTAATATATCTTTGAATATATATCTAAGTTGTGCATCCGCGCATTCTACTTTTGAATCCTCCCTCTTATGGTGTACAGAATACAGTTCGCGATCTAATTTACGGTTGCTGGTGTTCCGGAAAGAGAATTGCGGGTGCAACCTTTCCGCCTTTATCATTGTTGTCTCTTTACACAATACTTCAAAAAACCGCGAACCCATTTTTGCTGGATTATCAGAATGTAAGATGGGAGCTCCATAAATTTCTTGAGTTCACAAAAAAATTTGATGTTGTAATTATGCCGGTTTCCGATGAAAGTATCGGAGAAGATTTGACCCTTATAAACCAAATCAAGGCTTCGAATTCGGAAATCAAAACCTATATTTACGGATCGTATTGCACTTTTTTCCCGGAACAGGCCTTATCACATAAGGAAATTGATTATATCGCCTTGGGAGAGCCTGAACCTTCCGCACAACAACTCCCTACGTTTTTAGGGTTAACGAACCCAACGCCACAACAGATTCCTAACGGATTCGGATTTAAATTAAATAATAAACCGATATTTAAAGAGCCGGACTTCGATTATCCATTAGATTCATTGCCCATACCAGACCGATCCCCAATAAAAGATATCGGTTACTTCAACCCGCTCACTGAAACCACAAAATGGACCACCGCGCTCACTTCTCGAGGGTGTCCCGGCTCATGCAATTTTTGCACTTCACCGTCTTTTTACGGAAGAAAATATCGTTATAACTCGTTTAATTGGATTATACGAGAAGTGGAATATCTAAAGGAAATGGGTTTCAAAGAAATCTTTTATCGGGACGAAACCTTTTCTGTTAACCGACCAAGATTACATAAATTCACAGATTGGCTAATACAGGAACAAATCGATCTGAAATGGATCATCAATGTCCGTGTTGGGACCGTAAATCTAAACGACCTTATTCGTATAAAAAAAGCAGGATGTCACACCATCAAAGTTGGTGTCGAATCGGGCAGCATACAGATATTGAATAATATAAGGAAAGGCATTTCTCCGGAGAATATAAAACAATTATTCGATTGGTGCAAAATCGTTGGCTTAAAAACTCACGCCCATTTGATGCTCGGAGCACCCGGAGAATCCATCGAAACATATGGCGAAACCATGAAATTTTTGTCGATCATTAAACCGGATACGGCTACGTTCAATCTTTTTACGCCTTTGCCCGGCACTCCCATTTTTAACGAATTAAGCATCCCGACAACAAATCATCATGATAAAGCATCACACTCATTGAAAACGCTTCGTTTAAAACTAAAAAGTAAAAATAATTACACCTACTTATCCGACGATGAATTAAACAAAATTATCAGAAAAGCATATGCATCATTTTATCTCACCCCAAGATATCTTAAACATATCTTGCAATCCATTCGTTCGTGGACCGACCTTTCGAGGATTCTCAAAGCGGGACTTAATGTACTCGAGTTTATATCGGGAAGAAATTAGATTGCAGAAACAAGAATATATATACAACAGAAAACCAAAGAAGAGGTAGAAGCGACCATGCATATTGTTGTAATGATTCCAGCCTATAATGAAGAGCAATCAATCGGTACCGTAATACAAAATATCCCCAAATTAGAACATCATAAAGTCTCAATACTTGTCATTAATGATGGAAGTAAGGACAAAACTGCCGAAATTTCCAGATCTTTGGGAGCAATGGTTATCGATAATCCGAGAAATCTTGGTCTGGGTGCAAGTCTTAAGATCGGGTTAAATGAAGCAGTTAATTTAGGCGCGGATGTAATTGTTAATATCGATGCAGATGGACAATATAATCCGAAAGATATTCCTACCCTGATTGAGCCTATCACAAATAACCGGGCGGACTTGGTGCTTGCCAATCGATTTAAAGATATGAAATATAAAATGCCCTTGATAAAAAGGTGGGGAAATCGGTTTACATCATGGTTTGTGCGCAAACTCTCCGACACCAAAGTTCAAGATTGCCAAACCGGATTTCGCGCAATATCGAGAAGATTGGCCGAAACACTTAAAGTACTGCTTAAGGGAGGATACACTTACACTCAAGAGATGATCATACATGCAAAATTTAATGGGTTTGAAATAGTTGAAGTTGATACGGCCTTTAATTCGCGTTTACATGGTGAATCAAGATTAATTACTAATGTTTTCTCCTATTTCTCAAAGGTAATTCGAATTATCATTGGAACTTATAAAGATTATAAACCGCTTCAATTTTTTGGCACGTTATCCTTCGGATTTATTATTTTGGGATTAATTGCATTGGCTTTGGACTCTTTTGGACGATTAGAAGGATTTCATCTTGTTCCATTTATTAATATTACAAATGATCCTAAGATTATTCTTACAATATTTATCCCTTTATTCTTGGCGTTCTTCTTTTTCATGTTCGGTTTTGTTCTTGATAATGTAAATCGAACAAAAACTGCAATTATTCAACAAAACGCAATTTTAAGAAAATCAATTGATGAATTAACGAAAAGAATCGATGAATTGAATCAAAAACCAATTTGAAATTCAATTTCTAAATTTTTTGAAATCGAACGTTTTTTTTACAGCATTTCTGAATTTTGAATTAACATAAAAAATAAAGATGGAAGGAGCATTCCCGTTGAATAATTTCCCTTTGAACAGAACATGGAAAAGAATTTCCACCCATATATTTTTTCCATTTTATGTTTATATTGAACACGTCCGACCTTTTCTGAAATATACGAAGCGGTAAAATCAAACCTTTTATAATTTAATTAAAAAGCAGAAAAAAAAGAAGGAAAATGAAAATCACCAAATTCTGTAATTCTTTATTGGAGTTCTAAATACAAGCAGATAGGGCACCAATGCATCGGAAATGGTTTGCACGGTGTTAATAAAAATAACAAAGGTAACAACCGCCGCTACCCCCGAAAACTCATCCAATCCAAACAGAGGAAAACTTAAAAATTGGATCGGAATCCTCCAAATATAGGTTATGAAGATCAAATTCATTACCACCATAACAACAATCCGGTGCATCCATCCTATTGTGAAAGAGATAATGTAATTTTTTGGGGTTTCTAACTCCGAAGATTTTATTGAAAGTCTCTTCATTTTTAAATATCCATATGGGATGATGATGAACCATATTGTAGCGGCTAATTTAAAGAAAGGGCCAATTCCCGTAGGATCCGAAAGGAATAAGCCCAGAAACCCAATAACAGTAGTTATAAGCCCCGCTTCGATTCCAAAAATTAAAAAAGATAATATCCATAACCACGACACAGGATCAAAATATGCGATCCCCCAATTAGGTACACGAGGTAAAATCGGTGCGATATAATACCCAACAACAACGGATAGCGCCCCGAAAATTGCACCTCCGGAAATTTTTTCTGTTAGATTCGAACGCTTGTTTTGACCAATCACTCGAACCGCTTGAGAATTGTTCTCCATAATTTTTAAAAAATATTATGATATTTAAATTTACCCAAAATTAATTAATATACTCAATTATGGGTGGATTGCTTTTTTTGGTATTGTTTTTTTTGCACTTTTGAATGATGAGAAATTTGGAACTGGAAAAATTTTTGCAAAAGCCAAGGAGATTTGGGACAGAAGAAAATAAAATAACGCAGAATCTATTGGAACAAGAATTATTGAAAAAAAATTACCCTTTTGAAACACAAACCTTCTTCTACGAACCCATTTTCAATTATCATGTGTTGATCGAGATACTCCTGATGATGATCTACATTTGGGGGCTTCTTAACATTTTTTTAATTTGGGTTTTCGAAAAAGATTATTACTGGAGTTATTTCTTCTGGATGCTCGCTTCAATCTTGATTTATTTATTTCGGACAGGATTTTATCATGATTTTAAATCAATGATTGTTAAAAATTCCCTACGAATTCCAAAAGATAACATGGAAAAACAAAAATATTTAGATAACGGCTTGAAATCTTCGAGTAATATATATGCCATTAAGGAGTCAAACAAAAAGCCGAATAATATGATTATAATCAGTGCTAACTTTGATTCTGCGTCTATTACTTTGAATCAATTTATTGAATTATTAAATAAAATAGAATACATTTTAGTTCCAGTTATGGGCGCCTTATCATTATTATATTTTTTGCTGGTCGAATTGAATTACAAGCAAATACTCACAATGTCCATCGCAGACATCGTTTTGAGCCTTCTCATTTTTTTAATTTTCATCTCTATTTTTAATTTTTTCGACATCAAACAAAATCGATCCCCGGGAGCCGTGAATAACGGATCATCAGTTATTGCGCTTATTCGATTTACGGATATTCTTAAAGATTTAGAACTTATGAATACGATTGTTATTCTTGCTTTTTTTAACGGGAAAGAAGAACAAATGGTGGGATCAACAGCCTTTTGTGAATTTGAGTTGCCAAATTTATTGGAAAAATATCGGATAAAGAAACGTAATGTATCTGTAATTACTTTGGAATCGGTAGGGGCTCTAAAAAAACAACTTTATCTGAGAGAGCGATTCTCGTTTTGGGTTCCGTTTCACTACCATCAAAATCTGAAATTTTACTTGAAAAATTTCGGCGTGTTTTATGATTTTATACTAAAAGAGAAATTATTTTCAATCAGAAATTCCGACCATATTCCTTTCATGAATAGAAATTATAATTCGGTAAATATATTTAGAGATTTTCCGGAATCTAATACAAAAGAAGACACAAGCGAAAAGATTTCGGAGGAAAACATCGAATCAATTCTTGTTTTTTTAAAAAAATTCGTCGAGGCAAAAGATCTAGATCTGAAATTTGAAGTATATTAGGTGAACTCTGTGAATATTAAACAAATAAAAGCGCTTTTAGAAGCAACATTCAACGTATCTCTTAAAAAAGAAAAATATCCTTATCCCGCAATTCAAACGAAACAAGGAATTCTATCGGTGAAACAATTTTTCAATGAAAAACGCGGCTTCTTTTTCATAGCCAAAATGAGAGATTCAGCCAAAAAAACGAATCCGTTATATTTAGGTGTGATATTATCTCATAATTCTTCCGATTTACTTATGAAAATTGCGAGTAAATTGGTCAAGGGCCGAGAAAGTAATAGAATTATGCTTTTCCAAACTAATAATACAAAAATCCCAAGCGGTACCAAACTCATCGCAATTCAATCTATAGAGACCTTCGAACAGCAAGATATTTTAAATGCATACGAGCAAATGAATGTGATTTTTAAAGATTTTCAATCACTGCTTAATGATATTGCGGATTCCTTCCTTCGACGATAAATTATTAATTTCATAGGCCGTTTTGTTCCACATGTTTCGACTGGAAAAAACCAAAATTGTGAAGTCGAAGATTGTATGCACCATCGGCCCTGCGACGAACACCGAAGAGAATTTAAAGAAATTGGTGGAATTGGGTTGCGATGTGATGCGCTTAAATTTTTCACATGCTTCAAAAGACGAGCAAGTCATGATAGATTTATTTAATCGGATTAGAAAATGTTGTCCCGAGACCGCAATCTTATGTGACATTCAAGGACCCAAAATCCGGATCGGTATGCTTCAAGATCGGGTCTATCTGAAAACGGGCGACAAATACAGAATCCACATCAATGAGATGGTCGGAAACGAAAAAGAATGTTCCATTTCTTACAAAGGGTTTCTTAACGACATTAAAAAAGGCTCTTTTATTTTTATCAACGACGGATTAGTCCGTCTTCAAGCAATCGAGATTAATAAAGAAAAGGGATATGCAGATTTTATAATCACAGCGGGCGGAGAAATCTCTTCAAAGAAAGGGGTAAATATCCCGGAAGGAGAGTTATCAACCAAAAATCCTACAGAAAAAGATATCAGAGACTTAAAACTGATCGCTAAATTAAATCCGGAGTATGTTGCCGCATCGTTTGTTGGTCATTCAAGAGAAGTCAGAGAAATTCGCGCAATATTAGCCAACGGCGGCGCATCTAATGTAAAGATCATCAGTAAAATAGAACGACCGATTGGACTCAAGAATTTCGATGATATTTTAAGAGAATCCGATGGAATAATGGTCGCCAGAGGGGATTTGGGTGTTGAAATTCCCGCTGAAGATGTTCCAAGATGGCAAAAAACCATGATTAAAAAATGCAACCAAGCAGGAAAACCGGTTATTGTAGCCACCCAAATGCTTGAATCAATGATACAAAATCCCGTTCCCACAAGGGCAGAAGTTAATGATATCTATAATGCAATCAATGATCGATCCGATGCCGTAATGCTTTCCGGAGAAACATCGGTCGGAAAATATTGGCAAGAAGCGGTTTCGTATATGTCCACCATTGCGGCAAAGGCAGAAAAATTCATTCCCGAACAAAACCCGGATGAGTTCGACTCCGATGAGCAAGAAGTCTTCGAAACCGCCGGCCATGCAATTTATACCATTACTAAGGAATTTCTCGCCATCGGATATCGCTCGAAATGTGTGGTCTTCACAAGAAGCGGAAAAACGGCAAGATTGATCGCTAAATATCGACCGAAATTCCCGATTCTCGCTATATCCAATGACATCCAAGTGGTAAGACAATTAAAATTAGTCTGGGGTGTCATCCCAATCCTATTAGAATTGGATATGGAAAAGGATATTGAATCAATCATCAAGGAAGGGCTAAAGCAGCTCGTAGAATTCGGGTTTCTAGGCAGAACGGAATATGCAATTGTTTCATTACCGAGCCGATTGGTTCAGACAAGGAATCCCGTTATAGGTCTTTATTATCCGGAAGATTTGCTTGCAAACGTAGAAATTAAACCGAAAACATATAAAATCGGCGAATAGATTTAAATAGAATTCAATGAGAAGACAGAAAGAAAGCGAAAAAAATTTTTTATCTTATTTTAAAAACGGCTAAAGGATGATTGATTAAAACAATCAATCGGTACTGCCAAATAGGTATGCCAATCCTCCGAATATTACTCCGGTAAAGATCGCGTTGAAGATCACAAACATCACATCAAAAGTGCCCCATGTAGGATCAAAAACGGGTAAGGTAGTGCCCAGTCCCAATGAAACCAACCAAGGCAAGAAGTAATTCATACCCGCGGGTGGATAATAAGAAGTGGAAACGAAAAGTGTGGTGAAGACATAGTCGGGATGATTCACTTCCATCGGAAACACAAGTTTAATAATGGACATCAGCATAGGAATCAAAGAGCAAATCAAAATTCCGAGGATAAAACCGATATATGCCGCTTTTGGCTCTTCCGGTGCTATTTTATACCGTACAATTAAAGCGGGGGCTAAAAACAACACGATCAAAAACGCCAATCCAAGACCATAAGTAATTCCTTGTAATTTATCGACGCGAAGCAAATCCGTAACTCCGATACCGTAAAAATCTACGAATTCCTCAGTATTAGAAGAAAGATTTGCTAACAAAGCCATGAAATTATTCAAAAAAGAGCTTCCGGCGGGCGCAAAAAGGCTTGCAACGAATCCATTCGGATCTAAACTTATTAAACCGAAAAAGCTCCCTATATTGAGCGCTTTTGATGAATCAGTAAGCGCTGTCGGATCGGGCAAATACCCCAACAGCACCATTATCATCATAAATACCAAATTCAACACGACAAAGATAATTATCGTGAAAAGGATGGATTTTCCAATCAGATTTCCTTCCATGTTTAATTTATCGGGCTCTGTTTTTATAAAACTTTTGAGCGAATCATGCGGATATTATACAAACTGAAATTCTCTTGGTGCGCACCTAGGGTGAGAACAATGGAAAATTGGTTTGGAAATTTTGCTATCTCTTATTTTGATTTACGTATTGGACCGAAATTGTTGCTAAGCGAAAGCGAGCAGTTAAGAAACGATAGAATATTTGAAGATAGGGTATCTAAATTGATAGATTTGCACCGCAGCGGTGATTTCTTTTTCCATTATTTTCAAGGGCAACTTACCTTCAATCTCGTGTTTAGTTTGCACAGTCCGGGAACTCGGGGGAATCAATTTGATTTAATGGCGACTTTTGTTATTCCAAACGCTGATGATGGGGCGTCGGTTCAGAGATATTTTTTAAAGATGGGCATGATCGAGGAAAAGTTGAGAAAAACGGTCTATCAACTGTCAAAAGAAAGGATATTATTCGATCTAATCGAAGCCGCGCATTCTGACGCCAAGATCTATGAAAAATTATATGAAAATGCTCGGCAAGCGTTGATTTTCGGATTAAAAAGAACGGAGTTGTGTAATTGATCCCATAAATCGCCGAGTGTATAGATACGGGATCTTCCGTATTCTCTTTGCAGATGCATTTTTAGTTTGGCCACGGTCTAAAAAAAAATAAAGAATGATATCATGAAGAGTTTCCATGTCCGGGTTTCATTGTAATAATTTTATCAAGTGCATCGTTTATGAGATATAAGAAAAGAAAGTTAATTGCACTTGTGATCAAAATTGCATAATACGGATTCTGTTCTATGACGAGAACGAGGCCCAATACGCCTACAATATTTGCAATCAAAATATTATACGATCTTCGGCGCACACCCTCGATTTCTGCGCGAAATTCATGAATCATTGGTTTAAAATAGTCATCCGAAACGGGTGTCTTGAAAGGAACGGTTAAAATGAGACAATGCCAAATATAATGGATACCATTGATGATTTGCCAGATTAAAACGCCTATAGAGGCCCCGAACAAATACACAACAATGTATATCGGTCCGAATAAGGCCCATCCACTTCTCACCAATTGCATCTTCAAATATGCATCGTGCATCGAAGCCAAAAAGAGAAATCCAAGCGTGATTGCGAACAATGTAGCAATTGGACTCGAGAAACATTCCCAATAATGGAATTTATGTTCTTCTACTTTATGCGGTTTGATTTTCGGGAGGAATCCGATTGCTAAAAATTTCATTTCATGCTCCATTTTTAACAATTCGTTGGAAATCATCGATGAAGCGATAATCATAAGAGATGTCCCCGTAACAAGAGCTAATAATTGCGAAATTTGAAGTCCTAACGAGATATCTAACGAAGGATTAATCAAAACACGAATTGGGTTGATTATAAATTGAACCAATACAAAAAGGAAAACTGGGCTGATATTCATAACAATTATTAAATATTTGGATTTCATACCCAATTTATCTCCGATTCTTCGCCAAATCGGCTTTATCTTCTCAATTTCGAACGGTTCAACATCCATCACAAACAGACGGGTCAAAATGAGTAAAAACAAAAGAATCATTATAAGCTGGGTCAGCGGAAATAGCCATTCTTCCGTAGCATGATAGATTTGAATTGCTCCGAAGAACCAGCCAACCGGAAGGAGAACGTAAATCATCTGAAACATAATTTTATATTGTTTGTTCATACCATCGTAATATCTTTGTCTTGGATTGGTTTGTGAATATACCCAACCGCTCAATGCAGTAGCAACACCTATGATTTGGTTTAATAGCACGACGTTCGATAACGTCCAAAAAAATAAATTCAAAGTGAAGTAGTGTCCCAACACGTTTCCTTTCGGCAAGCGCGAAATATCATCCATCTGGTCCCAAAAAGTGAAATGATGCAAAATTGAATTGTTCATAAAGAAAATCAGATACAGATGCACGTTCCAATACATAACCCATGAATAATACACCACCGTAATTATTGAACAAATATAATACAAGATCAAAAATTGAACTTCAGAGAGAGCAGGCATCGGAATTAAAAGCGAAGTTGTTTCATTTGAATAGCCGGTAGGAAAGAAATAATTCATGATGGTCATGTAATTAGCATTCGGAATCCATGCAGCTGCTTGCATAAATAATAATACGACACCTCCCGGAAGGGCAATCAATAAAAAGGCAATAATGCGTTTCTTAAGCTTAAAATTCATCGGATCGTAAGTAGCATGAATCCATAGTTCCGAATCTTCGAAATATTCCTTCTTCAATTTGTAATCGTGAATCGAATCAATTAAATCATTGTAAGTTCGAATAGTAAGAGATTTGAAAAAATCGCGAAGTCGATATCGAGCAATTGCCGCATAAATACCCATGAAGAGGGTTCCGGTTATAAATACTCGGGTTTGCGGAAAGAAAATAAGGGCGGGAAGCGCGAGCGGAATCCAAATCAAGATTTGCTGAGCAATAAATTTATTCGAATATAATCGCTGATCATCGGGCGGGTAATACATACTACTGTTCAAAGAGACCGAAGATAGTTAAAGTATATGCTTGGAGTTTATATTCGTTTGTTGTTTTTATAATGTAATGAATAACGAAGCGCAAGAGAAAGTTCGGGCCTTTATCGCAATCGAGCTCACGGACTCTATTACCTTAAAAAATATTATCGAGGCCCAAACCAAATTGCAAGCCAAGTTGGGGCCGTTGAAGCTTGTAGATCCCAAAATAATGCATCTCACGCTTTGTTTTTATGGCAATATTACGCTTCAACAAGCCGAACGTGCCTATAAAGAGATCATTCTTCCCGCGAATGCGGAATTTTTTGTAAAACCGCTCGAATCCCGGATGAAAGGGGTAGGGAAATTCGGAAAAAACGTATTTTTCGTTCGAATCGAAAAAAATCTTGAAATGCTCCAAAAAGTGGTTGAATATATTAAAGAAAAAAATGAAATCTTGGAATTGCCGTTCGATGCTAAAGAATTCAACCCTCATTTGACGATAGCCAGGTCCAAACCGAATCGAGCGCCTCCGAAGAATTTTGTTCAGTTATGGAGCGAATTCGAGCATATCTACAAAGATTTCGAGTTTGGTCCGTTTGTAATGAATAAAATTCTTTTGAAAAAATCGATCTTGACACCGCAAGGCCCGATTTATGAAACTTTAGAATTTTAAATCTTTTTCATCAAATACATGGAGAAATGAAACAGATGCATGGTCAATTTACATGGATTTCCATAAAAAGTTCAAGGGGTTTCGCAAAGATTTCGATGTTTTTGTCCGGATTTTTAATGGGATTCGTGGGCCTATTTGTGTCCTTCTTTTCTGGTCGAGTAATTTATTCCGTGGTTTTCTTGAGAGGTCTTTTCGGATTTCTTTGGTTATTTTTGATTATTTCGCTTTCCGGAATTCGAAAAAGCATGGTTCCAATTTTGCGTGAATATCCTGTTTCCGTGATCATGCAATCGATTTTCAGTGCATTTACGGTATATTTTTATTTTACTGCGATACATTCACTCACATATGCCTTTGCGGCGTTTTTATTATATTTAGGGCCCGTGCTTGTGGTTATTTTTAATTATTTATTTCTAAGAGTTAAAATTCCCAAGAAAACATTCATTTCTTTTCCCATAGCGATTTTGGGGTTGGCGATATTATTAAATTTAGGAGAAAATTTCAGTTTAAGCATCGGGATTTTCAACGGTTGCCTTTCCGCACTTTGTTTGGCCATAAGTACCACCTTTAAGTGTTATGTATTCGAGGATATTAAAAGAAAGGAAAAGAAATTAGAATTATTCCATGTTCAAGCGATAATGCCTTTATTCGTATGTTTATTTTTGATAATTATTTTTATCATGCAAACCGACATCATCGCTCTTCCATTATCTCCCCCGGAGCTTTTCATTGCTGTATTATTGGGGCTTTTTCCAACCGCGTTAGCATTTACACTCTATAATATCGGATTAAATCAAGATAAAGGCGGTGATATCATCATTCTTTCATATTCCGAACCGTTAGTCGCGTCATTTTTAAGCATTCTGATTCAAAATGTTGTAGATCCCATGTTCTATATAGGGGGATCTCTAATTATCATAGCCAATTTAATCATTATTATAGAAAAAAGAAGGGCTGCACCTAATTGTGAAAGTAAGGCCGCACAAAACATTTTGTTCGAGCAGTAATATTCATATTTGAGACAATTATAAAAACATTTTTGCGATTTTTCTTAAATTATTGTATAAAGGGAGAAGGAAAGGAATTTATAGAAAAAAAGAGTCTAATTAAGGATTGGGTTAATGAATTTTGGAAACATACTCTTGAAGCATCAATTCTTTTATTTTTTGCTGATCCGGTAACCCGGTTTCGAGATTCCACCCTCGATATTTATAATAATGGGTTAATAGGGCATCGGCATCCGGGACTTTTCCTCCGTGCCCGCTCCCTTCTAAGACGTTAAGCATCATTTTCGGATAATGCACGTTTTTTAAAGTAAAGCCCATCTTCAGATTGAAAAGGTGTTTGATATAGAAGTCGCGTTCTCCTATTTTTTTGATATCTTCAATGGTAAATTCTTTTCCCAAAGTCAAAGTAAGGTATTTTGCGATCGCCGGTGCTTCAGGATTACAAAAGACACACATTATCAAAGAAGAATAGAGTGCTCGATAATCATGAAGCCTTGCAGCGGCGACCGCCATTTCATATTCGTTAGATTTTGGATCTACAGATTCGATCTCGAGTTCGGGAAAGTTCTGGCCTAAAGAGACCATATACATATCGCAAGCATTATGATTTGGGCCAAGAGGGCTCAAGCTATAGCATAATAGCATACCATACGATGATCTCGGATCATGATAGGTGACTTCGATATTTTTAATTGCTGCGATTTCATCGGGCGGGATTAAATATTTCTTTCCCAAATACATTGAGCCTTCCGCCGCTTCATTTCCAAATCCTTCCCGCCATGCGATTTGTTTAATGAGCGTGAAAACGGCTTCCATATTTCCCCATTTCAAATCGAGTCCGTCCATTATTTCCTTGGTGATCTTTTTTTGCTCGTAAAGATCCATGAGAAAAGCAATGGTGGAGCCGGTTGATATCGTATCCAACCCTAAATCATTGCATAAATAGTTCGCTTTGATAATATCGGCTAAATTCCCGTTAAGCATCATAGAACCAAAGGAGGCTATCGTTTCATATTCCGGTCCTTCAATGAGGTCTTTTGGAACATCTTCATATTTATCGATTTGTACAACTCTCCCGCATCCGATAACACATGAACCGCAGTGTCGATTTTTCTTGAGGAATGTTTCTTTTAAAGAAGATCCCGAGATATTCCCTGCTTCGGCAAAGCTGCCTTGCTTCCAATATTTCACTGGCAATTCGCCCGATTCATTGTACATATCCACGCCGCCGGAAGTGCCCAAGTCTCGAAACATCTGATTTGTGAACACTTCCTTAAGAAAATTAATGGTATCTTTATTGTGCTGCTTGAATTCTTCTTCATTTGCTTTGGACACTTTGCCCGAGCCCGTAAGAATAATGGCTTTTAGATTTTTAGAGCCCATGACCGCACCCATGCCCGTTCTTCCGAAAGCCCGTTCTTCCGAACCGATTATTGAATATTTAACCAAACGCTCTCCCGCAGGCCCGATGGCAGCGACAACCAATTTATTCGCTTCGATTCCTTGAACCGATGATTTTAGAATTTTGTGAGTTTCATAAATGCCTTTCCCCCATACCGTATCGGCGGGTTTGATCTGGACTTTATCATCAATAATTTCGATATAAACGGGGGATTTGGCTTTCCCACGAATGATTATTCCATCCCAGCCCGCTTTTTTTAACGTCATAGCAAAAGTTCCACCACAATTGGATTCCCCCCAAAGTCCCGACATCGGTGATTTGGCACATGCAACCATCCGACTTGTATTTGGCGCAAGAGTTCCCGTTAAAGGCCCAGTCATGAACATTAAAACATTTTCCGGACTTAAAGGATCGGTTTTTTGGGAAATTTCGTTAAATAAATAAGCGGCGGCATATCCTGCACCTCCCAGAAACAAGTCGCATAGTTTTTGATTTAATTCTTCACTTGCAATAATTCCTTTCGTTAAATCTATACTTAAAATTTTACCCATATAGCCATTCATTTTGTTTTCACCTTGAATTCTTTTCTTTTTTTAATTTAAAAGTCGATGGACTTTCCTTCGAGTGCATGATAAATTATATTCATAATATCTTGATTTGTGGGCTCACGAGGAGTCATCAAGGCTGAAGAAGATTCATTAACGAGTTCAACCAACATGCTCATCTTTTCATCAATCTTTTGCTTTGTTAAGCCGATATCTTTAAGAGTTTGGGGAAAATCAACGGATTTCTGTAATTCTCTAATTTTCGCGATAATAGCTTTGGCACCTTCATCATCCGAGGCCGTAAACGGAACTAATCCGAGAGATTTTGATGTATCGGATAAAATTTTTTTGCTATCATGATTCTCAGATTTGTTGCACACATATTCCATAATATACGGTAAAAACAACCCGACCGCGGTTCCATGCATAACGTGAAACACCGCACCGAATGCATGGGCAAGAGAATGGCCGACCGTGACTTGTGAATTTCCGAATCCCAACCCCGCAATAGAGGCTGCGTTCAACATTTTTTCCCGATATAATAAATTATTTCCATCATCGCAAGATTTCTTGAGGTTTTCGAAAACCATTTTAATTCCATGTATACACATCGCATCCGAGAAATCGGTTCTCCAATTTGATATTAATCCTTCGAAGCAATGCCCCAATGCATCAAAACCGGTTGCAGCGGTTAATTTCTTGGGCATGGATTTGGTAAAAACGGGATCCAAAATCGCATACGTTGGAATAATATCCTTGTGCCCTTGCTCCAGTTTCATTTCTTTTTCTCCTTGAATTCTCGTTACTATCACGGCCCATGTTGTTTCTGCACCGGTCCCTGCCGTTGTCGGAATTGCAACGCACTTCGCTTTTATTCCGATAGGAAAATCACTGAACGGAGCGATATCATCCACCGTTTTATCCGGATTTTCGTAGAGGAACCAAATGGTTTTTGCGGAATCCATTGAAGATCCGCCACCTAACCCAATGATCAGGTCTGGCCCGAATTCATTGCACGCATTTACCCCGCGCAGAATAGTAGTTTCTTTCGGATCCGGTTCAACGTCATCAAAAATCGAATATTCAATTGCTTTCTCATTTAATAGTTTCGTAAGCAAATCGATTATTTTTAAATTCATAATTCCTTTATCGGTGACGATAAAGGCTTTCTTTCCTTGGATGGTTTCAAATGCTGTGGACAGACTTTCTTCTCCAAAGAAAATATAAGGTCCTTTGAATGTACCCATTGAATCACCTTTCCTACAAAGCTTCATTTTCATTCCTTATAAAGCTAATGCTTCAAAAATCCAAAAAATGCGCCGATTACCCAATCCAATTTCGACTTTTACACGAAGAGATACGCAATAATAGAAAAAGGGAATTCTATAAAAAAATCAAAAGTCAATTCAAATAAGAAAATCGGTAAAATCTGCAGATGAATATTCAATCTCCGTTTTTAGTTTTTGAGAGAGATGAAGAATCGCCTATTACCATCGAGTTTTTTACCACATCTTCTATTGTAACGAAATCTCCGATTACAGACCCCTCGGTTATGATATTTTCTAAAGTGCAATGATCTCCTAAAACACTATTCTCAATTATGCATCTTGTCAAATTGCAGTTATCCCCGATTGAAACATTGGGTCCGATAACACATTTCTTGAGGCTCGAATTTTTTCCGATGAACACCGGTGGGATAAGCTTACTATTCTCTAATAGATTTTGTTCAGTTTGAGCATTTATTACTGTATTTGATTTATTTATAAGAGAGAGTAATTGTTGATTCGCATCTAATAAAGAGTCGGTTCTTCCAACATCGAGAATATCCAGGTTCATTTCATTGACTCCCATCTTGGCTTTATAGGTTTTTATCAAATCGTAGATTACTCCGGTTATATCATGCTCCTTACCCGGTTTGAGCTCTTGTTTGGCTTGAAGTTCCAATAACTCAAATAATTTTCCCGATATCGATTTTGAAAACAGATAAGCGCCCGAGACGGCGAGATTTGAGGGCGGATCTTTGGGTTTTTCTACCATTTTGGTTATATATCCATCTGAATCTAAGCATATAATTCCGTAATGTTGAGGTTCTTGAACTTTTCTAACGTTTATCACACCATCGAGCTGTTTCTCCCGCATCTTATCCAACATCGGTTTGTAACTCTCGAGAGGTAACCGATCGCTCAGAAAAATAAAGATATCTTGATTCCTTCCATAAGGGGCCGCAAGTGACACAGCATCCCCCAAACCGGAGAAATAAGGAATTTCTTTCTTATACCCGATAGGCTGTTGTTCTACGTAAATGAGTTTAAAATAATGACTATAGTTCTTATTCAAATAATCAATGATTTGCTTTTTCTTATACCCAACAATAAAGCAGATTTCTGTTTGTTGAGGAAAGCATTCCATGAGTTTTTCCATTAAATAATCCATCAACCGCTTGCCCGCAATTTTTATCATTGCTTTCGGTTTGGTGATGGTAATGGGATGTAATCGAGATCCTACACCCGCTATTGGACAGATAATTAACACAATTATGATAGATAGAGAAAAAATAAAAGGTTTTTGCCAAAACACATGATAAAAGGATTATCTTAGAAATGAAGGCAACATCTCTTTATAAATTTCTAAGAGATTATTTAGTTTGGTTTTTTCTTTTATAAGGATTCCGATCAATACGGTATTCATTAAGATATTTTTATCCAGAGGTCCGCTTGAAAACAATGCTTCATTTTCGGTCCAAATAAGCAAATATTTCACGTTCGGATTATTTACTAAATCTATTTTCGGTGTGGTTTTCAGAATGTCGTAGTATTTCACGAATTCTTTTGGCCATATATTTCGATCGTTCAATACGATTTGAATTTTCACGCCTTCAGCCGCCCGGGCTTTAAGAACCGTGGTGTATTCATCTCCGATGTAGGGCGCAACAATTTTAATTTCTTCGCCGGGTTTCGGTTTTACAAGCAAGGTTGCAATTGTATTATTTAATTCGTGTTGTTTTCCTGAAGATACGATTCCCGATGAAAAAATCTTTATTTGACCAACCAAATTGACCAATTTATCTTCGAGCTCTTGAATCTTTTCCTTTAAACGAATGTTTTCCCCTTTTACAAAAGACATAAGAAAGAGAGTATAGCCGAAAATTTATAGTTTGACCCGCTCTTTTTGAAGAGCATGCGAGGGTTGAAAAACAAAAACGTACTTATTACTGGCGCATCTCGCGGAATTGGAAAAGCAATTGCGCTGAAATTTGCGGAAGAAGGGGCAAATGTAGCAATAAACTATCGAGATAACCGTGAATCTGCCGAAATCACGGCAAAATTGTGTCAAGCGTTCGGCGTAAAAACGATACTTGTCAAGGCAGATATGTCTGTCGAAGCGGAAATCCTTAGGGCGATTGCAGAGACAATCCAAAGGTTCGGATCCATCGATGTTCTTATCAATAACGCTGCGATTCAAAATAATGTCCCAAGTCATGGTAGAACTACCGAAAATTTCGATAAGACGATTGCGGTGAATTTGCGAGGGCCTTTTATTTGTTCTCGTGAAGTGATCAAACATTTTTTGGGCCGAAATTATCAAGGCGTAATAATAAACATATCGAGCCCTCATGAAATCATTCCGAAACCCGGCTTTATCGATTATGCAGTGTCAAAGTCTGGATTATGGAATCTGACGAGGACTCTTGCCTTGGAATATGCGGATCGCGGAATCCGCGTGAATTCTGTCGTGCCGGGGGCGGTTCTCACCGATATGAATAAAAATTGGTCGAATGATGATGAAAAGCGTAAAGCGGTGGAAGCGCATATTCCTTTGAAAAGAGCCGCTACGCCAGAAGAGATCGCACCGACCGTAGCGTTCATTGCATCCGATGATGCTTCATATATCACTGGTGCCTCAATCTTCGTGGATGGGGGGGCGCAGTTGTATCCGGAATACCGATATAATTGGAGCTCTTAGAGTCTATTATCGATGAACAAAGGCTCGTCAATGCGTATCTTATCAATCAAACGACTTCGGCAGCAATATTAAACAATTTAAATTTTTGAATTAACAGAAAATTTTTTTTTTCAATAATTCCTTATTTTTTCATGTCTGGCGAGAAAAACGAATCTACCAAGGCCCCACCATCTAAAAAAGGATTTCCGAAATTTATTTTTCCCAATATTGAAGGTTCGTTAAAAGATAGGATTTATCGATTTTATATGCACCTTTTCTTTTATTTCGGGCTTATGGCCTATTTACCGTGGATAGTTCTGCGTTTGGTAAGAATAGATCGGTCTTCACTAACAGATGCCCAAACTCAGAACTTCTTCTTATTTATTGGATTCATAATTTTAACACTATTGGTAATGGATAATTATGGCGTTCGTTCGATGCATTTGGACCGGCTTTCTCGATATTTAACATCTATTGGAGCAATATTTGGAGCAATGTGCACTCTAACGTTGTATATATATCTTTATTTCAATTCATGGAATGCAGATGATACATTTTTACTTAATTTAATTTATATGATTGCATGGGATTTTTGTTTTCTTGGGTGGTTTCATATTAGAGCAGAGAGAGGAATGAAAGTTGAGGAGAGAAAACCGAAATATCGAAGTGCTGCTCTTTCGTTCTTAATAATATTCATTGCATTCTTTTTAGGGCTTATCACGGTCAATGCGATATTCCCATTCATGTTTTTTGCCATGATTACTTATCCGATTCTTCTCACGAGATATGAAGGATTTAAAGTGGAAATTCAAACAAAGGTCCGTTATTTAACAAAGAAACTGAGGCAAATAACCTTAGGGAGTTTTATATTCGATTCATTCAAAGCGATAGGACTCACCGCGGCAGTTTTTGCACTAATGTTTGATGCAAAGGTATTATATGAAGGCGATTGGATGAAAAATTTTATAACGGTCAGCTTAATGGCGGGCATCTCACTCTTTGTTTATGACCAATTAAAAACAAAGATGATGGGGTTAGCCCCGGTCACTCTCTGCTTTATTTTTGCGATTATTCAATTTATTGTCTCCCACTTCTTTTACTTTGAGTATCAAATCTTTGTGTTAGATTTATTAAACGGATTGGTGTTAGGCGGTGTCTTTTTCTTTATTGAACAGAAAGCGGAAAAATCGGTAAATATCAGAGCATTGGCCGGTCTCTATTACATGAATATTTCGGCGATTTTTATATTTGGGATTATAGTGAGAAGTAACCCGTTGTTTAATGACTTGGTCGAAAAAATTAAATTATTCTGTTCCGTGTTTGGGATAGCCAACATCATCGGATACATGAAGAGCGTGAATGACGCAAAAAAAATGAAGCAAATGATGAATTAATTCAGTGAATAAAAAAAAAAAAATTAAAATGCAAAAGGCTTTTTTGGTTTCAATTCCATTTTAAAAATATGAACTCTACCATAACGGCTAAAACTAAAGTTCTATGCGTTATCGGAGATCCTATTGAACATAGTATCTCCCCAAAGATGCATAATGCGGTAATCCATGAGCTTGGGTTGGATTATGTGTATGTTGCATTTAAAATTAAAAAAGAAAGCCTTAAAGAGGCAGTTCAAGGATTTAAGAGTTTAGGTATTCAAGGAATTAACGTGACAATTCCGCATAAAGTAGATATTATGCAATATCTCGATGAGATCGACCCCACGGCAATGAAAATAGGTGCTATTAATACCATCAAAAATGATAACGGATATTTAAGAGCACGAAACACCGATGGAGAAGGTGCATTAAAAGCCTTGATCGATAATGGATATTCACCAAAAGGAAAGAAAATTACAATCATTGGTGCGGGTGGGGCATCAAGAGCCATCGCCTTTTTCGTGGCGCAGCATGCATCCGAAGTATCCATCTTTGATATAAATCTTGAAGCCTGCAGAAAGTTAACCGAAAATCTGAAGCAATTTTACCGGATTCCGATTAATGCCAATTCTATGGATTTAAATGATTTGAAAAAACAATTAGACTCTTCGGATCTGCTCATTAACACCAGTCCCATCGGGATGCATCCAAAAATCAATGAGAGCCCGATTCCCAAGGACCTCTTAAAAAAGCATTTAACCGTCTTTGACATCGTCTATAATCCAATTCAAACCCAACTTCTCAAAGATGCAAAAGAATTAGGTTGTAATTGCATCTCCGGATTGGATATGTTTGTCAATCAAGGGGCTATTGCGTTTGAATGGTGGACAGAAAAAAAGCCCAATGTTAATCTTATGAAAGAAGTCGTGAAGAAGTCGTTAAATATTTAAGAATGCGTTGAAGCAAAGCTTTATAGCGTTAAAAAAACAAATTTTTTTATGGATTCGAATTCACCAAATCGCGGATTAATCTGTGTGTCAATTCCTTTAGAAAATCTTAGCACCATTTCTGAGAAAATCATCAAAGCAAAAGAACAAGGCGCCGAAGTCATCGAAATCCGACTTGATTATTATCCCAAGATTTTGGAAACGAATGTTTCGGATCTAAAACCCATCCTTGAATGCTGCAATATCCCCATTATTTTTACATTAAGAAGTGCATCGGAAGGTGGAAAAAATTCTCTTCACGAATCGCCGAGAATAGAATATATCAAACGTTTAATCGAATTAAAACCCCAATACGTCGATTTGGAAGCAAGACTTCCGGCAGAAATATTGAAAAATTATTATCACCTTGCAATTCAAAACTCGGTAAAGATAATCTATAGTTTTCATGATTTTGAAAAAACACCAAACATCGTGAACGCCCAAACCCTAATATATTCGATTATGAAAAAATGTGAAGGGTTGGAAGACGAGAATAATCCGAATGCAATATTAAAGGTGGTCTTTACTGCAAAAGGAGGACAAGACAATCTGGTTGCCGTTCAAATAATTCGGTGGGTTCGAAGAATGAATAAAAATATCATTTGCTTTTGTATGGGGGAAAAAGGGGTGTATTCACGAATAGAAAGTATTAAGGCAGGTGCCTACCTAACATTTGCAAGCATCGATAAGGCAACCGCACCCGGCCAACTAAATATAAATGAATTAAAAAAAGAATTGGGTTCATTATTATAATTTTGTTTGATTATAGCATTTTTTTATTGGGATCCACAAATTTAGAGGAACCATCTGCACTTAAACGCTCATTTCTCTTTCGTTCGTGAAGTTCGTCCAAGCATGCGCGGATTTCGGCCATTTTATCTTTATTAATCGGGTAGAATCTCCATGTAATAAGACCCAATATGGATAATATCAAGGGAACCAAAAAGCACGCTACTGCTACCCCGGTGATTGCAGACGGCCAACCCATAGTTGCGGTTAACCCTTGTTCCAAACTTGTTTGATCTTTCACCAATCCATACGCAGTCAAGACTGCTGGAACGGTCGCTAAAGCAACAGATATCATCGGCTTTGAAAACAAGCACCCGACTCCAGCATAAACACTCTCTCTGCGTTCTCCGGTTAACATCTCATCCATATCTATAGTTTCCGCTCTCATCGGATTATGATAAATGAAATCGCCGGGCAACCCTAAACAGATAAAGAAGATACCTACTCCCACGAGCGGTAGATTTCGAGGTAAGGTATATACATCATAGGGCGCGTTGGGTTCGGGTAAAGCGCCTATAAAACCAACAGAAAAGCCGATAATGAGAAAGATAAACATTGCAGTCAAAGCGGTTTTAATATCAAACAACGTCCCCAAAAAGAATTGGATTTTAGAGCCCAATAAAATTGCAAGCAAACCTGGGATCACGTAAGGAAGTAAAGCAAAAAGATTCCAATCTGGGTTCTGCGCTTGGTAAAAAGAGTTTTGCCCAAATGTCCACGCTAATAAAAAAGTAATAGATCCCATAACAAAGTTAGTAATTCCTACGGTTAAACCATCATAGATCATATATATTCGACCGGAAGGATTTTTGAACACGCATTTAATCGATTCGATAAAAGGTGTGTCTTCAGCGGGAATGAATTCGGCTTTTTCCTTCACATTCCTAACCAAAATCCACCACGGAATATAACCGAGAATCGCGAATATTACAATTACGATTTTAAACTCAGCGATTAGGTCGGCATTCGGATCTACGAGATATTTCACGGGAAAATAGGCACTGATTGCCAACCCCACAAAGGATAATACCACACAATAAACCGCAAGATCGGTGCGTTCTTTCTGGGACATCGACATTTGAGGCAAGAGGGCAACATGTGCAATATATACAATAGTAAAAGCAGTATCGTATACCATTTGCGAAACCAAATACCAAATAAAAAGGGGGATTTGATATTGCTCCCCGCCCACCACGATGCTCCAATTATCCGGCGGAAAGAACACTAATATGAAGCCGATAGTCAACAAAGGTGAAAACCATTTGATCCATGGGATATACCGGCCATCTTTATGCTTTGTTCGATCTTGAAGAATTCCAAAGATGGGATCATTTATCAGATTCCATGCACCGTAGAATATTTGTGCGATTATTATATACATAGAAGATAAGCCCATCCATGCAAAATAAAACGCATTGATTTGGCCCAGAAATGTCCCATAGAAATTTCCCGGTAGCGACCCCATTGCATAAGAGATCTTTTCTTTAAAAGTCAAAGGCTTGTACTCTACCTTATTTACAAATCTTTCATTGCTTTCGCTCATATTCATAATTGGTTTTTGTTTTTCTTAAATTGTCCGCTTTTCAATTTTTTGTTTGAATCGGGAAAACAAAACGATATTACCAATTTCCAAAAATTTATTATTTGGCATTCTTTTGCCAATACATAAAGTAGCGAGGAAATACACCGCATATGACTCATTTTAAATCGTATCCATTTACCGCGATCGTTGGACAAGATGAAATGAAATTGGCATTAATTCTAAATGCAATAAATCCATCGATCGGAGGTGTGTTGATTCGGGGCGAGAAAGGAACAGCAAAATCGACGGCAGCGCGCTCGTTGGCGGATCTGTTACCGGAAATTGATATTATCGCTGATTGTAAATTCAATTGCAATCCGCATGACCCTAAAGAGTGTTGCCATTCTTGCCAACATGCTCTTGAAGATGGATTCATCACGAAAGAGAGAATTGTTTCCAGAAAAATGCGCGTGGTCAATTTGCCGATTAATGCCAGCGAGGACCGGGTTATCGGAACAATCGATTTAAAAAAAGTTCTTAGTGAAGGAATAAAAGCGCTCGAACCGGGTATCCTTGCAGAAGCGAACCGCAATATTTTATATATCGATGAAGTCAATTTGCTCGCGGATAATATTGCCGATCTATTGCTCGATGCTGCCGCAATGGGTATAAATATTATCGAAAGAGAAGGCATCAGCACCCATCACCCGGCGAAATTTATTTTAATAGGAACCATGAACCCCGAAGAAGGCAATTTGAGACCCCAATTATTGGATCGATTTGGATTGTCGGTAAAGGTCACCGGAATTAAAAATTTAGAGCAGCGAATAAAAATTATGGATTATGTAGAGCGCTATCATCAAGATCCCGTAGGGTTCTATAATGCATTTGCAAACGAACAAGAAATATTGCGAAAAAGAATCAATCAAGCAAGAAAAATATTGGATAAAGTGGTCATTGACTCCGAACTCATCAAAAAGATATCGGAAATATGTTTGAGACTCGGTATTGACAGCCATCGTGCAGATATCACGGTGTTCAGAACTGCAAAAGCAATGACCGCTTTCAACGGAAAATTCAAGACATCAAAAGAGGATATACGAATCGCCGTAAAATTGGCGCTAGAACATCGGTTAAAGAAAAAACCTTTTGAAGAGAAAGAATTGGACATGAATCTTGTCGATCAAATCTTAAATTCTGAAAATATTCAAAAAAACGACCAAAAAGATGTAGAACAACAAAAAAAAAGCGATTCGGGTAATTTTAACATTCAGAATAACACGCTGAATGAAATAGAAAAGAAGAATCAAGATTCTCAAGAATTTTTGGTGGAATCAAATGTAAATACTACTAATCGGATGAACAACAAAGAACCAACGATTTTTGAAATAAAAGAAGGAATACACGCACCGGATATCGAGACGGATAAAAATAATGTTCATATTCACGATGTTTTGCACAAAACAAACGGAAAACGAATCCAACAAGCCACAATACAAAAATCAGGAAAAGTAACCGGTTATGGGGAATTCGATAAATTACGACACTCGAACATCAACGATATTGCAATTCTCCCAACAATCAATTCTGCCGCGAATTCATTATCCAATTCATCAATATCAAGTTTAAATTGTGCGGAATCGAATGGAACCATTATAAAAATTTCGGAACAAAACATCAAAATTAATAGAAGGCAAGGAAAACAATCCTATTCCATGATTTTCTGCGTCGATGCATCCGGATCAATGGGCGTCCAAAAGAGAATGGAGGAGGTTAAAGGCCTTATCATGAACTTGCTACACTTCAATTACATTTATCGGGATAAGGTAAGTATGGTGGTGTTTCGAGATAACAAAGCAGAGATTATATTACCGACAACAAGATCAGTGGATCTGGCGAAAAACCATTTGAAAGAAATACCGACTGGCGGAAATACGCCATTATTGATGGGCTTGAGCAAAGCCTACGAACTCGGGCTCAAAGAACTTGATTCTAAATCGGGATATCTTCCGATCATCGTTCTGATTTCGGACGGACGAAGCAATATGGATTCGGAAACCACACTTGATGAAATAACAAGACTTGCGGACATCATCGCCAAATCCGGAATCGAGTTGATTGTCATCGATACGGAGGATCCTAATTTAAATGTTGGAATATCTCAGATGGTAGCCGAGCATGCAAATGCAAGATATTATCACATCGAATCATTAAATCAAGAGAATATTGAAAAGGTTTTGAAAAACGAACACTTATGGGGTGAAATTGTGGATGACCAGCACCAACATTGAAAATATCGGAACCGGAATCGTGAAATTTGTTTTAGTATCCCAAATGGGACAATTGGGATTTATTGAAAAATCAATACAAGAAATCGAATCCGAAATATCGATTAAACTTCAGTTTAAATCGTTTATATTAAATATTTTGGAAAGACAACCAGAAAAATTGGATGACTTAAGGCAATCGATTTATAATACCGATTTTTTGTTATTGGATATTCGGGGAAATTCACCAGTTATAGAATTCCTTGTTCAGACGCTAAAAAAAATGAAAATACACGAACCCGATAAATATTCCCGGATTTCCATAATTGCGCTCGTTGCGGGAAATTCCGAAATTCGGTCTCTCACAAAATTGGGAAAATTCGACGCATCAAAGATTCCGAAATCAAAAGATGCGCCCAATTATATGGATGAAATCCCTGATTTGAGCGCAATGGTCAAAAAAGGGATGAAGATGACCGATATAATGAAAATTATGGGTAAATTAATTCCCATCGGGTTGCTAAAAGATGCCAATAAATGGGTAAACTGTATGGAATATTGGGTTAACGGATATGGCGGTTTTCCAGAAAATCATAAATATCTCTTGTTGTATTTACTGAAACATTATACAAATGTTGAGATCCCGATTGAAATCCCGACACCGAAAAAATTGCCGCCATTCGGCATTTACAATCCTAAAATCAATCGGTTTTTCACATCTTTGAAAGAATATATGGCCGAAGCAAAATGGGAGAATTCAAAACCCCGAATCGGCATTTTATTTTACGGCGGGATTTATTTCGAGCTTAGTGTACCGATAGTTGAGGCCTTCTACAATTACCTTGAGGGTTATAATGTTCTACCTGTCTATTCGGATACCATGAAAAATTTGGAGGCGGTTCAAGAATATTTCATTGACTCGAATTCCGTTTCGACGGTTGATTTGATCATTCATTTACAATATTTTCGTTTGAATGGCGGCCCTTTCGGCGGTTCCGGGGAACCAACCATCGAATTTTTCAAAAAATTGAATGTCCCGCATCTGAATCCGATTATTCAATTCGATGATGATATAGAAATATATAAGCAAAATAATTACGGAATCAATCCCATTAACAATGTGATTGCAGTTGTAATGCCGGAAATGGATGGAAGGTTCGAGATGTTAACGGTTTCAACCACCCAAAGTTCGGGATATTCTCAGACCATCGAAAATGAAGTGTATCGTCCATATCTTTTTGAAGAAACGATAGAATTGCTATGCAAAAGAGTAAAACGATGGATGAATTTGAAATATAAAAAGAATGCTGAAAAGAAAATCGGATTGATTTTATTTAATTATCCTCCCGGTGAAGATAACCTCGGAAACGCCGCCTATTTGGATGTTAACCGAAGTTTGCATGAGATTTGTATAACGTTATCACAAAATGGGTATGATTGCGGAACACTTCCCAAAGAATCGGATTTTTATTCGCTACTTCTTAAAAATGGAATTACAAATAATCCAAAATATCACTCGGATGAACGATTTAAAGGTGTTATTTTACGAGATTCGGAGTATATGTCGCTATTTAGAAAATTGCCTAATTCGATAAAAGAAAAAGTGATAAAAGAGTGGGGTGCCGGAATAGGGAAAGTAATGATTAATGAGAAAGGAATTAAATTACCGATTCTTCGATTCGGGAATATTTTTATTGGGCTTCAGCCATCGAGATCTCCATTATACGAATCCGAAAAATATCACGATAAAAATTTAACTCCGCATCACCAATATATCGCATTTTATCGCTATCTCGATGAGATTTTGGAATTGGATGCCGTTATTCATCTCGGTACCCATGGAACACTCGAATTCTTGCCGGGAAAAGAATCTGCAGGATATATTGAAGATTATAACATTGCTTTGCTTGGGGCAATCCCACATCTTTATTATTATCATATTTCAAACACAAGTGAGGGAACAATAGCAAAAAGAAGATCTAATGCGCTTCTTATTGGATATCCTGGCCCCATCTTACAAAAAAACGAACAAACAGAACAATTGGAAAGAGCATCCGAACTAATAGAACAAATGACCACAATAAAAAGAGAGCTTGGGGAAGAAAAGAACAGAACAGAAATCATTGGAAAAGAACTGGAATTGATTGCACAGAAATTCGGAATGGAAATTTTGAATTTAGAATCCTTTTCGGATCTGATTGAACGAATCAAAGAAGAATCAATTCCCATTGGCCTTCATTATTTCAACAGAAAATATACTCCGCAAGAAATTGCAATGCAAATCGGCCATATTTTCATGAATTCACCCTTGATCGATGAGGATATTTTGAACAATAGCAAAGGATTAGATCAATCGGTATTAATTTCTAAAATTCAATCTGTTATCGAGAATAATATCGTAGTTGGAACGGAAAACGTTGAGAATATAGATAGATTTCATCGGTTAGTCAAAATATTAGCGGCTAAATACTCCGAAAGCGGAGAAAAAAAATCTTTGCTGAATGCACTATCAAGTGGATTTGTTGAACCGGGCCCCGGAGGTGATGTAATGAGAAATTTTGAGATCCTTCCGTCGGGAAGAAATACATTCGGGTTCGACCCAAGATTGATTCCGAACAGCGCCGCATATATAAGAGGAAAAAAAATTGCCGACGAATTAATCGAAAAGTATTATAATGAAAAAGGAACCTATCCGGAATCGATGGCGATAATACTTTGGGCATTTGAAACCATGAAAACCGGGGGAGAATCCATTGGGCAAATATTCTCGTATATAGGGGTTCGACCGACAAAAAATAAATCGATATGGACAACCGAATTCGAAATCGTCCCGTTAGAAGAACTTAAGAGACCGAGAATCGATGTGTTTATTCAAACAGAAGGTATTTTTCGGGACACTTTGCCTTATGTACTCGATCTTATTAATCGTGCAATTGAAGCGGTTGTAGACCTAAATGAGCCGGATGAAATGAATTATCTAAAGAAACATAGCAATGAACTTAAGAGAAAAAATTTCCAATATTCAAAGGGAAGAATATTCGGTCCCGCGGCTGGATCTTATGCTACAAATTTAACCGAAATGATCGCATCCAAAAAATGGGAAACTGCTGAGCAGCTTGCTGAAAACTTTGTTGATAGCTTAGCCAATATTTATCTCCGAAATGGTAAAATCCACCCGCAAACGGAGTTATTCAAAGAATCTGTTTCCAAAATAAGATATATCAGCCAAATCCGAGATACTGCAGAATATAAAATCACGGATTTGGATCATTATTACGAATTTGCAGGCGGATTAGCAAAATCCTATGAATTCATAACCAAACAAAAAATTCCCATCTTTATTGCCGATTCCACCAAGAGAAACCCGATTATTTCAACCTTGAATGATGAAGTTGCGTTGTCAATGGCTACTACAGTTCTTAATAAACAATGGATCGAAGGTGTACTTGCTCATGACAAACACGGTGGACAAAAAATATCGGATCGGTTGGAATATATGATCGGATTTAACGCCTTAACCGATGCGATGCCGGAACAATATTGGGAGTTATGTTATCAGCGCTACATCGAAGATAACGAAATTCGAGAGCGCCTTACCCGAAATAATAGATATGCGATGCTCGAATCGATTAAAACGTTCCTCGAAGCGGTCAAGCGGAAATTTTGGGAGGCTACCGAGGATCAAATCAAATTTCTCAAAGAATTATATATGAAAATCGAAAATGATATTGAAACTCAAGAATAACCCAACATTCTGAAAGAATTTTCAAACCGAAAAAAGTCAAACCAACAATTATTTTTTCTTATTATTTATTTGCCGAAAGAATAAATACGATGATTTTATTGTTTTGAAAAGGTGATTAAAATGAAGGATTGGTTGGAAAGTCTCACTATCGTATTAATCGCATCCGGAATCTTAATCGGCATCTTTATGTTCCCACCATTGGCAATTCTATCCTTATTGTTATTGATACCCTTGTTTAGCTACGAGGTTCTCAGAGATGCAAGAGAGCGAAGCAGAGTAACGATCTATAAAGTGGAAGACTCATTACCTCGACTTAATTGTATTGTAGAACTTGCATCGGAAACGTGCATGTAAATTCGGCGAATATATAAGATAGGATAAGGGAGAATTGCAAAAAATGAATTGAGAAGAAAAATTGAAACCCGATCATGGAATATTCAATTTTTTCTTTAAAATATCTTGGGTAAGATTATAATCTGCCATTCCCTTTGTCTTTTTCATAACTTCTCCGATTAAGGCTTGGAATGCTTTTGGTTTAGTGGATAATTTTTGAACAACATCTTGATTCTCGGCTATTACTTCATCACACAGTTTCGAAAGCAGAACCTCATCGGAAATCTTTTCCAAACCCTTCGAAGCGGCCAAGGATTCGGGATTTTTGCCGTTAATAACATCTTTTAGAATTTGTTTTCCCACTCTCTTTGTGAATTTTTCTTCATCAATCATTTTGAGAAGTGTTACAAAGTTTTTTACCGTGAACTTGGTCTTTTTCAATTCCAAATCATTGTCGTTTAGATATCCCATTACGTCATTTATCAACCAATTGACCACTTCTTTGGGATTGTTGTATTGCTTTACGGTTTGTTCGAAGAAGTCTGCAAGACCTTTATCTTGGATCAATACTTCCGAATCATATTCACTCATCCCATACTCTTTAATGAATCGTTCCTTTCGATCATCCGGTAATTCCAATAATGTTTTCTTGACTTTCTTAATCATGTCTTCCGTTACTTCAAACTTTGTTAAGTCGGGTTCGGGAAAATAGCGGTAATCATCTTCTTGCTCCTTGCTTCGCAATAATATGGTTTTCTCTCCATCGAAATGCCGAGTATCGCGGGTTATGGGTTGTCCTTTTTGAATTGCTTTTCTCATCCGCTTAATTTCGTGATTTAGCGCTTTTTCAACATCCTTTACGCTCCCAATATTTTTTACTTCAACTCGTTCGTGCCCCTTGATCGAAACGTTTGCGTCAACCCGAAAGGCACCTTCTTCTGTTGGATCGTTGATATCTGCATATACCAAGATGGATTTCAGTTTATTACAATACGCTCTTGCTTCTTTCGGACTTTTCATACACGGTGTAGTCACGATTTCAATCAGAGCGACACCATTTCTGTTATAATCAACAAGTGTATATGGAGAGGATTCAACATTGCCTTGATGTACCAATTTGCCCGGGTCTTCTTCGATATGTATTCGATCCAAAATAATGGTTTTTTTCTCGTCTCCGAGTTGAATTAATACTTCACCGCCGTTTCCAAAGGGCACACCTCCACCTTTATTGTATTGTGATATCTGAAAGTTTTTACTCATGTCCGGATAGAAGTAGTTTTTTCGATAGAAATATTGAATCGGACTTATTTTACACTTCAATGCCAAAGCAAGTTTAATAGCAGTCTCCACAGCGCTTTTGTTTAGAACGGGCAATGTTCCCGGGTGGCCCAAACAAATCGGACAAGTGTATGTGTTCGGACTTGCGCTGTGGTAATCGGTACTACAGCCGCAGAACAATTTGGATTTCAATTTGTTTAAATGAATATGAATTTCCAAGCCAATAACAACATCATCATAGTTTTCTTCTGACATTTTTATTCCTCCTATAGATTTGGCTTTCTTTCTCCGAGATTCAAAGCCATTTCAAGAGCATGGCCCACTCGAAAGACCGTTTTTTCATCAAAATATTTTCCCATGATTTGCATCCCCACGGGCATGTTATTTCCATCAAATCCGGAATGCACCGCAAGAGATGGAACCGCCGCGAGATTGATCGGAACGGTGAGAATATCTTCCATATACATCTCGATGGGATCTTCTGTCTTTTCACCGATCTTAAACGCGGAACGGGGCATGATCGGCCCGGCCAAAACATCGACATCCTTCAATGCATTTAAGAAATCATTTTTGATTAATGTGCGAACCTTCAATGCTTTTAAGAAAAATTGATCTTGATACCCTGCCGAGAGCGCATAAGTACCCAATATGATTCTTCTCCGAACCTCGGGACCAAAACCCTCACTTCTTGTTATCATGAACTCGGCAGCCCATTGTGAAAGGATTTTTTTCTGCGCATTGGCATCTTTGAGCAATTTTTCAACCGCTTCTTTATTCTTTGTTCTGTATCCGAATCTTATCCCATCAAAGCGGGCCAAATTTGAAGACGCTTCGGACATTGCAATCAGATAATAGGTGGGAAGGGCATATCGAATATGAGGAAGCGACACTTCTCGGATCTCAGCACCTTTCTTTTCTAAGAGAGAGATCCCGTTTTTCACAATTTTCATAGTGTCTTTGGAGATCCCCTCGCCAAAAAATTCCTTGGGCATCCCTATTTTAAGTTTTTCTACGCCCTTTTCAAGGAACGAAAGATAATCATCCACGGGAACCTTGGCACTCGTGGAGTCCATCGGATCATGACCCGCCATGATTGACATCATAAGCGCGGAGTCTTTCACACATTTTGTTAAAGGTCCAATTTGTTCGAGAGAATTTGAATATGCAACAATACCATAACGAGAAACCCGACCGTAGGTTGCTTTAATTCCATAAGCCCCGCAAAAAGATGCGGGACATCTAATGCTTCCTCCGGTATCAGACCCCAAAGAAATAATTGTTTCATCCGCCGCAATCGCTGCGCCGGAACCTCCGGAAGAACCTCCTGGCACACGAGACAGATCCCAAGGATTATATGTTTTTCCGAAATAAGAAGATTCGGTGGAAGATCCCATTGCAAACTCATCCATATTCGTTCTACCGATCACGATTGTTCCTTCGGATAATAATCTCTCCACAACGGTCGCATTATATAAAGGATAGTAATTTTCCAACATTTTAGACCCGCAAGCAGTCCTTCTCCCTTTGACGCAAATACAATCTTTAACCGCTAAAGGAATCCCGGCTAATTTTCCGACCTTCTTTCCTTGTTTTATTTGAGTATCAATATTCTTTGCCTCTTTAAGCGAATCTTCCTTATAATATTCGGTAAAAGCATGAACTTTCGGTTCTACTTTAGCAATTCTGTCAAAAATAGAATTCATGAGCTCTTCGGCCGTTATCTCTTGTGTTTTAATTTTCTCCGAAAGTCTCCATGCGCAATCTTTGTAAATTTCCATATCCAAAAAAAGCCGTTTTTCTATTTATTTTTCGCGCTTCGCTATTCACGCCTATACAGAACATTCATGAAAAGGCATTCCGACTTTTCCATCAACATTTCTTTTTCATCAATCTTATCGTCCGTATATTTCACCGGGGCATTTCGCACGACCACAAACGGAACCCTTTCATCGCATTCACCCATCACCAAATGAACCCCGCACACAATTTGATCCGCCAATGCGCGATTTGTATATCTCATTCGATGCCCAAAAAGATCGGTTCGACCGATACAATTATCCACGGGATGAAAGCCCGAAACCGCAATCGCTGTCCCTATAACGCCTTTTTTTAAAGGCTGAACATGGGAATCCGAAACAATTACACCGGCATTCTTCAATCCGAATTTCGAGATCAATTGACTCCGAAACATCTCCGCAAAATCATAAGGCTTTTCCGGCAAAAGAACCGCATTCTCATTACCCCCAGCATTCGATAAATCAATCCCAGCGTTTGCTAATATAATATTATGGGCTATCGTAAGAAGAACACCCCGAACTCCGCCGAGGATTTCATCTGCATTTTGCAAGACGAGTTCAACCAACTCGGGCATCATTTCGTGCTTTGCAGCCAACGCCTTTGCTTTTGTGCTTGGTGTAATCGTATGGAGATCAATAATTCGATCTTGCACCGTCGCGACAACAGTTTCCGCAAGAACCACAATATCTCCATCCTTAAGCGACTCACCCGCTGCATCCAATGATTCACAAAAAATGGAGAAGAGATCATCACCGGGAACAATGATTTTACACGAACGAATTGGAATAAGCGAGAGCATTCAAAATCATGCTCAAAAACTTTTCGATTCTCTTAAGGTTTTAGAAATACGAACCACATCCATCAACTCTTGATTTACATCATGAGTGCGAATAATATGCGCACCATTGAAGACCGAAATCGCGGTGGCCGCGATCGTGCCGAAATAACGATCCTTTGGATCCTTATACCCCAAAATCCCGCCGATAAACGATTTTCGGGAAAGTGCCATTAAAATGGGGAGCCCTAACACCCGAAGCTGTTCCAAATTCGATATTATGGCAGCATCGTACTCCGGGGTTTTGTCATTCACCCAACGTCCAACTCCAGGATCCAAGATAATTTTATCTGTCGGAAACCCTTTTGATACCAACTCTCGGATCGATTCTCTCAACGCATCAATAATCTCTTTCATGGTTTTTGTATCTCCCGGCACCGTTTTCGAGGCCATTAATATTATGGGACAGCCATACTTAGCAACAATATCCGCATACCTTTTATCCGTTTTGAGATTACTCACATCGTTTAAAATTACACGAATTCCAAACTCAGAACATAACTCCAAGCCCAACTCTGCAATTTCACTATATTGCGTATCAAGAGAGATTATTTTATCCTTTGGAAATGAAGGTAAAATAATATCAAGGGCTGTTTTGACCCGGTTTTTCTCTTCTTCGATGCTAATTATTTCGGACCAAGGAGCGGTGGACCTGCCTCCGATATCAATGATATCTGCACCCGCTTCGATAAATCTTCTCACCGAATCCAATAAATTTTCATTTGGGATAAAAGAACCCGGATAAAAGGATTCTTTGCTAATATTAACAACCGCCATAACCCGAATCGGGGCATCATCACCAATCACGAAACCCAGAAACGGCTCGGATTGAATCTTCATAATTGAAGAAAAACAACAACATATTTTAGCTTGCTCTTATTTTATGAACGCAGATAATGCTGAAAGCGTGCAAGGGCTATATTCGGCCACGGTGCATTCCGTGCATCTTTGAAGTCGGACTTAAATATTTGAAACTTGGCCTTGAACAGACACAATTGACAGAGCAACAAAAAAGAGAAAAAGAATTTGAAGGAATTCAAAGATTGATTTCAATTTTACACACCACAACACATCGCGAAGCACCGCCGAACGAAATCGCATCGAAATTGTTCAAAGAAGCCGCAAACGTGTCCCAGCTCGCAGACATTTGGAAAAAGATTCGCCAAGATGCAAACAAAGTTTGTATCGATGCAATTCCTCACTTCAAAGCTCTGCTTGAAAAAATAACGATCGAAGAAAAAAAGAAGAGACTCGAAATGGCAATCAAAATCGCCGTATTAGGAAATACATTTGATATAGGCACCACCGCTCATGATGGATCCGCATCGGAATCGGCTATCAAGCGCGCAATTCAGCAGATTAATAGTATAACTTTTGAAATTAACGATTTTGAATTGCTTTGGGCAGAAATCATAGATGAACGAAAGAAAAAGATTTTACTCGTTCTTGATAATGCCGGAGAAATTGCTTTTGATACTCTTTTGGTCGTAATACTCAAAGAATTCGACAAAGAGGTCATCGCCGCTGTTAAAGGAGAGCCGATTTCCAATGATGCCGTTATGGAAGATGCCGTTATGGTCGGAATGGATAAACTTTGCAAGGTTATCACCACCGGATCCGCGGATCTCGGTTACGATCCGCATCATGCTTCACGGGAATTCATGGATCTCCTTGAAAATTCGGATATTGTGATAATGAAGGGAATGGCAAATTTTGAAGCGATATATGCGTATCAACACTTACATTCATCCGGATCGGCCCATTACTATTCTTTACTAAAAATTAAATGTCATACACATGCAGAACTTCTCAATAAACCCTTTGGCGCATATATACTCAAGAGAATCGAACTTAAGGATCCTTCTTTCAATCCGTAATTCAGAACAACGATCAATTTTTCAATCCGTAATTCAGAACTCAAAGATAAATTCATTGGCTTCCTTTGATAAACACGCCGGAATTATTTTAATAACTACTCACGCTTTGGGGTTCCCGCAAATGATCTGGACTTTTTCCAATACATTTAGAGATATATTTTCCGTTTATCTTTTATAAGAATCAAATAAAAACAATTAACACCTCGTTTGAAAGACACCCGTCACAGAAAACAACCCATTCAAAGAAAAAATAGATATTACATACATGTTATTCGAATATTAAATGCAAGATAACGCTCTTCTTTAGTGTGCATGATTATTTCATGAGTATGAAGCAAAACGAATGCAAGCCAATTCGAGATCTTTTTCGGGCCATTTATTTTGTTCACGAACCCTCCGGAGTATTGCTCTATATAAAATCGTTCGAATGTGAAATGCCCGACCCGGACCTCGTATCAGGATTAATCACCGCAATCAATTCGTTTGCATCATCCATTTCAAAAACCCCTTCACGAGACGCTATACGATCGATTAATATGGACGATATGCGAATCCTTTATCTTCGTGTTGGTGCCTTGCTTTCTGTCGCTATTTCAAAAAATATAAATCAGCATGAAGAACAAGCGATGCTGAATTACCTCGCTCATGAATTCCACGGCACATACAAACTTTACATCGAAAATTTCGTGGGAAACATCAAACACTTCGAAAATTTTGAGCAAAAAATCACTGCATTTGAAGATTTCATTTCGAATTACCGTTTTCGAGAATTTAATGATAAGATACAAGCATTGAAATCAACACAATTAACTCCACTTCCCGTTAGGCATCAAACCATAAATAATCCCGAAATAGTTTCAAATCAATTTAATTCGATTCTTTAAATCGGGATTTTTTCAAATCTGTCAGATGAGTCAACTATTTATTCAAAAAGCGCGTTATAGGTAATAGGAGATTTTATATGTGTGAAGAAAAGGAAGAAAAACCGCAAATTTCGGTCGGAAAACTCGTTAAAAAAGCAGATATCATGAACAACATTCTGATCCATAACGATGCAAAAAATAAGATAAAAGATAGCGAATATTACCTTGTAATCTCAATTCCGGGTAAAGATATTCTTAAACTGAACATCTTTTCCATTAAAAATCAAGTAATTACAAAGATTTTAATTGAATTGGTTGAATTTACACCACAAACGGTCGAAGGGATTGGAGATATTCTCACCGAATTTCAAATTTGCGATTCAATCATTCACACAACGGGGTTGTGTTTCTCGGGAGCAAACTGCTACTACGAAAGTTATATGGACATGAATATCATGAATAAGGAAGGCTTTTCGGTCGATAAATTGAAACAAGCCTTCAGCAAGGTCGAGAACGTGAAATCTGTTCAATTGATTCCGATTCAATAGCCTTGTTAGATTTTCGGATTCACCCTTTTTTTATGAAATTCTGACCAGCACCGGTTGTTTAAAACTGGATCAAGTTTGATCAAGTTAAAATCACCAGAGTTATACGTTTTCCGCAAGAAACTAAAGATTTATTTTATAAATTCAGTTCGTATCTCTTGTTTTAAAAGAATCTGAATGAGGAAAAAAGAAAAGAGAAAAAAAGAAAGAATTAAAAAATAGATGTACCCTCTTCGAACTCTAGTTTCCCCCCAAACATAGAGCCGGACACATCTTTCATGTTTTCTACTATTATTCCCCCACTTTTTTTCATGATGAATCGTTTTCGATTCACAATAATGAAGATCTCTTCATTCCCCTCAACATCCTTAATCGCACCAATAGGTCTCGAATCCTTCAATATTTGAGTAATAAGCATTTCTTCGGTAATTTCGGGAAAATTGATAACTTCAGTCGGCAAATCGATTCCTTTTTTCAGATTTTCTCGAATGTTTTCAGGTTTCCATGCCGATCGAATTCTTGAAATGAGTTCCGCCGCAACCAAAGGAACCTTTTCTTTGATTCTATCGATGCCAACGAACTCTTCTCCGCATGTGAATATTCGTTGGCTGCAAATCTTCCAAGTTTTACAGATTTGTCGGACAAATCGCACAAGCTCTTCAAACCCGAATTGAAATAATAAAAATCCCTGATTAGATTGCGGCGAGATGCTCATGAAGAAAAAGAACCAAAGTTGCTTCAAAAATTCGATCTTTTTCCCGAATTTTGGGCGCTCGCCGCAAATTCAATTTTGATCCGTTTGAGCCAAAAGAAATTTTGGGAAATTTGTGGGAAAAGAAAGCTAAAATAAAAAAAAATAATTATGAAGGTTTTTTTAATTAGAGGTTAAAACGTTATTAACAAATATAAA
>CAZUTM010000008.1:0-8142 GCA_964623665.1 uncultured archaeon
AATCTATTGCCAAAAGGGAACAAATTGTGGATAATGCACCACTCATTGCGAGATCCGCACCAAAATCGATGAGCTTTGAAGAGCGCCAAGAATTTTTACTTGAAGGGTTATTTCAAACCGGAAAGAAAAAAGCACAATTATTATTAGAACATTTTGGCCCTCCGGGCTATGTCTTCAATGCTCTGCTAAAGTCAAATGTTATCTATTCAAAGAACGGAACTCCTAAGGATGTTGAAGGCCCATTTTCAGAGATTAAAGGCTTTGGGCCAAAATATGTCGAAGCCAATAAAGAATTATTGAAATCAAAGAAGAAGAAGTGTGAAAACTAATATTTTTTCCAATCGATATACCGAAAACGGATGAATATTCTCTATTTTCTCCCATTTATTGTTTTTCTAAACATAAAAAAAATCTGCGGAAAACGGGCATTCCCGTAGAATATCAAGACCGAAATCCGAACGTGGATAAATCGGTTCACGGAAACTTTTTTTGCGGTTTTTTTACATGTTTGATATTACTGATCAAGATTTATCAAGAATTGAGCAACTGTTGTTGAAACTTCTTGCAATCAAGTACAATGAGCCAAGGATTTCAATTCGTTTTTCAACGCTTGAAGGTTGATATTTTCTACGGATTCTGAATATATCTGCAAGAGCAGCTCCGATGGAATGGTTATCTTAGTACTATCATATTGTAAGATCCTGTTCAGCGCAGCAAGATACATCCCGATTTCAAGGAATAATACCAAGTCATCATTGGCTTTGGGCTGTTGTTTTTTGTTTTTATACAGGGATTCAATTTCTTTTTCTTTGGAATGAACATAGGATTGAATTTTAAGGATATTTTTGAAGATTAGATCATTATTTGATAGTTTTTCGTGTCCCTTATGGAAATACAAAAATCCTTGGTCTGGATGAGATAATAAATACATCGTTAAATTTTCGTCTTCAAGTGTTGCTGCCTTTCGGATGTTTTGTTCAAGTTTTTCAAATTCAAGTTTTATATTGTCGCTTTCGAGGAGAGCACCATTTGATTCGAATTCATTTTTAGGAGATCTTCCGGTTTCGGTTTCGGTTTTGGTTTCGGTTTCGGTTTCGGTTTCGGTTTCGGTTTCGGTTTCGGTTTTGGTTTCGGTTTCGGTTTCGGTTTCGTTAATATAATATTTTGGATTTCTGATTTTACTCGCCGAAAAAACACGGGGGCCTTTGGTTAACAATCGTTTTTGATTCTTTTTTTTACTTTTCTTGTAGATTTTAATGGGAATGACTACGGCGCATATTCTTAGAAGTAAATATATAATGCCAAACGAGAGTATCTCCATATACGGGGTTCTAATCGGTACAAATTGAGCAATGTTTTGATAACTGACAATTATGATGCCTATACTGATCGCTGATTTTATTATAGTTGCAATAAAATTAACGGGATTTTCCGAAAAAGTTTTCAAAATTAAGTAAAAATCCGCTGAACTCGATGGTAATCCCAAAAAAATAAATAGAATCAAGAGATTTAAGACAACATATACCCAGAAAGGATAGTTTTGCGTTAATTTAATAAATCGGATGATCTCATATATCAATATAGACCCCAGAATAGAAGGTGCTAAAGAAACCATAAGTGATTTCAAGAGAGTTTTATCTTTTTCTAAATAAGTATAAGTTCCTTTTTTAAAATCGATGTTTTCAAGTTTGGCATCTGCACCTGTCAATTTTGCCATGATATGGTGCGCCAGCTCATGAATCCCGGTGGATATAGAAATCAAGTATGGGGCGATCGTTTTGATAAAAATATTTTTTTTCGCAAGAAATCCGAGTACATAATGAAACCCCATGGCAAGGAAATAAAGATATGCCCAGAGGCTCATGAATTGTATGAAGAATTGCATATAGAATAATCGAATATCTGCTTAAAAATCCGATATTGCGTCATTTGTTTTTTTTTGTTTTTATTTTCTATGCGTATGCCGTTTGGGCAGATCACGCTGTTTATAAATAATGTGCAAAATTTAATATGAGGCTATATGTAATTTACCGCATTCGAAGAATCACAGCAATTTTAGATATAAATTACGAGTTCTTTTTGGAATTCGCTTTTCTTGTACCGACATTTTTGGAATTTTTTTGTGACTTCACCTTCGCTCAAAACCTATCTTCTAATATACTCGTATAATCGGATCTAAAAACAAGCCACGAATAGCGTAAATTAATTAAAGGATTTCTACAAATGAATTCTCTTATTCAATTTCATAATAAAGAGTCTTCAATCGTAAGTCTTATTATATCCGGTTTTGAGATCGAAGTTACGAATATTTGAGTAACATACAATTTACCGATGATAATTTTTAATGAACAATATGTTCAGTTAAAATAAGACATGATCATTGGGAAAGGGAAAAATAACACGTCTTTGGGTTTTTTTCTCCGCATAATGGCGGTTTTCATTCCATAGGAAGGGTCGCGGCGAAGAAGATTTTTTTGGTGTTTTGAGAGAAAATTTGTGGAGACTCTAGAAGGATCTCGAAATGGAATGAAATTTCGTTGACGAAATTGAGGACAAAAATGATTTCGGTCGCTTTATATTGCTGATAATTCATCTCTAACTCACGTGAAAATTATGAGCACACTCGGATTTGGATCTGATGACTTTGTAAGTCGATTTATCAGCGCACCAATTAAGAAAAAAAACCCGGTTATCACCCCTAAAGACCTCAAAAACGAAGTCCAAGATATTGACATCTGTGAAGATTGCGGGTCTGATCAATTGATTAGAAATCAAGATGGATATTTGGTTTGCTCCGAATGCGGAATGACCAAAGAAAGTGTCTATTTCGTCAATTATAATCGAATGGTGGTTGAGGACAAAAGCAGGAACATTTCTGCCAACCCGATATACGGCACCATGATAGGAGAAAAATCGGAAAGGAAGGGAAAATTCGAACGATTATCGCTGAAAAATGACAGAGAAACTCAAAGTTATAAGATCAAAATCCGGAAAGCCGCATACTTTGAATTACAATATATCTTTGGTGCATTAAAGATACCTATGACCTTTTTAGACGAAGCAATAACGGTGTTTATGAAAAATTGGGAATCTTTCAAAAAGAACAGTTGGTTAAGAAACATTAATGGAGGATGCGCTGCCGCAGCTTATCTCATTTCAAAACAGCGACAGTTCGTTATTGATTTTAAATTATTTAAGCAAGTATTACGATGCGATTTGAAGATATTTACAAAAATAATCTTAAATCTGGGGTTGAAGTGCGATTTTCAGAAAAATACAAAGAATGCCCTCGTGAAACGATTAATTATGGATGAATCCAAGATACACGATTTAGATTTTCGAGTTCGACGCTTAGCCTGTTATTTGGTGGACAAGTATCCATTGGAATTATTAACCACCAATGAAAACATCGCAGCGGTAAGTTCTCTTTCAGCCGCCATTCATTTGATCAATGGAAAGAAGAAGGCAAGAACCGTTGAATTATCACAAGCATATGGGGTCGCAACATCTTGCATCACGACTAGAATAAATCGGTTGTTTACGAAAATCGTTCCGAATTTCGTTTCCGTATCAAAAGCAAAAACCGAACAACTTAAGCTCGCAGGATTGAAAATATTAAACGCGAGCGGGCTTCTTGCAACCCCCAAAATTAATGATGTCGAAGAAAATCTTGCTTCCGGTCAAATTCAACCATTAGAATCGACCGATAATGGATTATCTTCTTCGGCCGAAAATCTCAATGAATTCGATGAAATCATTGAAATCAACAAAGAGATCCCATCAATCATGCAAATTCCAAGGGATAATAAAGAATCTGTTTCAAAAGCAATGGATTCACAATTAGATCCCTTTTCCGGATCCGATCAACTTTTAAGAACAAAAGTTTCAAACCCACATCTTGAACATTCAACCCGAAACGACCATTCTGCAAATCCAAAATCATTCCGAATATTAAATGGGCGTAAAATCAATACCGAAAACCAAATCTTTCTCTCTTATTATTATGGCTTCAGCGAATGGACTCATTATAAGAACTCGTTGAATAGGAACAATGATAAGAGGTCGAGAAATACCCAAAAAATCAACCATCATCATATAAACAACTATTTATCATTAAATAAAATTCATCAAATAAGATCATACTATGTAAATTATTCACAAAATTTTCCCGTAGGTCATTTATTTTGTGTATTACCGAAAAGAACGAAATTTTCTGCTACGAAAAAGACTCCGGGATGGTTTGATTACGGAAAAGATCCTCCATGGACATCCGCTTTTGATCAAACATTCATACCGTTCGACTTTTTTTCAAAATACATATCTTTCTAAATTTGATTTAACCTATTGAGTGAGAAAAACGATACTATATTTGGTATAAAAGAGCAGTCTTTCAAAATAATGGTGAAAAAAGTGATCACGGCGAGTAATAGTGCAAAAAACAAATCAAACTCATTGTCCATACCCCCCGAGTCTCATTATCGGGCTATCCCCGAATGGCTTAATGATGCCATTAAAGATCAATTACGAGCGCGGGGAATCCGTTGGCTTTATCAACCTCAATACGAAGCAATATCAAAATATTTTGAAAATCAAGGAAAAAATATGGTGGTTTCTATCCCCACGGCTTCCGGAAAAACATTGATTGCCGAAATTATCATCTTTCAAACCTTATTACAACGATTGCCGAAAAAAACAAAAGCAGTCTATATTGCCCCACAACGATCGATTGTATTTGAGGTCTACAGAAAATTCACAGCAATTTGGAAAGACTATTACAAAATCGTAAACTCGGTCGGCGATTACGGCGAAGGCGATGAAAAAATTTTGGAAGCTGATGTCATCATAATGACAAATGAAAAAGCCGATTCCATTATCCGTATCAATCCCAACTTTATGAACGCAATATCCGTTTTAATTGTCGATGAAGCCCACATATTAGGTGAAGGGGAGCGCGGACAAACCCTCGAATTTTTGCTTTCCAGGATTCTCTATACTAGACACCACCAGAGCGGTTCTCATGCAATCAAACCTCCCGCGGAATTAAAAAATAAACCAATGCCCGTAGAAGAAAAATGTCGGGTCGTGTGCCTCTCAGCCACCATCGGCAATATTGAATCGTTTTCGGAATGGCTTTCGGCCATCCTCATCAAATCGGACTGGAGACCCACAAAATTAATCAAAGGAATATATTTGGTACACACGCCATATTATGCTAAGGAATATTTAGAATCAAAATCTGCAAATGAAACATGCATCCCGGATAATCCATTCCTCGAATACGCTACACCTCTACTCAACCTCATAAAATCATTAATAGATGTAGGCAATCAAGCAATAATCTTTGTAAATACGAGAAGGGAAGCTGAAGATTATTGCGAATTTTTACAGCGCGCTTTGACTCCCGAGGATCTCTTTGACGGAAAACCGACCCGAGTCGATTTTCATAATGCAGGTCGAACGATCAAGGAGCAAAAAAAATTAATCGAGGCATTTGAAAGGAAAGAAATTAAATTTATCATTTCAAAAAGCACAAAAGCCGCGGGAATCAATTTACCGGCCAAATTTGTCATAATTGCTGGAGTAAAAAGATTCGCGGGTGATAAAAAATATATAACGTATTCCGTAAATCAATATTTACAAATGGCCGGAAGAGCGGGTCGACCGGATTTTGGATCCAAAGGATTTTCGGTCATTTTGTCCAACTCGAAAAATGAAGCTTTAGAGATGTTTGAAAAATATTGCTGCGGAAACCCTGAAGCACTTGAATCGCAGATCAGCGCGGGAGAACTCTCAAAACACATTTTGGGTTTGGTCGACGCAAAAATCATCCGGTCACTACCCGACGCGGAAAAATTCTTCAAATCTACGTTCTACTATAAAACGAACATGCAAATATCCGAAACTGTTCGGAAAAAAATCAAAGAGATTTTAACTCAATTACGAAAAAAAAATTTCATCATTTCGGACAAAGAACTCATTGAACAAAGCACATTCTCCACCACCAAGTTTGGTTCCCTCGCAACAAAACTTTACATCACGCCAAATACTGCATATCAAATGCGCATCATGATTCAACAAATTATCAAATTTCCGGATCGCTATTGCCCCATACAATCCAAAGGATATAAACTCCCCAAAGAATTGTTTTATAATATCATTTGCCATACCGAAAATGCATATACGTTCCACTTCAAACCCTCGGACTTTGATCTGATATGGGCATTCCTTGAACAATTCAAACAAAGGTTGTTCTATAGCTACGAGGATTTTCTTGCCGATTTAACAAACTACTATCATGAAAGAAATCCGTTAAACGAATATCGAAATGAATTTCAAAGAGAACTCACCGCTATCAAAGGAACGATTATTTTGAAATTATATTCCGATGGTATCAGTGTTGCCAAAATTGCCGAACTGACTTCAATTGGCAAAGGCGACGTTTATGCTTCGATCATGCAAGCGGATTGGCTTATCCATGCGTTATATAATCTTTGTATTCATTTCGGATTGTTATCCTCATCCTATTTTACGACCGCAAGACAAGATTTTATGGATGCAAACAAATCATTATCATTAGGCGTGCCCGAAGAACTCTTTGATGTAATGCGAATACCATCGATAGGTCGATTGATGGCTAAAGAATTATATCAACTGGGATATCATACAATACAAGACATTGCCAATATCGATAGTTCGCAATTTTTGGATTCAGAAATTAAAAAAACCTTTGATACCATTAAAAAAGAAGCAAGAGAGCTATCAAAAAGAGAAACTTTCAAAGAGACATCACCGGATAACGATTTATCGCACCATTCCGTTGAAGATGGATCCGAAATCGTTCATCGAATCGTTTCAACCGATGTAATGATGAGGGCAATGGATGAATAACATTCCTCTTGTTTTTTTAAAAATCATTTTCCTAGATGTTTATGGAGCGGCATAATCAAAGCTTTTTCGGTCAAAAAACCGCAATCCTTTTCGACAGCGGAGCCAGCAATGATTCTTACTCATACTTTCGCTTCATTAAGAAAAATGATGCAGGCTGGGAACGGCCATCCGAAAATGGCGGAAAAGCTATTAAATTATCAATCCAAGAATTGATTTGCATCCTCGATGTTCTCAATGGAGAAAAAGAATCATGGAATACGGTGCACAAATACAATTCTGAAACAACATCTCTTTCGTTCGCATGCGAAAATAGAACCCAATATTCTTTTAAATTCAGTGTTTCGTCCGGATCCAATGGATATGTAAAACAAATCATCTACCCCGAGTCAAAATTCTTGAGAATTCTCTTGGACCATATCATTAAAGAAAAAATCGAAAACGCCACCGGATATAAACCCCAATCGGCTCAAGAAGAATCCTCGGAAGAACCGATCCCTCAAGCCCATTTGGGTTCAGCAGTCATCAATACTATTAACGCATCCCAGAAAAAATCTGAAAATCAACGGCCTCAAGAGAAAAAAATGCAGATTCAGGCCAACAACATGAGTCCGATGGAAAATGTATCGAGTTTTATTTCGGAAATTCAAAAACCCGAGGTTCATAGGGCCGAGATCCAAAAATTGGAGAATCAAAGTCCCGAGATCCAAACGGCCGAGATCCAAAAATTGGAGAATCAAAGAGCGGAAAGCGGGAGAATTGAAACCCAACAATTGAAGAATCAAAAAGCGGAGAATCAAAGACCCGATCTTCAAGAAAAGGCAGACTGTACCGACCTTGTAGCATCTGCGAAGATAATAACCGGAAAGGCAGTATTATTGGAGATAGAACCTGGGAACGAATTTTGGGTGCCCAAATCAGCGATTCTAAAAGGCAACTATGATCTGATTGGCACTCCGACTCCATTCTCCATTAAATCGTGGGTGCTTAAAAATCGAGCAATCAACGCATAAATGGTTTTTTTCTTTTCTTCTCTTCCTTTTTCTTCTCTTTTCTTCTCTTTTCTTCTCTTTTCTTCTCTTTTCTTCTCTATTCTTCTCTTTTCTTCTCTATTCTTCTCTTTTCTTCTCTTTTCATATCTATTCTTCTCTTTTCTTCTCTATTCTTTTCTTTTCTTCTCTATTCTTCTCTTTTCTTCTCTATTCTTCTCTTTTCTTCTCTATTCTTTTCTTTTCTTCTCTATTCTTTTCTTTTCTT
>CAZUTM010000008.1:8242-49232 GCA_964623665.1 uncultured archaeon
TTCTTCTCTTTTCTTCTCTATTCTTTTCTTTTCTTCTCTATTCTTTTCTTTTCTTTTCTTTTGTTTTAATCGATTATGCCAAATTTAAAAAATGCATCGATGATCTATACGATTCAGTAATTAGAAAAAGAGATAAGGCGGGATTGAATATGGAAATAACAGAAATCATTAAAATTTTCCATTTAAATAGACCCTTCTCATAACTACTCGATCACCATGGAATTATCGGATCTAAAAATTATGAAGCCGCGCTATCTCAAAGTCTTGAATGAACAAGGTATCGAGTCTGTTGAAGCGTTGGCAATGAGCTCACCCTCATCATTATCTGAGATCGATGGCATTAGCGATAAAATGGCGAAGTCATTAGTGTGGGGTGCCAGGGACGTATTGAATCTCACCGAATTTAAAAGAGTATCGGACATTCAAGAAAATTTCGAACATCTCACCACCGGATCGAAAAATTTTGATGAAATCCTCAACGGCGGAATTTCCACCGGAAGAATTACGGAAATATTTGGCGCATTCAAAAGCGGTAAAACCAACTTGTGCCACACCCTCTGTGTAACCACCCAACTACCCAAAGAAAAAGGTGGATTAGGCGGAGCGGTCTTATACATCGACACAGAAAACACCTTCGCAAAGGAAAAGATCGGAAGAATTGCACGCAGATTTGGCCAAGACCCCCAAACCATCTTGAGCAATATCTACCACGCAAGGATATTCTCCACCGACCACCAACTCCAAATGGTTAGAGCGGCGGAAGCGGCCATTAAAACCAAAGGTGCACGATTGATCATTGTGGATTCACTGATGGCAATCTTACGAGCGGAATATATCGGAATCGGCATGTTAGCAAACCGACAGCAAATCTTGAACCAAATTATCAGGGATCTCTCCCGACTCGCTGAGACCTATAATATTGCGGTTGTGGTTACCAACCAAGTTGCTACGGTTATGAAAGGAGTCTATACCACGCAAGATGCAATTGGAGGAAATATCGTAGCGCATGGATGCCATTTCCGGATTCAGTTCAAAACCAAAGGATTTTCGATGAATCAATCCTTGGAGCGAACCGCAGTGATTGTGGACTCCGTTGATTTAGCACCGAATGAAGCGGTTTTCTTTATTACAGAAGCCGGAATCGCTGACACCGAAGAGGTTCAATATGAAATCGAGGATCCCGAGGATAAAAAGAAGAAAAAAGCCAAGAAAAAACAAGAAGAAGAAATCCTCGTCTCAGCCGCAGATGCTGAACCGGAACAAGAATCATCAGCCCCGGAAATGGTATTGGAACAGCCGATCGAACAAGCAATGGATACGCTTGAAGAAGTCGAAATAAACCCTTATGAATTAGATTCGCTTGAAGGTTTGGAGATCGTCCAAGAAGAACCTGTTGAGGAAGATGCGAAAAGCACAAAAAAAGGGTCCAAGAAAAAGAAACGATAAAATTCAAAGCATATTTACTTTTTTATTCTTTCATTTTTAGGGCGTCAAGATTTTCAGCTATCTTATTTTTCTTAAAAGAGAAAGATACTCCGATTTGTGATCTTTCAGCAGTAATATTAGCCTAAATCCGGATGCGTGCTTAATTCGAGGTAAACATATAAAAAAAGCGTTTTAAAAAGGTCATGAGGTAATCGGGGCAATCCCGCAGAATTTCCACCTTGAATTCAGAATGTGGATAATCAAGTTCACGGAAACGTTTTTTGTGATTTTTTATGTTTACACTGAGAATAGAGCCCCGTAAGGTTGTATTAAACATGCAAAAAAAAGACCGAAAAAAAGTTTCCGTAGACAAAATATTCCACGTTCAGAATAGCACGTGGATATTCTTTGGGAATGTCCCTATCCCTTATTTTTTTTAATGTTTTAATAACCTCCGATATGCGGTTTTTCTGAATTAATCTCTCTGTCTTCCCTTTTTTTTTGAAGAATTTAAGTAATATCCACCCGAATGGAAGCATCTCGATTGAAGCGAAAGCGAAAGCGAAAGCGAAAGCGAAAGCGAAAGCGAAAGCGAAAGCGAAATTGCAAAAATATTACAAAACTTCTTAAAACTCTGCCGGAAACAATAAAGATTCAAACTAAAAAAAGATCAAGGCGCAAATAACGAAATTATCAAGAGAAACAACCCTACACACAAAAGGAGAAAATTGACTATAAAATTGTCATAACGAATAGACCCCTTGATCATCATTTTTTTGGTTATATACACACCGCTCGGATTGAACATATCAAGAATCAAATGAACATAGTAAGAAAGTATCCCGAAAATTCCGAGACAGAGCGCAATGAGAACGTTAAATGGGGCGACTAACAAGAAAGGAACAAGAAAAATCCCAAGTACGATGGGCGAAATGAAGGAATGAGTATTGAAATTCCTGTGTTCACTTTTCACGAACATCTTGAAATCAAGCGTATCGTTGATGGTACCCATCAAAAATAGATAAGGAAGTAAAATCAACCGGATGGGAGAATCGATCATAAATATATAGGCAAGGAAGGATAAAAAACCGCTGTTGAAAACACAATGGGTTAATTTCTTAATGATGAATCTCCTCCTCTATGTCTTCTTCGTGATATTCTACCACGGCTTCCAAGTCATTTTCATTAGATTCTATAAGTTCGGTCTTCCCGGAAATTCTTTCAAGGATTGGTAAAATATAATGGGTCTCCAATTCGAGGTATCGCTCCGCAATTTTCCCGATGCTGATCTCTTGATCGTTCAGCTTGGCTTCATAGTCATGCTTTATTCTATCAAGGTTTTCACTTGCTTCGGTTTGCATTTGTTCGATTTTCGAATCGGTATGATCTTTGAGCGTGGATTCGTAAGATTCGCCCATTAAAATGAAACGCGATTGCATCTCTCCCTTCAATTTAACGACATCTTGTACAATTTTCTGTTTCAAGACATCCTCTTGTACTTTTCCTTCTTTGAATTGTCTCATCAGAGGAAACCATTCCATTGCCCGGTTGATAATCTCTTTAGCTAATTGATTCGCATGAATCTCGGCTTCTTTTTCCAATTTGACACTTTCCATCTTTAGATTTCCCTCCACGATGTTATAAGTTTAAGAATTCTTTGATCGAGTCAAGCAAGTCATCGCCTAAATTTGACATCGAGCCCGATTCAAGATTAATGAAGATATTTTTTTCATCTGTTTTTTGTTCATATTCACCGCTGCAATTCGCTTCGATGGAAGATGCCTTCAAATCTTTCGATTCAAATTCAATAAAAGATTGAGATTGACAGTTCGATGCAAAGTTGGGTTCGGATGCAGCGTTCGAGGTGGCTTTCGAGGATGCTTGGGAACCGCTGGATGGCCCTTCAGTACCTTTGTATGCGGGTTCAGAAATGACTTCGGAAGATGCTTGGGACATTTTCGAGCATGCTTGGGAACCGTCCGTCGCAGCATTAGAAATGGGAATAGTGTCCGAATCAGATGTAAATTCGGAAGCCGGTTCAATTTTCATCGGGCTTGAAATAACAGCAGGGTTTTGATCATTATTTTTGTTTGTGATACCCGGGTTCAAGCCATGCTCGTTGGATTTTTCTGCTGTATTATGATGTATTCCTCTTTTCGATTCGCTCTGTTTCCGGGATAATGCTTGGAATTGTTCGAGAATTCGGTCTTTAGAGACATCTCTTGTGTCGATATATTGCAATACACTCTTTTTCCTCTTATTAGCGTTCGTGTTCATTGTCCCATCTCTTAAAGACTCATAATATATGGCCATGAGTTTATATTCTTCAACCAATTGTGTCTTGAATTCGATGGATTCTTCTTTATTCATCCATTTAAGATGGAGATCGAGATATTTTTTATTTTCGCGTTTGAAGAGATCTTTTTCCGATTGAATGGTCGGTTTTCTTTGTTCAAATACTTTGCCCATACTGAAAAAGCTAAATAAAGAAGCGCAAATTATGATTATGAAGAGAATATAATAGATTGCTGCGGGCAAGATCCCTAAAACCGAGAGGGGGATGGCGATCAATTGGAAGATGAGATGCGCTGCAATAAAGATCTTTGTGGTCAGCGCTTTGAGATCGTTTATTTTATCTGCATCCTTCTTAATTATCATGCTGACGGGAGATTCCATTGCTTTCTTTTTCTTTTTGAGGATGTATTCCAAGGTCCACCGAAGATTTTCGGGGGTCGAGAAATAGAGTCCTATGGATTCGATCTTTTTAGCGATCATTCGCTCTCCCAAGTCGATGTCGAGCGGGCCTGTGTAGATAACGATCGGGGTGATAATTATGGTGGCGGGAATTCCTTTATATCGATAAGCGATAGTTTTGCTGTTAGCTGTTGATTGCACATCAATGCTGATAGGATCCTTGAGAGTTTCTGCGATACACCGGATTTCTTCACCTTTGATTGAAAGCCCTTCGCGCAATTTTTCAACGAATTCCGCAAATTTGAAAACAACATCTTTGAGAATCGTTGATTCCACCTCGAATTTTTGAAGTTCGGATTCGAAGTGGGTATGTATCGAATGGTATGACATCTTTTGTCTGAGGATGCGGAGTTTTCCTTTAAGCGGAGCAAACCGGATGGGCAGAATGTGATAGATTATTTTTTGGGTATCCGAAACGGATGTGGAAACTAAAATTTTATGAATCGATGTGGTTCGTTGTAATAATTGGTCCGGATTCTCTATAATCGAATATTTATCATTTTTTCCGATTTCTTTAAGCAATATATCAATGGAATCGGTTGTTGCATATTCTTGAGTAACGAGGCGCGGAATTTGTTTGTTTTTTTCTTGCATCCCCATGCCCTTTTTTTCGGGATTTCCGTCCATTTTGTTGTCTTTAAGGGATAACTCATTCTTTTTTAATGCGACCTTCAATTCTTCATCCGTTCCATCATTATTCGCTTTATTGATGTGTTGTTCGTGTGGTTTTTCGCTGTGATGTTCGGAAGTATTATCGACTCGTTTTTCCGTTGGTTTTTCGATGGAAGAATGATCCTTTAACTCCTTTGATCGGATTGAATATGGTGGATGTATTTGCATATCATTCTATGAAGGATTGCTATTTAAAGAAAATACGATTATAGAATTCAAGATTTTAAAATTAATGAGGGAGCAGAGTAAATTCAAAAAATGAGGGAGTGTTCGAGGAGATTTTAAATTTTCATTTGGCTGAAAAATGCAGGGATTGTTCTGTTCAACGAAACTTGGGTTCCATCTTTTATATAAATGATAGCACGTATTAGAAACATATCTTTAAAGACTTCACTGGGCCTTTCAACTTTAACTTCTGCAGTGTTTTTTAGTTCAATGGTATAATTTTCCGCATTACCGGCTAATACGGTCGAAAGAGCAACATCAAAGGCGATCAATCCTAATTTTTCAGAATATGCGATGATGAGGGTATGACCGGTTTCGTAGTGTTCTTGAATTTTTAATACTTTGAAAGTTGTTTTGAGTGCTTGATGTATTTTTTCGTATGGTGTCCATGGACTTACGTATTGTTTTTGCTCGATAAGGCCCAAGACTTCTAATTCTTCGGGTGTCAACCCTGTGATATCAATATTGGCCGAAGAAGGCCTAACCCCATCTTGCGGTGATTCTTGAGATTCTTTTTTGCTCGATTTCGTTGTTTTTTTGCTCGATTTCGTTGATTTTTTTCCCATTGTTGCCTTTGAAGCATTTTCTCCTTTGGATGTTGAAGTTTTCTCGACTTGGGTGAAGTATTCAAATGGTTCGTAGAATAATTGATTGAATTTAGCGATTTTTTCCATTTCTTCGTTGAATCTATCGATATTTTTAACTTTATACACGTTGTATATTACCGCATCAAGCCCTTGAGAAGGCCGTGCGACATAGCCTAAAATAGCACTTGCGATGTTTGTTCGCTTCATTTTTTCAATAATAATATTAATCATCCATGAAAATTCGGGAAGATCCACGGCGAATTCAAGCGATTCGGAGTATAAAAGAAACGAAATTTCCGGAAGCCCTAATGTGTAAAAGAGATCTCCCATTTCATTCATTGCAGTAAGCATATCTTTTTTCGATAATTTGTCATCATCTTCAAATGCGAATTCTTCCATAAGGATCTTGCTATCTTCTCTTTCATTATTGAGATAAAGGGTTATTGCTCTTCCCAATTTACATTTTAATTTTAAAAGAGAATTTTTATAATTCGCAGCAAGTTCTTCCGTGAAATTGTATTGTTGGATCGCGCGCTTATAATCGGTATTGAAGATATAGACCAAAGATTTTAGATAATTGATACTTAAAACCGTATCTTTAAGACCGGCGATGGTTGCAAACATAGCGGTCTCATTAAGCGCATCAACCGCTTCTCTTACCTTATTTTGACCAATCATGACAAATGCATAGAGAAAATCGATTTTGCAATACTCACTGGCTAAAATCCTAAGCACAATTTCAAACTCTGTCTTTTTTAATTCGGAGCCTGAAATCTGTATTAAATCCCGCAAAGCGGATAAGCTCTTTTGTAATTGTTTTAAGGTATCCAAAATCTCATTGTTTTCCAAAAACTTTTTTGCATCTTTGATTGTTTTTCTGATTTTTTTCAATTTTTCCAACGTGGGCATTATTGGTTTTAGTTCATCTTGAAATTGGGCCGAAATCGGTTTATCGATAATATAATCTTCCATTGCTTGATAATATTTGTTAGAATCTTCGGGATTAATTTCGGAACACGCACCCGTTATTGAAATCCCCTCTCCAGCAACCGTTACCGCATTTTCTATGAGCCACACGATTTTTTCTTGGGCGGGAAATTGTTCATGCCGGCTCATCATGTAGTCCAAGTTATTTTTTAAAACCAATTTGCGAACTCTTCCAAAATACTCTTTCAACTCTCCAGATACATTTTGATATACAAATTGAAGGAACGCCGGAAGTGATAAAAACTTGATCTTATATTTTTGAAGCATTCTCACATTTTCGCTCAATTTAAAGTCATCAGAAACAATGTACACCTCTTTATTTGCTCGATACATACGTTCGGCTAACGCAATCAGAGTTAAATCGGGATCTTGAGCAACCAATTTCACCCCTCTTGTTTTCAACTCATTTTTTATCCCGTTCAACTCATTCTCGGTAATTTCAATGATATCAACCGCCGCTTTGAAAGAAGAGCTCGTTTTACCATCCAGAAAAGGACACTCTTTAAATACTCTTGAAGATGTCGCATAAGAAATCCCAATTTTATTTTTCACTTCTAAAAGCCGCGTATATGCACCGGCAGATTTTGTGTCTTTCAAGCAAATCATGAAATTTGCATCGAAAATGAAGACCTTCGGAGGGGACACACTCATGATTGAAATTGGCGCTGAATATTAATAAATAATATGTTATATATAATTTCATTGAAATTTACGCACTATATTTATAAACAGCGTGCGTAATTTATTATGAAATTTTATATAAACATTAAAAATTAAATTTCAAATGAAAAACCGGTGGACCGTATTATCCACGTGCTGTATAGGCTGTGAAAATTCAATGGGAATTGCCCTCTCCCTTATGATTTTTTTTTATGTTTATTCATTTTTGATCATGTTGCAATTTCCGAGAAAGTGGATACATAAAAAAAAGAAAAAAAACAGCGGGAAATGGACATTCCCGTTGAATATCCACGTGAAATTTTGAACGTGGAATATGATATCTATCGAAACTTTTTTTCGGACTTTTTTTTATGTTTATCCAATTCGGGTTTTTTTAAAATTCTCTTCTTCGAAAAGAATAAATTGTTGATCTTTCACCAGTTCTCGCAAAATTAAATTGGAAAGGTATTTCAAAACAATCAAAAAGTTGATAAACAGAAAGATCCAAATTAATTATATGATTGATTATATACATACAAGCATCTCGCTTTTTTCTATTCTTCTAAATTTGTATATTATCAACCAATTTCGAAAATATTATATTAAACAACCATTTCGTCAAAATAAAGTCTATCTTTCGTATCTTATAAGCCTTTGCTTAGTTGGGCTGTGTTATTTTTTGATACTAATTATCGAACAAGATTTAAGCATTTACGTTATTTTAGCAGCGATGAATATCTTTTTTTGTTCGTCAATTGTATTGATAAGTGCGTATACGGATATTGTATTTTTTCAACGCACGACTTTCTTTACCTATCTCACAATATTTTTATCTGCTGTCCTAATAAGTGTTTATTTTTTTGAAACTCCGATGGATTTCCTTGTGGCCCATAAAATTGAGTATATTACTTATAACTACGCAATGAAGACTCGCCACCAACTTGCAGAATTTTTAACTTCTCAAACGCTATTATTGATAAGCACCGTTCGATTATTTGTCATCTTGCATAGATTGACGAAAAAAATCTCTACAGAGTATCATTTTTCGAGTTATTTGATCTTTTTGGGGTTCTTTTTAAAATTTCCGGGCTTTTTTTTGGGCTATCTGTTATCCGAAAAATATACGCAGCTTTCAATGATTTTCTTGGCTCCACTTGTTGTGATCGCTTTTTCAACCTCTTTTTTCTTAAAAAAACCGTATCCATTTGTGTTTCTCAGAAAAAACATGACCCACTTTGCACTTCTATCAGAGAATAGAATTATTTATTGCTTTCGAATCGAAGATTTTAAAAAATTACATGGCTCGGAATTGGAGCAATTCGATCATGAAAATTCCATGTATTTAAAAAATATTCCTCAAATGATTTTAAAAAATGAACAAAGCTCATCCATTTCTTTTCAACTCGATGGAAAAAGAATGATCATGGCGATTGGAAAAGAATTCACGACCGTTTTCCTATTGAAAGAATATAATCCCTCATACAATGACTTGGCAAAATGGTGCTTAGATTTGTTACAAATGAAAAAATTTCAGAGTGAAGAGTTTTGGTTTGAAGTGCGAAAATTGATGAATTTGTTGATTTAAAGGGCCAAATTCCGCTGAATAGGGAACCAAATTTACGCACTTTATTTATAAACCGCGTGCGTAATTTATTATGAAATCATTGTACGACCAATTTACGCACTTTATTTATAAACCGCGTGCGTAATTTATTATGAAATCATTGTACGACCAATTTACGCACTTTATTTATAAACCGCGTGCGTAATTTATTATGAAATCATTCTACGAAGAATTAAATGATATATGACGGCGAACAGCGAATAAAGAGCAATGAAATTATATTTAAAGAACGCCTCTTTCTCATTTGTATGAATACAAAGCGTTTATTGGTAGGCACGGGGCTTGGAATGTTGCTCGGGATATTCTGTATTCTCGGTGTTTCTCAACGCATTCCAACTTATGTATTTAATGAAGTTTCGTATCTGGCTGCGGCATGGTACAATCGGGTAATAATGGGTATCATAATTGGGTTGGCTGGTGAATTGGAATTGATAAAAAATTCGAAGACGATGAATTCAATTGTTCGAGGGGCCATCATCGGTGCGATTGTGTCTTTTGAATTCGGAATTTTTGGACAAACGATGGAACTATTGTACGTGTTTGCCGGAATCATGTTTGGGGTAATAAATGACTTATTGACAACGAAAATAGCAGGATGAAAAAATAACGATCAAATCTTCATTTCGGAATCTTTGCCCTTCATTGTATCTCATTTTGGTCTCGAGAACTTGTTGATTTTTTACATATTCCTTCATTCCGTTTTTTAATCCGCCAGTATGATTTCTATATTAAATATATAAGTGCGTTAAAAAATCCATTTCCTACTTTTTCAACCAATCAGTTGCCCATCGAATTTTTCAAAGAGGGATAGGCGGCGTTAGATTTCCGTAAACCCGCGGTAGAGTAGCACGTATGCAGACATCATGAAAAATCTGACCACCACAATAAATGCCGAAAAATCCACCAATGAATCGATTGCACCGCATACAACAAATAAATTATACCCCGTTGCCAAGAGAAATCCTTTACGTCTCACTGCACCCGCTGATTTTAATCCAAGGAGTAGAAAACCGATGCCCAATACGAGCAACGTGCTCACGAGATAGACTGCGGTGAGTAATTTAATATAGGAAAGCAGATTGATATCAATTAATCCTCCGCCGATTTCATTAGGGATGTCGGCTCCGATGGTATTCTCCGCATCAATAAATAGCCCGTATAGGTAAAAGGGAATCGAGAGTCCGTATATTATGGTAAATCCTTTTGCGTATTTTTGATTTATTACGTTCATCCCGACATACACTCCGATGGAAATTGTAATAGGTGCCCACATATAGCATAATTGCCCCACAACATTTTTCGGGAGATTTTGTTGCGTAATTAAAAGCGAAATAAAAGAAACATTAGTACCTAAATAAAGAGAGCCCATTCCGGCTAATAATAACCCTGCCATTATCAATAACGGATGATTATCTCGCCGTCCTCTTTTAATTGAATTGAAAGCGGTAATATAACCCGTTGTGGTGATTAATATAGTGGTTATTCCCGCTAGAAGTGCGTTTAAAGAAGCCATATAAATAGGTATAGTATTGACAAAATAAAACATTTTTGTATCCGTGAAGTATTTCTATTTGCGAAGATTTATCAAACCAAACGTCTAAGAATCATTCCAACCGGCGATGAAAATGAATGATAACAATGCTAATTCAAATTCGGAAAGAAAAAATGCGCTCATGAACTTCATTGAACACCACAATCTTAAAGTGATTAATATTATCGGTTATTCAAACTCCGGCAAAACCGCTTCAATCGAAAATTTAATAATGTGGTTAAAATCTAATAATAAAATCCATGCGAAAGTGGCGGTGGTTAAAAATATTGCACATAATGATTTTGTCTTCGATGCGGAAGGAAAAAATACCTATCGCTTTTCTCAAGTGGGTGCAGATGTGGTTGTTGGTAAATCCAAAAATCAATCGGTTTTAATAATGAATAGGGAAATCGATTTATTGAACCTTGTCACTAATATTAATTTAGAATTCGATGCCACGGCACATTTCGAGAGATTAATAACCAAGCGTATAATTATTTTGGAGGGGTTTCGGGACTTTCCCGGTCCATCCATTTTAGCGATTCGGACAAGCGTTGAAGCAGATTCTCAATTTAATGATAATATCAAATGCTTCATAGGTGCTATCGGGTCCGATCCGGAAGAACTTCAAAAAATCCGTTATAAATATACCATTCCCTATGTGGATTGTGTGAAAGAACCGGAGAAATTATATTTCATCTTATTTGGATGGGAGTTTTAAACCCATTTTTCGATTAACCATTCTACAATTTCCGATAAGTTCTCGACGGTGCGTTCATCCACGATTTTCTTTGCCAGCTCATCCAGAATGATGCCAAGAATTTCTTCTTTATTATTCGGATCTTTTGCTGTTTCAATGATTTTCTTTCTCATCTTACTTTGGAATTGCAAAAACTTTTGGTATATTTCAAGGATGAGGAATTCACCAATATGAAAGGCTTCGCGATTCCGTCTCTCATAAAGCATATTGATTTTGAGTAAACGTTCTTCGGAGAAAAAGAAGTCGTCGGGTATTTTGACAAAGTTTTCCAATTTTTTCTCCACATATTTCCTATTTCTTGAGAGATAATAATCGGCCCAATTGTTATCGCTGGAAGGAATATATTTGAAAAACAAGATTTCAACAATATTCATCGCAACTTTTTGTTTTGTGTATCGTTCAAACTTATCTTTGAATCTGGTTTGAATCGTATCCAAATCTCCGATGAATAATTTATCGATCAGAACGTACAGAATCTTTGAGAAGAAAAGGATAGCTTCATCAAATTCAAATTTGTTATTTGGAAATAATTTGTTGTATTCATTAAGCATTTGAATGAATTTATTATTCAATGATGTGAGGTAGGCTTCAAAGATTTTTTCATTCATGGTGAAAACGGACATTCCGAAGATATATTCAAAGAGATAATCCATTTCGGGAAATCCTGCATTTTGCATCCCGGATAGCATGAAATGATAGAAGAGTCGGTTATTCATTAACGGTTTTAAATCTGGGTTTTCTACGATTTTTTCTAACGATTGATCGATTTTTTCCGGGAAAAAGATCATTACATTTGATTTTAGCCCTTTAATCATATCGGTAAACATGAATTGCATAAATAAGAAGAATAATTGATATTGTTTTGCTTTTGATGCTCCGTTATTTGCTTGGAATGTGGAGAAAAACGAAGCATTCTTATTCAGAAAATAAAATATTTTAAGCCTTTCTTCAATTTCCCGCTCTGTGAGATTAAATTTTGGAAAGAATTCTGTCCTTAATATTTCCTCCATGTTATACATCGAATCTTCAAACCTGGAACACACATAATTGAAAAAATCCAAAATAGGTGTAATCAGTTCCAATATTGAACATTTTTTCACAAGAGTAATGATGGTTGATGGAATTAATTCGATGTTTTTCCGGTAATCTGCAACTGCATTTTCTACCATTTTTTCTTTTTGAATACGATAGGTTTTCAATGTTTGCTCCGGGATCAAGGAGTATTTTTCTGAGAATTGATATATTAATGATTTCAAATAAGAGGATAATAGTTTTGTATTTTTTTCTCGAAATTGAATGAGAAAGTCAATATATTGAACCTTGGTTTGCGGATTGGTTTTCACATCCGCTGCCAGCATAATGATTTGGAATTCCTCAAGCCCTAAAATTTCGCTGAACATCTCATTAAAGAGATTTACAATTAAATTAAAAAAATATGACATAATTAATTCGATCCTTTCGGGCAAAGAGAAATCCTTTTTCAGATTCAAAAAACTGGCAATCTCGGATTCTGAAAACTCGTATTGATAATCAAAAAAGACATTATTGAACCCGATATCCCATTTATCCATAAGAATAAGGCTTTTCTCCTTAAGATAAAACATATTTGAAATAAAATAATTGAAAAGGCCATCAAATTTCTTCATGAGGAATTCCGAGATAATTTTTTGAGTTGGTTTTGGTTTTCTCTGATTTTTCTGAAAGGCGACCCATGAAAACAGGATTTTTTTGCGAATCATCGGATATTGGATTCGCTTTCGAAACACTTCATCTTCCATCCAATCTTGCACATCCCGTATTTTGTACCAATCGCTTTTGAATCGCTCGCCTATTCGTTGAAGAAACATATCAATTTTATTTGTGGACATAGGTATTTCACCGGATGGTTTCAAATCGAATTGCCGTAATTTTTTGAACAATTCTTGTTCTTGGAGTGGAAGATCTGCTTAACACCATGAAATAATGGAAAAATTCGGATAAAAATTTTTGCATCTATCGAACCAATGGTACCTTGCTAGAAATGGTTATAAAAATTCGGGATTTATTTTGATTCAATGAGCACATTCAATGGATTTGATCTGAGTGAAGCGATCCAAACGTTATTACAAAGATCGGTTTCTCGCGTACCCAACGAGATTCTTAACGAACTCAACGGACTGATTGAAAGGTATAAGAGGCGCAATAATATTCGGGTGCTTTCCCAATTAGAATTGATGCTTAGCAATTTGGAATATGCAGCCTCAACGAATTTACCGAATTGTCAAGATACAGGGATTCCTACATTCTTTATTAAAGCGGGGATTCATTCACCTTACTTATCATGTCTTGAATCCGAAATTAAGAATGCGATAATAATTTGCACGCAAAAAGGTATATTAAGACCGAATTCCGTGGATCCGTTGAATGAAGAAAATCCCGGAGATAACATGGGTCAAAATACGCCTCCTATATATTATGAACTTGTAGAATCGGATTCAATCACAATAACGGTTCTCAATAAGGGAGGTGGAGCGGAAAATTATTCTGCATTGTTTATGTTGAATCCTTCTTCAGGTTTGAAACAGTTGGAAGAAAAGATCTTGAACCGAATTAAAGAGGCGGGAGGAAAACCATGTCCTCCGATTATCATTGGCCTTGGGATAGGTGGAGATGCGGTGAAATGCATGTATCTTGCAAAAAAGGCCTTATTACGGCCCGTTGGTTCTCATCATAAAAGAAAAGATATTATAGAAATTGAATCTCGATTGTTTGAAAAAGTTAATCAATTGAATGTTGGTGTAATGGGATTAGGAGGCCCGGGTACATGTTTAGCGGTGCATTGCGAATATGCGATGAGACACCCCGCTTCATATCCCGTAGGAATGATTGTTCAATGCTACTCTCATAGAGTCCAATCTTTGCATATTGATCGCAAGGGGAATGTTCGATTTGGACATTTGGATGCTGAGTTTAATTTCATAAAGGAGGAGTAACAATGGAATATTACATAAAATTGCCTATCGATGAATCTTTCATTCGAAATCTAAAGGTCGATGATGTTCTTTTTATTTCTGGTATAATCATCACAGCGCGCGATCAAGTTCATAAAAAAATCCAAGATATGGTTTTGCAGAGATTAAATTTTCCCAATTACTTTGAACAGATATATGGTGCTGCGATCTATCATTGTGGGCCGCTAATTATCAAGGATCCTGAGAATCTCAACCAATGGGTTCTGAAATCGGCTGGACCCACTACAAGTGCAAGAATGAATCCCTATTATCAAACTGTATCAAAAGCGCTCAAGTCCAGAATCGTTATCGGAAAAGGCGGAATGGATATTAAAGGATGGAATGAAATACCCGCTGTTTACTGCATTTTTCCCGGAGGTGTTGGGGCATTAACGGCAAAATTCATTAAAAAAATCAAAGGCGTTGAAATGATGGAATTCGGGATACCGGAAGCCTTATGGATTTTTGAGTGTGAAAAATTCGGCCCTCTAATAGTCGCAATTGACACCCATGGAAATTCAATCATTTCAGAAAATTGAAATCACCAAACTTCGAATCGCTTTTTTTATATATTTTTAGCTCACATTATACGCCAATTAAGGATCACAGAAATAGATTGTATTCTATCAAAATGCTGTGATTTAGGTGTAAAAAATTATGAGAATCGATAGAAAACGGTTGTTTTCTCTGATATTACTCTCAGTTATGTGGTTAGGTGTAGTGATTTCCCCGTTAATTTCACAAGTGCCTTCACAAACTGCAAGATCAGAGGATGATCATAAACCGAACTTACCGACGGGGCTTGAAGAAACAAAGCCAAAGGAACAATATTCCGGTAGTAATCAATACATTTCGGAATATCTTACCATTGCCGAGAATCTTGCCCGCTATATTGTTTCGAAGAACCAGACGATTGGAGGAGGCCTTGCATGGAACTTTTCCTCAGTGGTGAGATTAGGTTATTCTGATGGCGCAGCGGGTATCGGTGATTTCTTTTTAGATTTATTCGAATTAACCAATAACACTCAATATCTCGATTGGGCTAACCGCGTTGGGATTTTTCTCGCCAATGAAGAGGCAACCAATCCACAACCATGGGGAAAATGGCCCACATTCAGAGGACAATCATTTGCCACAAACAATACGGGGTTAGGTGCGGGTTCAGCGGGGATAGGCAAATATTTGGTGAGACTTTGGTATACAACAAAGAATTCCACATATCTCACACTTGCCCAACAGATTGCCGATCGACTTACTTTGGAAGCGGTATCTACTCCCAATAATGGACTCAAAATTAAGGATCAAGATTCTCAAGCGATCATTGCCCCGAAAACACTTCCCAACAGTACGACAAACCCAATAACTCCCAATTTTCTTATCGGCAGTCTGGGTGCGGGTAATTGGGTGAATGATTTAAATAATCCGGCCAATGTCCTAACGTTAAATTCTGGTGCATATCAAATAATTGAGGATAATGATTTTAATATTTGGAACACTAATTATCGACTCGGAATTTCAACCGATTCAGCGAGCGATTATTTCAATGAATTAAACCAACAATTCCGTTTAGACAACTATCCGATGCATTTCAACGATGCAGTTGTGAATTTAAATATGAGTGTGTCTGGTTCCTTATCCAATGCATCCATCCGAATTGAAATTTATGAGAGCGATTCTCAAGGTTTAGCAATCGGTAATCGGATAGGCGACCGCTCCAACGCATGGAACGCTTCAATGATAGGGAGTGCTTTTCGATTGGTAAGTTTTAATTGGACAACGGGGTTTCCAGTATTAAACGGATCATCTCGGTTTGGATATGTTCTTAAAACGGTTCTTGAAGCTAATGGTGAAACGGTCAATTATGCTAACTGCTTTAGAGTCTTGGTGACCTTGAATAGCACGTACTCAAAAGGTGTACTAAGGATGTTCAAATCACCAGCAACATTTCAAATCTTTACCGATCGAGATGCACAGTTTGATATAATATCTGCACCAACAACTAACCTCTTGGAATTACGAATGAACTTAAATCTGACTTCATGGGGTCTTCCCGTTAACTTCAACCCCGACTTTGTTAATCATCTTCAGATAAATATTACAATTACCGGTGCCAGTTCAACGTATGTTGGATATTTGCAAGTCTATAATTACGCGTTTTCGTATTGGGAAACATTGCCGATTGCATCGTTTGCTTCGACACAACAAATCTTAAATTATAGTTTTTCTCTTGAGAATATTCCGAATTATATGAACACAATCAATTCAAGCAGACCAATGATGTTCCGAATCATCGGATCCAATCCTTTGACTTCATTTAACTATTCTCTCCGGCAATTAAACATTACCGTGGGTTATGAAGACTTGGTTTATTCATTCGGATATTCAACTGGTGCTGCGGGAATTGGTCATTTCTTCTTGGATATGTTCAAATATACGGCAAATGTTTCATATCTCACAACTGCACAACAACTTGGGAATTACATCGTGTATTCTGCAATCAAGAATGGAACACTCGCATATTGGCTGGTGAGTGGTAGCGAAAGATCCAATTATGAAATCGGGGCATCCGGTATCGCAGATTATTTGGTTCGTCTATCAGAATATATAGCGAATAACTCCACGTACATCGAAACCGCGGCCTACGCCGGTAATCGAATAATGAATAATCTGATTTCAATTGATGTAGTCGATATTTATGACGAACCATTTGGAGAGGGGTCTTATTTGCAGTCGGGTGGAGTTTCAACAACCGGACTCATGAGAGGATTATCTGGAGTCGCAAAATTCCTTAAAAACTTGGGAGATTCATATAAAAACATGTCAAATCTACAATTTGAATCGGATAATAAATATTCATCCGCGGCAAGGGAAATTGCAATCTTCTTGTGCGGATCTTTCAAAGCGGATACAAACAGAAACGAACCGACCGTATTATTAACTTTAGGATCCTCTTATGTATTTTCTAAGACCTATTTCAACGGAACTACATATTCATTGAACTTTGAGGAAGGATCGGCAGGGATTCTTTCAGTATTATCAGAAATTTATTCGGTATCAATTGAAATAGAAAAGTTTGGTTCAGTTATATCTGGAGGGTTGCAGTGGTACATCGATAATCTATTAAACGAAGGCATTAATGGGAGTTATTATTCATTAACCGATGCTGTAAACTCATATTATGGAATCTCCCAAGGATTAGCAGGAATTGGGAAGATGTTATGCTCCATTTCCATGAATTCTGAGCAAGGTGAAAATATAATGAGCCTTTGGTTACAATTCGCAATGGTTGAGGATCAAAATAATTATCTGTTATTAGATGCCTCCAATTATGGCAAAGGTTCAATTTTCAGCGGTGCTGCCGGCTTCGGGATGGGATTTATAAATGCATATAACTATAACAAACAATATAATAATATTCGCTTCTCTATGAAAATCGCTAAAGAATTATCGGGATATGCAAATTGGGTTTATAATTCCTCAATTTCAGATCGATATACTGGAATTAAAGATGGTGCAGCGGGTATAGGTCTTTTCTTTATAGAGTTATTCAAAGCAACTTCTAACTCTTCATATCTCGAACAAGCCGAAGCGATTGCCGTTTGGCTGAGATCTGTTTCGGAAGGCGGAAATGGGATTCGATTTCCGTTAAAACAAGGCGATACTATCTATTATAATACGTATTTTGAAGGAGCAGCCGGAATTGCATATTATTACTTACAGTTGTTCCAAATTTCCGGAAATACTACATATAGAACATGGGCAGTCAATATTCTCAACGCTTTATCTGTAAAACATGTCGGTGGGTTATGGCACAACGATGATACAAATAGCGGGCCTGGATATCGAAATACGGGGTATCTCTTTGGAAGTGCAGGAATCGCGGATGTCTTTGTTAAGGCATATATGCTCACACAAAATTCAAGTTATTTAAGTGTAGCAAGAACAACAGCAGAAGCCTTAAACGCGCTTTATACATCCAATGGAAGAATCACAAGAAACGCATCCGGAGGCGGAATTATCTACTCTGGTCTTGACTATGGATATGCTGGCATTATCAAATTTCTTGTGAACTTGGCGAGAGTTCAAAGAGTAAACAATTCGATGTTCCTAACGCTCACAAACGATCTTGCATTAAATCTTATTGGTATATTAAAAATGGCGGTAGGAAGTTATTATGCATATAGATATCACGAAGGAACTGCAAGCAATTATATTAGTTATTATTCCGGAATTGCAGGGATCGCAGAAGCGTTTTTGGATGCGGGTTTAACCCTTAGAAACAATGTATTCCTAATCGAAGCCTATAATTGTAAAGATTATGTTTTGCAATCTGCAAATCAGGCCGTAACTCGAAATGAAAACGGAACAATGTCTGCAATAGCCGCAATTATGAATTTCCCCGACTTCCATAAACCCACAGCAAATCTAATCTCTCCACTCTCCGCTGTAAATATCCAATATGATGCTATTTACAATATCACCATCAATACCAATGATATCGGCTCAAACATCCGAAAGGTTATTGTGGCCTATTCCATAAACGATGGATTGCTGAATTATTCAACGGGAGCGAATACAATAGGAAATGAATATGTTATCTCGATACCCCAACAAAGCTATAATAGTTATGTAAATTATTCAATCATCGTTGAAGATCTTGCGGGTTGGTGGCGTGTTATCAACAATAACGGGCAGCCTTTTAGGTATTATGTTGGCGATTTCAAAGCCCCCTCGGTAGAAAATCTCCGAATCACCGGGATTGAAAGAGACAGCAGAGGGAGACAGATAGAAGTATTGGGCGGATTAACATATGGTCCTAACGGTGGAGGATATATTCGTGCAAGAATTCAAGAGGATTTACTCGGTTCGGGCTTGAAATATGTTCATATCAAATATAAAATCGTGGGGCTTGAAGGGTCGGTAGAACAAACGAAGAACATGACTTCCGCGGGCTCAAACGAATATTACTTCAAGATCGATGGAAAAATTGATGAACAGCGATATATTAAATTCGGAATGTACGTGAATTTCAGCATCTTAGTGTCCGATAACGCAAATAACATCAATAATACGTACTCGAACTTTATTGCACTTGTTGTTGATCGAACCCCGCCTAAAATTGAACGCTTTGTGAAAATCCATCCCTCCTCGCGAATTGTCGATGGGACGGAAATTGATTTGATCATCCGGGCCACAGACTTTGCAGAGATCATTAAAAATAACGATGGAAATTTCATTAACAATGATCTCGGAGGCTCGGGAATTAAATCAATCAAATTAATGTGGGCATTCGATAGAACCCTTAATGTCACAAAATGGAATTCCTTGAACTTAACCAAAAACGAGGATCTGGACTGGCAAGTGAAATTTAAAGTAAGTGGTGCCGGAAAAATCATCTTCTACTATTACATTATCGAAGATAATGCGGGAAATATCGTTGCGATTGACCAAAAACGGAGATGCTAGAAATGCATCGGTAGTACCGGCGTTGATGCATTACTTTGAAGTCACCACCAATTGGACCTTGATAATGATCATAGTTGGAGTTATTGCTGCTGTTATGGTTGTTGGATACGCAATCTATGTAAGAACCACTTCATATGTTGATAGATCCGTTAACGCAGCGAGATTGACGGCTAAATGGGTGGGTATTAAGCAATGGATCGCAGAAAAGTATAATAAAATGGCCACATTTCTTCTAACTCTTGGCACAAGGATCGATAGATTCATCATGAATGCGAACATCCGAAAGAGAATCAAGCGATTTGCGGCTGCAAACGAAGATAAATGGTTTGTAAAGCTCGGGAAGGCATTATGGGAAACATTGGTCGCGTTTCTGAGATTAATGTTGTGGTTTATTTATGCACCGTTTGTCGCAATATGGACTGCAATAACAAAAAGCGGAGGGAAGCAAATTGCAGTCACAGCGCTTCTTGGATTTGCTTTGATAGTTGCGACCGTAGTGAAATTCTTCGGTGAAAAGATATATCCATTACGTGCGCTGTTCTTTATTGACTTAGGGTTCATATTGTTCATAGGATCCTTTGTTATCATCATTCTGCATTTGGTTTATGAACTTGCAGCGAAATAAAAATGTATTTCGGATTTATCCTTTTTTTTACTAAAATTTTTGACTCATATCAAATACCGGTGTATTAAAGCGTATATATTTCATTTTTGATATAATAATCCCGCCTTTTCATTAGGATTTGTAGCAGATATAAATTTTTAAGTCGCTTCAAAAAAGAATCTCGGAGATCCCGTATTTCTTCATACGGTGATATGCGGGATCCTAATCAACAACACCCCGGATTCAACAAAAAATTTTTATTTAAATGCGTATAACGTAGCGTATGGCGATAGATTTCGCGCCAACCGCTTCGATATTTATATTAATTCATCTATTCGAGCTTCTCTATTTTATAGGCCCGGTTATTTTTTTTAAAATAAAAAATTGGGATGTAAAATATGAAATCAATAAAAGAATTTATCCGGTTAAAACGACATCAATACAAAAATCCCTAGAAATCTTAAAAGGAATAATATTTGGTTTTTCATTTATATTTATTGCAGCGGGGGTTTCATATCTGATTGAAAAAACCGTTATTTCCCTTTTTTCTGAAGATATATACCATACGGCAAGCGAATCCACCATAAATACAACGCCCCCATCTTTAAATTACTTCGAATTATTCATTATTATTGTTCTAAATTATGTTTTGGTCGCATTTTGCGAAGAATTTTTTTATCGAGGCGTGATCTTCGAATATTTAAAGCAAAAAAACCCTAGAAGCGGAGCCGTCATCAGTTCATTATTATTTGCAATCTATCATGTGCCTCCGGGACTTGTGCCTTTCCTCACAACGTTGGTTTTCTTTCCTTATTATTTTATTTTTGGTTTGATGCTCTGCAAAATCGTGCAAAACGATTATGGAAATCTTTTAACCGCAATAATTGCACATGGTACCATGAATGCGATTCTTTATCTTCTTTGAAGCAAAATTGCATGATAAATAACTATCGAAATAATAGTATCGATTCAGATACTTTAGAAAGGACCCGAAACAAAGCAAACGGACTCGAAACAATGCAAACGGACTCGAAACAATGCAAACGGACCCGAAACAATGCAAACGGACCCGAAACAATGCAAACGGACTCGAAACAATGCAAACGGACCCGAAACCACAAGAAAAATGGATATAAAAAAAATAAAATGTCTAAAAATTTATTCTCTATCCGCATCGTTTCTAAAATTTCTCGTTTAGCCATACTGCCATGTTTGAATTTCCCCGATTGCACCACATAAAATATGGAATCAATGTAATATTGATGGGAAAGGTTTTTGGTTGTTGATCTGTGTATAAACTGTTCGTTTGATGTGGGTATTCAATTTTCTCGGCTTTCATATCTATTTCTATATATTGACCCATTTCATTTTTCACGAGTTTTTCGGTTATCCACGCATTTGATTTTATGAATATTGATTCGGGGTCGATATTTTCTCGCGATACTAAAGATTCGAAACAATAAATGATTGGGCCTCTTCTAATTGCAATTTTTCCCATATTCTCTTTTACTGCGGGATGGCTTCTAATTGTTTGTGTTCTCATTTCAAATTCCATTAAAATCTTGGTTTTTGATTCCCATTTTCGATGAATTAATAAATACCCCTTTGTCAGGGTTTCTCGTATTTCTTTCGTGATGTTTTGTTCATTCATTGCCACCGAAAAATTTTTGCACCAACCCGGGAGCCTTAATGCAAGAGTAAATTCGAGAGGTTGACTCACATCTAATTCGAGATTCACCGAACCGTCCCATGGAAAACCGGATTCCATTTTAATTGTTACTTTTGATTCACCTAGTTCCATCGCTGCAGAACAAGATCCGAATTGATGAATGGCAATAACATCATTCTTCAGTGATTTAGAAAAGAAATATTGACCTAAACTTGCATAAAATCGGGTTAAATTATTGGGGCAGCATGAACATAAGAACCATGAAGATCTTTGATATGTTCTCTTTTTGGAATCAAGGGCCAAAGGATTTTCGTAAAACATTTTATCGCCGGAAAGGGATATTCCCGCTAAAATGCCGTTGTACATCTCCAATTCTATAAGATCTGAATATTTTGAATCGAGTTCGGTTTGTAATAATCGATGATTGAAAAAGGCAAACGCAATGGCCGCGCAAGTTTCAGCGTAGGCGGTATGATTGGGCAGTAAATAAGGAAGCATGAAGCCTTCATTCTCTCTTGCTTGCCCCAATCCTCCCGTTACATACATTTTTTTTGATGTTATGTCCTCCCATAACGTTTTACACGTTTCAAGCAATTCTGAATCCGATGTAATCATTGCAACATCCGCGATTCCTGTATAGAAATAATTTGCTCGGACTGCATGACCTACAGCTTCATCTTGTTCCCGAACTGGTAAATGCGCTTGATAAACTCGCAAGTCTTTCCCGTAACCGAGGATTTCGGGATGGGGTTCGTAAGGTTTAATCATGGGCTCAATCGTTTCTCCCCTTAATTTTGCTTCTTCCCAAAAATATAACGGATCTTGACCTCGCTCATCAACAAAATATTTTGATAATCGCAAGTATTTATCGTTTTTCGTGATTTTATAAAGCTTTACAAGCGCAAGTTCGATTTCTTCATGTCCGCAATACCCCCGCTTTTTACCAGGTTCACGACCAAAAGTCGAATCAATATAATCCGCGTATTTACACATTGCATTCAAAAATCGAGGATTTTTTGTGGCTTTAAAGTGTTCCACCGCCGCTTCTATCAAATGCCCCGCACAGTACAATTCATGGTAATCTCGCATATTGATCCACCGCTTTTTTGGTTCGACTATGGTGAAATATACGTTCAAATAGCCATCCGGTTGCTGAGCGGAAATTATCAAATCCACAACATATTCCATTTTCTTCCTTAATTCGTCATCTTCTCGTTTCTGAAGAATCAATGCTGCAGATTCGACCCATTTAGCCACATCCGAATCCCAAAAATAATGAGGCTTGGGAATATTCGAATTCGGGTTCCAATGCAATCGAAAAGCATCGATCCGACCACTTTTTTCGCATTGCTCATAGCTCCAACGCATTGTCGCATTTCGAATTTTCTCTTCGAAATTAAACCAAAAATCCGCCTCAAAATTCACATGTTCATGAGAGATTGGTTCAAATTGCTTCAATTCGCTCATATTTCTCTAAGAAAAAGCAGAATTCAAAGAATTAAAAGCTTTGTATACAAATATTCAAAAAGCAAAGCCAAAAGATTGTAGACTCCTATGGCGAAAAGATCTTCAATATTTCGTCTTTCTCTCCATATTCCAAATCTTTAATTGCGCCATTTTCATCAATCAACTTGAATTTTTTATCGTCGGGAGTTAAAGACCCAATAATAGATGCGGGAATATTATGACTCTTTAATAATTCGACAAGAGCATCCGCATCATTAGGAGCCACGGCACAGATCAAGGTTCCGGAAGTGATGAGTCTCATAGGATTAATCCCGTAGAAAGAACAAAGATCCTTACAATGCTTGATCACGGGAATTTTACGAAGATCAAGAATACACCCGCAATTGGATACAGAAGCAAGCTCAACACAGCCCATACTCAATCCTCCCTCGGTAGGATCATGCATTGTATGAGGTCTTATCCCGGATTCCATGATGATCTTCACTTCTTTATAGATTGAAATTCCAGGGTCGTGAAGATATGTTTTACAACGATTTAATACCTCGGAACTTACGCCTCTCTTAACCAAATCATTTTCTTTCTCCAGAGCAATAAGAGCAGTCCCTTCAATAGCGATTCCTTTTGTAATAACCAAAGCGTCCCCCGGTTTTCCTTGCCCAGATAATACTATTTTGTCTTTCGAAATCTCTCCGAACATAGAGCCGATTACTACCGGTTGCGTTACAGATGCGGTAACCTCGGTATGACCTCCAACAATCTCTACAGACAGTTCATCCGCAGCTTTCCACAAATCTTCGAAGATATTTTCCAATAATTGTTGACTTGAACCGGGAGGAACGAGAACCGTGGCTTGAAACCATTTCGGATAGGTCCCCGAAGTTAACAAATCATTGGCATTTACATTGATTGCGTAATAGCCAATTTCATTGGTGGCAAACGTTATAGGGTCGGTCTTAGATACGAGGTATTTATCTCCAAAATCGATCACGGCCACGTCGATACCCGCTTTAGGGCCTTGTATGATTCTGGTCCCTTTTTTTGATTTCTTTTTTTTTATGTATTTGGATAAGAGTTGGTTGAGAAGTTCGGAATTGAGTTTGCCCGTCGGGAGCATGAACATCAAAAATCGTGGATGATTTATTTGGATTTCGAAGTACGAAAACGTTTAAAATTTTAAAAGTTAAATATCAGCATGGAAGAATTCAAAGCAGACCTTCAGAAATTTGGCTCATTTGCTGAGAGCGCGTTACAATCGGATTCAAATTATGAAAAAAGCATAACCGAGGCAATACAAAAAAAAGATTTAAACGCGACTCTGCAGATGTTACAATCGAAAGCCAAAGAAATCGGAACTCCAAACGGATGGTCTATTGAAGAGAAAAAGGAATTTGCATATACATTATTTGTAGTCATTATAAATAAACTCGGTATCCCAACCGAACAAGGCTTAAAAATGGCTTCTACTGTGTATAATAAAATAACGGGATCGACCCTTGCAGATAAAAAAATAAAAGATGTAAGCGAGTTGGAATCTAAGCCCCAAGAGATTGCAAAAAGAGAAGACTCACCCGCGCCAAAAAAACCCTCAATATTTTCAAGTGGTCCTTCTGTAACGCCTCAAAATCCGCCACCTTTGCCAGAAAAGAAAGAAGAACAAAAACCAATGAGCCCTCCTGGCCCAAACACGGCCGCACCATCCGTGCCAAAACCAAAACTTGGAGGGTCGATTTTCGGTTCTGCGCTTGCAAAAGAGGAGGATATCGATCCGAAAAAGATGGCGGAGAAAATCGGAAAAGATATAAACGCACTGCTTCTCCTATTTGCTAAAGCGATAGTTCTCAAAGATCCCGATTTTGTTACAAAATTAAGCCATGCAATTTCTATTAAAGATAGAGTTGGAACGAACTCCATTTTAAAGGAATATGCAGTAAAATACGGAACCGAAATGGGAATGAATATACCGGAGAAAAAGGTTCTGGCGTATGTATTATTCCGAGAAGTTTTCAAATCGGTTAGCGACATACACCCCGATGTGAAACTCAAGATGGAGGAGACCATTTACAAGAATTTGACCGAACTGGATGATTTTGTTCGGGTAACGACGGATTTAACGAACGCCGATCGCGCTCTTGAAGCTACCAAATTAAGCGAACCCAGAATTCTCAACAGAATCAGTTTTAATAAAGAATATTATGAAGCATTTCTTGGAAAGACCCAAGAGGTTGCTCCAGAATCGGCGCCTTTGGAAAGCGAAAAGAAGGAATACCTTTCTACGATTGTACCCGGTTCTTTGCCCTTTTTAATTGTCGCCACAAAGATGGCATTACTTGAAAATAAAAAATTAAAGCCACTCATTTTAACTGCGATCGAATCGATGGATGCAAAGAAAGTAATGGAATCGTGTATTGGGGAAGCCCATGCTACGGGAAAGGATTTTGGATTATCTGAAAATGATGAAAAAGTTCTATCATTCTTATTATTCTACTACACATTCCAAGAGTATACGAATCCATATATCAATGCACAGAGAAAAAAGGTTATGACCGCTTCGATTTATAAAAACATCGTTGCAGATGATTTTGAGAACTTCTATTCTCTGCTGACCAAAGAAGAAAGCTTATTGGTCGGATACCGTGTTTTAGAACCTAAAACCATGGAAAGTATCTTATCCGGAAAATACTTGACAGAAGATTCGAAAGCGAAAGTCCAAAGAGCCATTCAAAGAAAAGCGATCGAAGAAGTCAAGAAAGAAGAAAAGGCTGCCGCACAAATTGTAGCAGCTGAAGGTGTCGCTGAGAAAATAGAAGTATGGCTTAGAAATGACTCAAAACTCATCAAAAAAACCAATCAAATCAACAAATTGGACTCAAATACTCAACTGATCATATTCAATCCGAATACCGAAGGATACATTTCCGAAGCGAAGATAACAGGGACTCCTTATCGAACAAGGAATATGCTGATAATCAAACTTCTGGTAGAAGCCCAGATTCCATTCGGAAATGCGTATGATGTTGCGATTGGGATAAATAAACAAGGTAGAATCGTTGCTTGTTCCTTACTCGGCAATATTAACGATAAAAACCAAGTGCTCAACGAAATTAACAATGTGAACGAGCGAAACTCCATGGAATGGGACACCTTTATGTTCCGATTGAATTCCGAAAAGAAAATCATGAAAGAGATTAAAGGCTTAGGATTAAAACCTCCCACCGACGATATTAAAGATGAAATCGAAATACCTGCTAAATTAAGAAAAGGCAAACCGGTCATCATGACCTTAGAAACTTATATGCTCAAAGAAATAAAACCATCAACTATCTTCTTCGATATTTTCGATCAGATGGGCGAAATCCTTGAAGACATCGCTGACGAAGAGGGAGATATGGGCGGATTGTCGATATCTTCCAAACTTGCAAAATTAGGCGAAAAAGAAAATAAAGACTGGAGCGGATATGAATTTAAATATCTTGCAGCAGATGATGCGGTTGATTTAAAACTTTGTCCCAATTGCAGAAAACCATTCCCGGATCATCGAGCGGAGTACCGTAGATGCCCCAACTGTTTAGCGAAAATCGATCCCACATTCTGGATGCAATAATCTCCCTAAAACTTAAAATTTTTTCCAAAATCACAATTTTCGTAAGGATTTTTTGTTTCCACCTTTGATCTAAAATAGATTTTTCAGAAAAATTTTTTTAAGTTATTAAATCATAATATCGAAAGGCATCTCTAAGAATTTGATTAAATTGTTGAGTTAATGCTTTAATTTGATTCCAAACCCTTTGGTATTTCAATTTACTAATCCCATCTGCATCGATGTTCGAGTGAACGATTTAAAAGGCAATTTGGCTAAATTATTCTTCGTTCATCACGGATATTTTCTTTAAAAAGCACTTTTTCCTTGTGGATTGTGAAAGAAACGGTTGATGAGAAATATCGCAAAGTATTGCAAGCGCTTCTTATTTACATCATGAATCCAAAAACTCAAAAAGTGGTCATTTCGCCGGAATCTATCGCAAAATTGTTGAATATATCTACAGAAGAAGCCGATGCATATTATAATATCTTCGATTATACCACAAAATTCTTAGAAATCATGAAGAAGAAGCAAGAATCAGAAGGAAAAGAGATTACCATTGATAAAACATTAGAATTAACCCTTAAAGAATTGATTTCGTTTTCGGATTTTTCGATTCTGACCTCCAAGGTCCCGCTTTTAGAAACCGATTTTGTCAAATGTGAGGATCTCATTCAAATAAAACAACGATACCCGTTTCTATTTCGTTTTATGGATGGAAAATGGAAATGTTCGATACTTGGGGACACCCTCGGAAAAGAGTTCAAATCATTCTCCAAACTCAATACGGTACCACTGCAAATTGTGTTAGGAAATACCGTAATTAAAATTAAGAAAGATACGGCTGAAGACGCCCAAAAATCCGGAGAAAAAAAAGATGAAATTAAAAACACAAAAATCAAAGCAAAATCAAAGTTTCAAGCAATATAAAGACTTCGAACCAACGAATCAATTAAAGATTGTATTTCATTCTGAGCATTTGAATCAATACATTCATTTGTTGAAGTAAAATATGAACAATAATCAATTAACTTGTTGGATATCAAGCCTAATGCTTTTCTCTCTATGGAAGAAAATGCTTGAAGGGTTTCACCACTATCTGTATCTATATTGACAATGGATAATAATATTATAAGATTCAAAGTTCCTTTACTTATATTTTTAAAGAAAATATATGAAAATCCTTTGTTGTCCGGCAATTGGATTTTTAAATATTGAATTTCCAAATTATTAAAATAAATTTCATTAACCAACGCTTGCAAAACGCTTAAAGTCATGCCATCAAGGTTCTGATACACCACAGAATTCAATTCAGAATTGTCGGCCATCCTCTCGAAATTTTCGTATTTCAGAACATCGGTAACGGGAATTCCCGAAGCATTAATTATTTGAATTTCCCATTTCTGTGTGATTAATTGCCAGAATTCTGGGTTTGAAATCATCTCTTGCATTTGATCCCAATTCTTTCCTCCGATGTAGATTTTTGCATCCGAAAAGGATTCAAAATAGGCCCCCGAAGTTCTCACATCCTTTTTGCGATCTAACCCGGATTGTGCAATGGTTGCGCGTTTGTTTTCAAATTCTTGATAAAACACATTGACGTTCATATCTAGCCAATCGCGGAATTCTAAGACCTCTTTGACCGAAAGCAAGCCTCCGCCAAGAACTTTTTCGAAGTAATACCCGCAAACCATCTTCGCCATGACTTCTTCAACGCCCCATGAATCAAATGCAGACTCGTTGCCCAAATCCTCGACCGCAAGACAGCCAACTAATCCGTACTTTAAATAAGACTTCTCAAGATAAAAGAAAATAAAATTTTCACTCCCTTTCAAACGAAGCTTGATTTTTACTATTTCTTTTCCGGGAAAGAGCGTTAAATATGATAATAAAATTATTAATTTCTCATCAGCGAGTTCGGGTTGCTCTTTAAATTTACCGTTTTCGTACACTCGGCTGAAGAAAATCTTGTATTTTAATTCTTCTTCCTCTATCTCGCTACGAATAAAATTCCAGAACCATTTTACCATATTCTAAAAAGGAAAGGAAATGAGAAGAAAAAAGCTTTTCTTAAAAATTATTCCTTAAATTTTTTGCTTGCAACGTTAGCCGCAATAAGAATTGGATCCCAAACGGGTGAAAAGGGAGGGGCGTATGCAAGATCTAAGTCTTGAATCATTTCAATCGTGAATCCCCCCGAAATTGCTGCAACAACTACATCAATTTTTTTTGCGCCCATCACACTCCCGGCAACGATTTCTGAACCGAGAATTTTATGAGATTTCTTGTCAAATATCAATTTTAAGGTCATATTCTTTGAGTTGGGGTAATAATGCGGAATTTCTCGGTTTTCGATAGTGATTTCATCCGGTTCATACCCCATTTCTTTTGCTTCCTCGATTTTAAGACCTGATAACGCACAGAAGATGTCCATACATTTGAAAATTGCTGTACCGATGATTCCGGGAAACCCTTTCGTCGGAGTATTTGCAATCACTTCTCCCGCTACACGACCTTGCTTATTCGCTGCGGGTGCCAATGGCATATAAACATTCCGCTTTTTTAGTGTGTGAAATGCAACACAACAATCTCCCGCTGCAAATACATTCGGAATGTTCGTTCTTTGGAACTTATCAACAATAATTGCTCCGTTCTTCTCCATTGCCAAATTTGTTCCTTTAAATATTTCGGTCAATGGTTTCACACCGATTGATACTTGCACAAGATCCGCTTCTATAATATCTCCATCCTCGCAAGTTACCCGAAGCTTTGTGTTGTTTATGGATTCCACCTTTTTGACAATTTCAGGATACTTCACTTTAATTCCCTTACTACGAACATGGGCAATGATCTTTTGGTTGATCTCCTCGGAAAACACCATTTTTTCGCCAATGATCGTTAAATTTTTAATTCCAATCGCTAAATATGCTTCAAGCATTTCAAGTCCTACATACCCAAGACCGATGATTACCGCAGATTGAATTGCATCTTTGAAATCAGTCAAAAATTTTTTCATATGAACAGACTCGGCCAAATCATGAATATGAAAAACCCTCGGGTGGTCAATTGATAAATTCGGAATTTTTATGGCATCTGCACCTGTCGCTATTACGAGATAATCGTACGCATCGATAAATGTCCGATTGCCTTTCAAATCCGAGACTTGGATTTCATGGGTTTCAAAATTTACAGAGATCACCTTGTGATGCGTAAACACGGGAATTTCACGCTCCTTTAATTTATCCGGTGTCAATGTGATAAGTTTTTGCTCGGAAGCAACTTCTCCTTTTAAGAAATATGGAATTCCGCAAGCCCCATATGAAACATATTCGCCCGCTTCATATACAACAACATTTATCTCTTTATTCTTTTTTATTGCACTAGCCGCACTTAACCCCGCAGCATTTCCACCAATAATGATCGCACGCATAAGATCCAATAGAATAAAGTAAAATGGGTTAAATCGTTATCGCTCGGTTTTTTATTTTATTTTTTTTTCAAATATAATAAACGCAAAAAAAGATTTGATTTGTTTGATTATCCAAATTCGGAATTCGGCTTTGAAATTCGATAAGAGAAACCATTAACTTGTGTATTTTTTTTTAGTTTGTTTCTTGGCTGAATTTTTTATGTTCAATTTTTTTCATCATCGGAATGAGAAAACCGATAAGAAACATGGATTGAGACAATAAAAGCAAGAGATTTGATATTGCTAATGAAGTTGATGAATTGATATATCCTTCTACTGCTTTTAAAAAAAAATATACGATAAATATTAATGCGCCCAATCCGATTAACAGAAATGAAGATTTATTCTTATCAATTCGCTTGTGAAGTAATAAAAACGAAATCGCTATTTGGAAATATATATAACTTAAGAATATAAACATATAGGTATAGATTACAGGGCGAGGAACAATAGAAAAGAGTGCAGAAAGAAAAAGAATAGATTCTAAAAAAAACCCAAAAACGAGCACCCATTTAACTTTCTTTTGAGAAACGTTTGATAACTCTCGATAAAAATAAAATATCATAATTGTTCCGAAAACGATAGCCATTTGCATCAAATCAGAAAATCGTAAATATATTACTCGATCCGTGCGATTTGAGGATATTTCCACTCCGATCGTAAGTGTAATCATTGCTACCATAAAGCCAATATAATTTAAAGAAAGATAAAGCGCCACTTTAGTTTTATTCTGAACATACTTCACCAGAACAATCAAGGCAAAGAATCCAAAAATTATAGAAAGTGCAACATTAAAACTTTGCTGAATCAATAAATCCATTACTTCCATACACAATTCACTAAATTCACTAAAAAATATAAATATCACTTCAAAACCCGAAAAACATTTCAACTAATAAAAATACATCCAAATATGCTTCAAAAAATCATCATCAAAAGATCCGCTTATCAATCGATGATGGATTTCGCAAAACATAATTCCAACAATGAAGTTATCGGGTTAATATTCGGAAATTTTGTAAAACAACCCGCAGTAACTTGTATCGTGGAATCTGCGGTGCCCATGCGAACCGGAAGCCATGTATATGCAGAATTCCTCGATTCCGACTATGAAATTATGGGCTTGGAAATAAAAAAGCATGCTGAAGCAAATCAATCGCTTGTTGGCTGGTTCCACTCCCATCCGTTTGGAGGATCGCGTTCATTGTACATGAGTGCTACCGATCGATTATTTCACTCCAACGCCATGAAAATATATCAAGATTGGGTGGCTTTGGTTCTTGATCCTTTTCGGATCAACGATAAGAAAACATATCGCGGGGTTAAAGGGTTCATTATTTCAATAGAAAAAAAATTTTGGGGCTTCATCAAAAAAGATCTGGAAATACCCATTGAATATGGAGATTGAATCAAAAAATCTGGGTTGTTTTTTATAGCAATTAAACTTATATACACAAATTTCTTAAGATTTCACTATAGAGGTGGAAATTATGAGCGATTCGAATGCCATCTTCCAAATGATTGAGAATTGCAACAATATCTTGTCTACAATCGCTGAGATGTTATTTTCTATCTCACAAATTGAAAATAACACTGAAAAAGATACTGCAATCAATCAATTATCAAAAAACATTTCTAAATTATCACATTCGCGAAGAGTACTTTCAGATTTTTATTTTGGAATTACAAATGTCGATGATCGGGTGGCAGTCAAAGCTCATCTGAAATATTATGCGGACCTTCTTTCTGAATTGATGAATATTCTGAAATTATACGATTCAAATGCTGATATTTATGATGTTATGCTTAAAACCTACAAATTTATTGAAGGAAAGGATTCTCTAATAAATTCTCACTACATGGATGTGTCGCAAAGAGAATTGGATGTTATAAACGATGAAAAATTCAAGAATATGCTGGAAGGGATTATGGATTATAAATTATTCGAAAGAAAACAGCGGGATCTTGAAGAAAAAAAAGAAAATATATAAAAATCATTAAATTGAAAACAAATGGAGTTAATTAGTCTTCATCCGTCTCGTTCGGCGGTGGAAAATAATATTTAATTTTTCCTTGTTGCCAATCCCGAATTATCATCTTAATGATTTCGTTCTCATCGATGATCCCGCCTTTAAGATATTTATTATATTTTTTACCCAAAATTTCGATCAAATCTTCTTCGGTGTAATTATTCGGAAGTTCTACTTCATAGGCTTTCTCAATTCGCCTTTTCGGAACGTAGGAAACAATAAATTCGACCACCGCCATCGGGTCTTCAAGCTTATCTGCATTCATGCAGCTTTTAATGGCCATCTCCGTTTCATCTGACTCATCGAGCGGGATAATTCCCGGGGAGTCTATAAGATAGATCTGGTCGCTTATTTTGAAGGTTTGTACAGATCTTGTATAGCCTGCAATACTCGAGATTCCCACCTTTTTCTTTCCTTTCGCAAGCACAAATATCAATGTGGATTTACCGGAATTCGGATATCCTGTGATTAATACGTTAATAACTTCTTCTCCCGCGGCATCTCTCATATAATTCTTTAGTTCTGTTATGTTTCTACTGTGTCGGGCCGAAATGGGAAAAATTGTGTATCCTCTATCTTGATAATATTTCACCCATTTTTCTTCAATCCGCTTCGGAATGAGATCGATTTTATTTAGCACGAGGGCTATTTTGATATCGGGATTTTTCTCTTTCATCAAAGTCTCAATTTTTATATTATGGGTTCCGATCGGGTTCCTCGCATCGAGCACTTGAAGAATCATATCCACATAGTCTCCCGAATACCGGAAAATATCTTCCCAATGCTTTTTTGTGCTCATACCTTTTTTTCCGCTTGACAATTTTTTCACGTCCTTAATTTTATAGATACTTTTTTTTATCTTCGATTCTATTCTTTAATAACTCAAAATTTTTTCGTTTTTCGCTTATATATGCGTGAAGATGATATGCCCATGCAATAATATAACCTAACATTAAAAATACCCATGGAAATTGTGTGATCACCATTAGGACGATGGTTAATAATAAAAGCCCGAGATCTGCCAATAAAAAACCCTTTGAACTCATATAGGTATCGGTGAAGAAGAATTTTCGATAATAATAGCCCATGGATGGTAAATCGAGTTGGTTTGTATCCTTTTGCGGGAGCAATATAGCAATCCCGATGAGCTTTCCGTTATACCACAAATTCAAGCCCCAATCAAGCATATCCACCAATACATGCGTAAACACCGAGATGGTCGCGAAAATTATCCAAGAAACATTCATCAGAATACCGATGAGAAAGAGTAAAACGGTTGGCCAAATGCTATGGGTGAATAAGCGACGGTGATTGTTAAGCGGGGCCCATTTTGATAATAAAAAATCCCCGTCTTGCGCCACCGCAGCGCCAACGATTAAAAGAATTATGATAAATGGATATTGAAAGTAATAATACGCGGTGATGCCCACAATCATTCCCAATAAATAATGTGAATTAATATGCATGAGAAATCCTCTTTTCGTTTTACGGTTTCTTCCAATTAAAAACATAATAAGATAATGTGGCAGCCACCGCGATCACGAATTTCTTTTTCACCGTGGTCGCCAACCGGCCCACCCGAACAATATCCAATGCGCTAATCATCGAATTCTTCGGAAACACTTGAACAACATACGGCGAATGGTCTTTTCCCGGACCTTCGATATACACTGCAAAATCGGTTCCGAATTTTTGTCCGGGCCTCACAACATATCGCTTGTCCCGCAGATCCTTATAGATATCATATTTATCGGAAAATTGTGGCTCAATTCCGGTTCCGACTTTAACAATTTCTTCTTTACTAACCGCCGCGTCTTCGTTGGTTTTAACGATTATGATCCCTTTTTCCATTAAATAAACGGTTTCAAAGAGCGAAAGTTCAAGAGGTTTATCAAAATGATTTCCTCTCGGCTTTTTTATACCCAAAGGCGCTCCGAAATAGCCTCCCGAAGAATAGAGAAAAGAACCCTCGTCAGAATTATATACGATGGCTTTATTCCCAACAAGATAGGCCGTTATCGGAATTTTCGGAACGGGGATTGTTTCCATGCTTTTACAAAATCTTTCGTTCTATTTCTTATTTTTGGTGGTATATATAACCTCATTTGAATTTCGCCACGCTGTTTATAAATAAAGTGCGTAAATCTCAATGAAATTATATAAACATTGAAAAAACGGCCAAAAAGCGCTTCAAAAAAAGTTTCCAAAGGATATGGGAATTCCCAACGAATATACATGTTCTGTTCAGAGCGTGAATAACTTTGTAAAGGAAAACGTTTTTTCGGACTATTTTTTATGTTTAATCGCCGAATTCTGGTATCTTGAGAAGGGAAAAAAAAGTTATAAAGTAGTAAAATCCATTCACAAGCCTCGATTCGAGACAAGAATACGAACCGAATTCGTAATCGCATCAATGTTATCGGCTGCTTCTTCGATGTGCAATGCTACGGTTCTGATATAGAAAATCAACCGAATATCTAGATCCTGTCTGGAAAACAAATAAAATTCCATTTCCCGATAAATCGAATCCACTTCCTTCTCAATCTTTCCGATATCCTCACAGAACATATTGATTTTATCCATGCTGGAATTCAAGGATTTAATTGTGAACTTCAATGCTTCTCCCATTCTCAGAAAAGCGTCTCCCAATTTCTTGAACCTCGGCCGGAGCTCATCTTTTTCGGTCAAGCAAAATTTCTCTGATAACAAACCCAATCGAACCGCGGCCCCCTCCGAATATGACCCTACTTGATCCAGTTGTAATATCAATCGTAAGAAATCGGTTCGGCTTAAGGAAGCCTTGGCTTCAGCAACATCGGTCAAAATACGATTTTTAATCGTTCCCGCTTTTTCGTCCGTTTCCCGAATCTTCTTGACCATATCTTGCGTGCCTTTCGGATCGCATTTCAGCCACAAATCTATGGCATTTACAACATTCTTGATATTCTGATCAATATATCTTGCGTGTTCGACAAGCGCTTCGGCTACCATCGTTTCCAATCTATCCATATATCTATGATATTTTTTCAAAAATAAATATATTTGCATGGCTTTCACCTAATATTGTCGATTTTCGTATTTTTTTGAGTGTCCATAAAAATTTCAGTTTGTGTTTTTATGCAAGCCCGACTTTTATAGATGCATGAAAGTCTGCGGTATCGATATCGGGTCGCTTTCGACCAAAGTGGCTTTGGTGGCTGATGGAAAGGTGATTTATACCGATGTGGAGCGTTCCACCCATGATTTTAAAGCGGTTGGAAAAATGATGTTTGAACGAATGCTGGAAAAAATGGCTCTCACTCGGAAAGATATTAATCTCGTCGTAGGAACGGGCTATGGCCGTTATACGATAGATTTCGCGGATAAGAAAGTTACGGAAATAACCGCTCATGCCCGAGGCGTCCAATACTTCGTGCCGGAAGTTCGAGGGATAATAGATATCGGGGGTCAAGATTCCAAAGCGATGATCATCAACCCGAAAAGCGGTAAAGTCTTGGATTTTCAAATGAACGATAAATGTGCGGCCGGAACGGGAAGGTTTTTGGAGATCATGGCCAAAGCACTTGAAACGCCATTAGATGAGTTAGGAAAAATTGCCCTTGGTGCAAAGAAAGTCGAACCTATCAGTTCCATGTGCACGGTCTTTGCCGAGACCGAAGTAATATCGTTATTTGCTCAAGGTGCAAAAAAAGAAGATATAATTGCAGGTATTCACGATAGTATAGCAAAGCGAGTCGCATCAATGGCAAAGCGTGTGGGTGTGTCCGAACCTTTGGTGTTCTGCGGAGGCGTGGCCAAAAATATTGCTGTAAAAACTAAACTTGAGGAACACCTCAAAATGAAGATTACAGTTCCTGAACTGCCGCAGATGACCGGTGCAATCGGCGCCGCACTATTGGGGTTTGAAAATAAACTGGATTAAAGAATAGGGAGAGAAGCATCGCGCTAATCGAAAATAAAAGAAAGCAAAAGGGAAAAAAATGTTACACGAAGAGATTGAACAATTTATTTTGGAACAGAAAGCCAATGGAAAAAAAATCATTGCATTCATCGGACATGAATTCATTCCCATTGAACTCATTCACGCAGCGGGATTGATCCCGTTGAAAATCATGTTTAACGGAAGCGATGAATTATTCGCAATGGGAAAAGAATATCTAACACCTTCATGCTGTTCATGGGCCAATTCCGTTCTCGGCATGTTTGAAAGTGCAAAATCCGACCATAAATACCGCATATTAGAGATGATCGATTATTATATTTGTTCTAATTATTGTAATGCGGATTTGTTTGCGTCCGAGATAATCAGTAAAAAATTTGATAAGCCAACGATACCATTTTTTATTCCTTTCAAAAACACAAATGCACATGTTGATGGATTTTACCACGAACTCAAACGGTTCAAGGAACAATTAGAAGCGATTTCGGGATCCCCAATTGAGTCGAAACAACTGTGGGATTCTATTAAAGTATATAATCAAATTCGCTTTTCGTTATTGCAAATCAATTCGAGTTCGATGCCGGCGAAGGAAAAAATAAATCATATATGGAGGACCGCTATGTTTGGGCCTTACTACAAAGAATTACCTCCTTCTGTTCCCTTGGATGTAGAAGATCGGGATTCAAGACCAAAAGTCGTATTTTCCGGATGTCAACCTTTTGTTGATGATGACATTGTGGATCTTATCGAAGAGTGTGGCCTTAAGGTTGCGCTGTTTGATACTTGGGATGGCTCATACTTCTCTTCAAGTTTGGTGGACACGGAAATGGAAAGTGATGGTATCGACCCCTTGATGATCTTAGCCGAATCATTTAAAAAAAATAAAGGCTCACCGCATCTGATAGAGGATTCCGAGATACATCTCGAAAAAAGATTATTGAATCATATATCCGACACGCAAGCATCCGGTGTCATTTATTATATTCTAAAATTCTGTGAGGTGTATGGAAACCGCAGAGATCGCTTAAAATCCGTAATGAAAGAACATAATATCGCATTTTTATCTCTCGAAAGAGATTTTTCCTCGAGTTCGGGCCAGTTGCGAACCCGGATCGAAGCATTCAAGGAGTTGATAGCGGAAAATGGAAAAAAATAATAATGAACATGAAATCGATGAAGAAGCATTACAAAAGGAAAAGGACGCGAAATTCAAAAGAAATACCGAAATGGAATCGCATAAAGATATGATTTCACTCGCTTCGCTCCTTCAATTAGGTGTTGAGACCTTCTATGGCCGAGAAAAACTCAAAGATTTAAAACTCAAACAAAATAAGGTGTTGGTGGGCACCGCATACCCAGCAAACGAACTTATCTGGGCTTCGGGATGCATCCCTGTCTATCCGATTCGCATGCAAAAATTTAGAGCATCAGCAGTGCTTTCCGCGCTTTCCCTTGGAAATATTCTTTTCGGAAAAGAAATCTTGAGCAAATCGCTTCTGCTTGCAAAATCGATCTCGGCCCCTCAGATAAATAACATCATAAACGATATCTCCCAATCTATCAATGAGAAATACAACGAAATGAGCGAAGTTGGAGAACAATATCTCCCATCTGACGCATGTTTTGCATTGAAGTTTCTTACCGGGGCATATATGCAGAAATCGAAGAATCTTAATGCCCAGTTCAATTTCCCGATCCGCTGCTCTTCGTGGAATTCAACCATGGAAATTGAAGAATTATCAACAAAAGTCCCGGTGATTTCGCTGTCGCCTATCCCGAGTCACCTTCCCAATGCTCGCAAGGTACTTATCGAAGAAATCAATCAAGCGATTGCTAAGTTGGAAAAACTCAGCGGAGAATCTTGTTCCAATACTCACCTCCAAAGAACTTGCGAGATGACGCAAGAACTCAAAGAAATTTACAATTATCTTGTGTTCAACGTCCAAGCCGGCGACCGGTATCCGTGCAACGCAAAAACATTTGCACAAATGATTGTGCTTTTCGAAATAGCGTTTCAAGATTATATGTCCGATCTTCCATTATTCTTAAAAATTATGAAAGAATTAACAGCAGAAATAAAAAATAAAATGGTTTCGGAATTCGTAGATGTATCCCATCGACCAAAAATACTTTTCGCTACACGTTACGGAGGTTACGATTCCTATATCGAAGATCTAGTCCAAGAATCGGGTGCACGAATTGTATATGCTGATTGGTACCAAATCGGGTTTATGGATCCCATCAAAACCACCGGAAACATGATAGAAAACTACGCTGACTATATCCAATCCTATTTCGATTTCCACTATCGAGGCAATGAAGAATATACAAAAAGGCAAATCGAAACCGCAAAGCGTTTAGACGTACAAGGCGTAATATATAATCAAGCGTTTGGCTGCCATTCCTATACCATAAACTACACCCTTCTAAAACAAAAATTATTAAGCGAATTAGGAATCCCAAGCACATTGTTAAGTTTCAATAAAATAGGCGAAGGTCGGGAACAAATGAAAACCCGGGTCTCTGCACTTCTTGAAATGATTTGATTCGCTTTCATTCCTTCAAATTAACCACTCCTTTTTTCTTCCATTTAACCCGATGATTGATTGTCTTGAGAGAATGGATAATTCATCAATCGAACCAAACGGTGTGATTTCTCCTACGTTTTTGGCTTTGTTGAAGACAATCAAATAAGAAATTCATTTGCTGCAAAGGAATTCAAATGAATATTTGTGTCAAATCTTTCAAGCGGGAGTAAAATCCCGCGTAGCATTTGACCGAAATCATTTCCTCTACCAAGCTTTAAATAGCCCTTCTCTCTTAATGATTATGACTCCTAATCTACGGATAAAGGAGCGCCCCGCATCAAGGGAAAAAACTATTGGTGATTACAATGTTTCGAAGAAATAAACTCACGGAAGAATTAAAAAACGCGGATCAACCATGCTGTGATAACCCGCGTATTGTCGTAGATCCGAGAGGAAGGTTCTGTCAAGAATGCGGGGCGGATCTTGGACGGACTTTTGTGGATCAAGGCGCACCGATTTACAACGCCGAAGATATCGCCACAAAAAAAACCAATGAGTCCGCATGGCGCAAATTTGGCCCCAGAACAACCGTCGGAAATATGGGTTCTGATGTCAGCAACATGGAGCCGAAGCTCAAAGGCCGTTTCTACCGCCTCGCAAAAATTCAAGGATCCCTCATCGGAAGCATTGAAAGAAATTTGGCCGAAGCAAAACCCCAAATGAAGAAACTCGCCGATGACTTGAATCTCCCCAGGCATATTAGAGATACCGCTGAAATGATCTATACCAAAGTGGCGGAAAAACATTTAACACTGGGCCGGTCGATTAACGGATTTGTTGCCGCAGCCACATACATCGCAATTAGAGTCAGCCGGTTTGTAAAATTATTCGACGATGTGGTAGAAGCATCCATGGTTCCGGAACGCACCATTATAACGGCGATTCAACTCATCACAAAAGAAGTCCTTCCGGAAATGGGCTTGAAATATTCGTTCAACAATGATATACCGCTGATCATCTATGCGCTCGGAAATAAATTGAATTTACAATTGCCGGTTATAAAAGAAGCAATCTCACAATTCGTTGAACAACGCAAATCCGGAAAACGTTTCATCGGGCATAACCCGAAAGGAGTTGCTGCTGCATACTTGTATATTGCTTGCAAGCGATTAAAACATAAGAAGACTCAAATCGAGATTGCAAATGAAGCCAAAATCACAGAAGTTACGCTCAGAGCTCGGGTCAAGGATATCGTGGGCCAAGAGCTTTAATCCATTACAAATTTCACTTTTTTTTAACTGCCGATTTTGCTCGTTGTTCTATTTTTATGCGAAATGACCAAACGGTTCGGAAGAATAAATAAGAACGCAATTTTTTGATTTCCTTATTGAATAAAACGTGATACTTTTATGTTCACAAAGTCTTGATAATATATGGAAGCCCAAAGAAGGAAATCGAAATACCCGGAACTTTTTCCGCTATGGATTTCGATCTTCGTTGACATTTTAGGGTTTACATTGATGATTCCTTTTCTTCCGTTTATTTTGCTCGAGATGCAAATAGATACTTGGTTGATCGGTATCGTTTTATCTATAAATGCCTTTTTTGGATTTATTACAGGGCCAATTTGGGGAAAGGCAAGCGATAGATTCGGCCGAAAACCGATCCTACTCATTTGTGAGATGGGAACATTATTCGGTTTTTTGATGCTTTCATTCAGCACGAATATTATCATGATTCTCGTCTCCAGAGTCATTGATGGGCTTTTTGGAGGGATTTTTCCCGCCGCCAGAGCTGCGGTCGCTGATCGCGTAAAACCAAAAGATCTTGCCGAAGAAATGTCCAATGTCGGGGTTGCGCATAATCTATCTGCCATATTCGGGCCCGGAATCGGAGGGATCTTGATCGGATACGGTTTGATCGCACCCGGTCTTGCAGCCTCCTTTCTGAGCCTAACCGCTTTCACTCTAACCGCAGTGTTTTTCAAAGAAACATTGCACAAAGAAACGGTGAAAGGACACG
>CAZUTM010000008.1:49332-58011 GCA_964623665.1 uncultured archaeon
AGAATAAAGACTCTTCATCGAGCCAAATTGCGGTGAAAGGACACGAGAATAAAGACTCTTCATCGAGCCAAATTGCGGTGAAAGGACACGAGAATAAAGAATACAAAAGAAACCAACAAACAGCTTCAAAGGCCACATCGAATTCAAAGCCGAAATTAAAATCATTGTGGAGAGAACGATTACCTCGCTTTTTCTTAATCATGTGGGGCTTTCAAACCCTTTCATTTGTTATCTTCAATACCTCTGTTTCGCTTTTCAGCGCTCTGGTGTTAAATATCACGGCTCAATTAATGGGTCTATTGCTCACGATTTCGGGTATTCTCCGGGTCACCATTCGATTTACCATTTTTGTCCCGATGTTGCGAAAACTTGGAGAGCGGATTACTTTACTCATTGGATTTTTGGTCTTTATCATTTCGTATTTTTGGCTTGCATTTGCACGCGACATTTATTCGTTTGTAATCATTATTATCATGATATCTTTTGCAGCATCTTGCGATCGGGGTGTAATGAACGGATATTTAGCAAAATCGGTTAAACAGCGAAAAGGAGAAATCATGGGAATCTCTTCCTCTTTAGATTCGTTCTCGCAGATCGTGGGGCCAATTATAGGATCTGCCATATTGGGCCTCATTTCGCCATTTTGGTTCGGATTTTTGCTTTTCCTTATCGGAATTCCTCCCTTTTTGATGAGTTTTGTTCACTCCTATTTCCAATTCGAAGAAAAGGAATAAATTCGCGCTTTCTTGAAGCAATCGTAAGTTTTTTACAATTTTCATCATTTCTAAAGTTGATCTTCGATGAAAAAAGTCGAACTGCTCGCTCCGGCTAAAAATATCAAATCTATCAAGGCGGGTATCCAATATGCCGACGCATTCTACATGGGCTACCAAGATTTCAACATGAGGATGCAATCAGACAATTTCGATGAGGAATCTCTCACGCGGGCGGTTCATTTGCTCCACGATAAAGCCAAGAAAGCGTATCTCACTACCAATATTTTAATCTACGAAAATGAGCTATCTGCTTTGAAAAAGCTCGTTGAATTTGCTCATTCCATCGAGATCGATGCGCTAATCGTGCATGATTTGGCAGCGATTGAGTTTGCCAAAGAAATCGGTATTCCGTTTCATATTTCTACGCAAGCAAATGTTTCGAATTCACTTTCAGCGAAATTTTATGAGAGATTGGGTGCCGATCGTATCGTTCTTGCACGTGAATGCTCGCTGGAACAGATTAAAGAAATTAAAACAAAATTGACCAAATGTGGTATCGAAGTATTCGTGCACGGAGCCATGTGCGCTTCGATTTCGGGTCGGTGCTATTTTTCACAAGATGCATGCAAATCCGAACAATATTCCGCCAATCGAGGCCGGTGCGTTCAACCTTGCCGACGTCAATGGCGAGTAATAGATGAAGAAAATAATGAATACATATACGATGGCCAACGTTTCATGAATTCAAGAGATCTTTGCATGATTTGGCACATACCTGAATTAATTGAAGCGAATATCGATAGTTTCAAAATAGAGGGCCGAATGCGAAGCCCGCATTATGTTGAAGTGGTTACGAAAGCATACCGTGAGGCTATTCAAGCCAGTTACGAAGGCAATTTTTCGCGAAATTTGGCCAAGAAGCTTGCCGAAGAATTGAAAAAAGAATATAATAGAGGATTTACCACCGGCTTTTACTTCAAACGGGCTACACAAGAAGATCACCAGCACAAAAGTCCAACAAATTTATCCCATTGGCGACCTATCAAAATGGGGCATTTTGAATCTTATGACCCGACTACCGGCTACGGAACCGCATATATCAACAATGGAATCTTAAAAAAAGGTATGGATATCATCGTAGAAGGCTCAAAAGACTCGGAAACTTATTTTCACCAAACCATCGAAGATCTGATCTACAAACAAAAGAAAGTGGAAGAAACCCCCAAAGGCTTAGAAAAGAGCCCGTTTCGAGTCCAAATTAAATTGCACCAACCTGTTAATGGAAATAATTTGGACGAAATCTTTGTATTCACAGAAGAAACATATGAAAATCGGGAAAAGAAAACCAAAGCGAATAAAAAATCCCATCTTTACAGGCTGTAAAATAAAGAAACAAAAAAAGCGCTATAACTTAATTTTAAAAATTTGAAATACTAAACATCAGCCTTGATTAATCCAAAATAGCGAAACGTATAAAAGATATGATGGGTTTTCGAGTCTCGGGGTTCTTATGGCATTGAATAAGGATAACATGAAATCTTTTAAACTGTTATCGGATGAAGAGCAAGGTCGAATCGAGCAAATCAAGGCATTTTTTAAACTCGTTGATGAATTCAGCAAAAAGAAGTCATACTACTATGAGATTAGGCAAGATAATGAAGAATGTCTGAATCTTGTGACACGAATTTTGTTCATTGTTGAAGATAAACACAAATTTGGTCTTGAACTGAATAAATGCGATATCACTTTCCGGGATTTCGAGATTACAAATCCGGCAATTACGATCCGAACAAATTTGAACACAATGATTGAAGCCACCCTTCATAACTTCGAAATATTGGTTAAAGGATTGAAAGGCAAAGAACGGTCAGATTTCGAGTTAGCCGCATCGCTGATTAATTATATCGGAGATTATATATTTTCCCTTTCGCAAGAAGAAGCATCTCATCAAAACCACTAAGCACATTTCAAAGTTATGTTTCAGCCTTTCATTATTTGCTTACAGCCATTAGGCACATTTTTGTGTATAATTTCAGCCTTTCATTATTTGCTTACAGCCATTAGGCACATTTTTATGCATAGTTTCAGCATTTTATTATTTGCTCACAGCCATTAGGCACATTTATGTGCGCAGTTTCATGTCTTGGCGATTTTTAAAATTAATCAATTAGTTTAAGAATCCGATCCAAGGTTTTCCCATGGCCTTTCTCATGAATTCGATTTTTTAATGATTTCAAATCAATGTTATGTTTATTAGATTTGAATGTGATAATAAAATCTTGAATATCCGTAATATCAATCAAGTCTGCATCGCTTAAATCATCGATATTGCCTATATATATTAATTTAGAATACAAGATCTGTTCAATTGTAGGTATTTTAATTTGAATTCCCTTGAAATATACAACTTCTGAATTATTTAGCGCGTATACATCATCTTCTCCATATGCAATTTTAAGATCAATTCGCATGATTGAACTCTTATCGAATATTGACATATTATGCTTTTCGCGCATTGCATATTCCAACTGTTGTTTATCAATATCAAAATTTTGTTGTTCCAATGCATGAATTAATCTGTTAACTTTATCTTTTCGGTTTTCAATTATCAAATCCAAATCTATGGTAGTCCTGGTTCTTCCGGTTAAAATCAATGCAACGCCTCCAACAATCACATATTTAATTGTAGATTCGTTAAGAGCGTTGATTACTCTAATAATAAAATCATTTAGCATCATGTGTTTGCCTCCGCCTCGAACTATTACGCACTTTTAAATTCAAATCAATGAGTTCTCTCATTTTCTGTTTGATCTCTTCTTCGGTTGCATTGGGAGACTCCTTCAATATTCGTGTCTTCAATAATTGAACCATCATTTCCATCATTTCATCGACCGCATCAAGCGGATGGATGCCGAGAGCTCTCATGCGCTTGATTGATTCAATTTCATCAAGGATCTTCTGCTTTTTCATTTGAAATTTGCGATCTTTTTCTGCATCCATCTAATTCACCTGGTCAATAATGAAAATCAACTGAAAAAATGTATATGATGAAGGATAAAAATTCAAACATACATTTCTGCATTTAGTTTAGTTCAACGCATTTTCTTCGATCTTCTTAAAGATAATCTTTTCACTTTCTTCGAGTTTCTTGGAAAGATCTCTCGCTTTGTTTAATTCGTCAGATAGCTCTTGGAGTTTGTCAATTTTTTCATCGTTTTCCAATTGGTCGAACGCCTTGATGAGGTTTTGAACTTTTGTATATGCTTTGTCAAACAGGGTTAAATCCCATTTGGATACAATTCCTTGGATTTTCACGATTTCCGAATAATTGTTTTTTATCTCTTTTTCCAAATTGGGAAGTTCTCCGATTGTATCCGCTTTTTTGTTGAGGAACTCCGCCAAGGCATATTCATAGACCTGATTCGACATATCCGCAGCATCTTTATATGAACGTTCCGCAACACGGTAATTCTTTTCAATCACGGCAGCTTCTGCTTTTTTCACATTATCAACGATTTTCATCGGAAGCTCTTGAGTTAATTTTAGCAATTTTTGGTATTCGTTAATCTTATCATTCTCGATTAAATCGGTCGCTTTTTTGGTGACATCGGTGGTAAGCGCTTTGACCGAATGCAGTTTTTCAATAATATGCGCCTTATTTTCCACGATCGTTTTCATTGAATCGACCGTATTGCCCTTTTCAATGGCGCCGGATAAAAATATAAGGTCCTTTTCTTTCTCGATTAAGAATAATTCGGAAGACGATGATTTGTCCATAATTAAACAATAGATATATAACAATTCCGGCTTGCCTAACTCCACTTTCCTTGCTATGATCTTTTTCCCTTGGTAGCGAAAGAGATATTCGGTGCGCGCTTCGGGATCGCTGATAAAATATTCTTTGATTTTTCCCACGATCGCTTTTTTATCATAGTCTACTTTTTCGGTTTGATAAAAACTGTATTCCCGAATCTCTTTGTTCGGTTCGATCTTCAATAACATTCCCGCCAAAAACATTTCGTTCACTACGTTTATAAGCGAAAACAAAAATATATAGCTTGCTTCCTTGTTGTATAGCAATTATTTTCAATGTGAGGAAAAAAATGAAATCCTTCAGTGATTCGATTGTCGCAAGCCAAATGATGGAATGTTTATTCGGAATTGGGGTTCGATTGCTTGTTACATGTCCCGATCAATTACTGCGAGAAGAAGTGATTCACAGATTTACGGGCGGCACAACACTCTTGACCGGGCAATATGAACTCGGTTTAGATCAACGAAAAAATCCCGATGAGACTCCGGATAACCGATACGGTGCGATTCTCCATATTTGGGTTCCTTGGGCCGAAGCAAAGACTCCCTTTCAAGGAAGAACTACCCCCACACCCCGGGAGTATATTGAAAATATTTTGGAGTTCTGTGATTTCAAAGCCTTGGGTGCTGAAGAGACATGTAACGAAAAAAAAATGATTTTAATCTCCGCATTGAAGAAGCGATTGCGGGATGCGTTGCTACCGATTCCCTCGGTTTCGATCTATACTGCTGCCAAACGTAAATCCGAAGAAAGCAAGATAGATCTGGGCCCTTTTTGCAAATCTTTGAGTTTAGCTCCGATCTTTGAAGGAGATCAAGAGTCTTCGAGAAATATAAAAAATAAAAGCGTGGGGACGTCCTACAATATTCTTCTTTTAGGCGGCTTGATAAAAATCGAGGATCAATTCATCGAAATTGGAGTTTGCGGTGCTACATTTTTTATTTCTGGGCCTACACTCGAACAAGGCCTAAAAGCGGGAAGACAAGCCCTCCAAATTATCGAAACTCTTCCGGAAGTCTGCCATATCTTTGATGTTTGCGGATCCGGAGTTATTCCGAACAAAAAAAATAAAAAACAGCAAACCGATCTCATCGCTCAACACCCCGAACTCGCCATGAACCCCTCCGAATTGGTCGTTAAATCCTTCTCTTTGAAAACAATTGAGCCCATTAGCCTTTCAATCGGAGCACCCACTTTAGAAATTATCATGAATTCATTTTCGCTTAAGAGACTCGTGGAATGCATCAAAACCATACAAATTTCAATCAATAAATCCCAATCCGAAATCTCACTTAGGCCGGCATGGTACGATTGGCAATGGGGAAACATCGCGCTTGGCATCGATCCTTAGCCACCAATACCCATCACCGATGCAACTCAAAACCTATTTAAGATTGAAAAGCTAAGTTTTATCATAGAATATTCACACATTTGAAGGGTTCATTATGATTGATTCAAAAGGAATAAAAGCGATTATTTCGAAGTTTGAAGCCGATCCCGGAACTCGAGGCGTTCTTATTTGCGATACCTCCGGGTTTCCCATCGGCAGATCCAAAGAATTAAACCAAGCGATGGCCGATGACGTTGCAGCGTATATCACTTCAGTGATCGGATATACCAAAAAAGTCACCGAAGCCTTAGGCGAGGGCGAACTGAATTTCGTGAAAATTGAGACCCAATCGGGCGAAATTATGATTGCACCGCAAAGCGATTTTATACTCATCGTTTTAAAATAATATATTCATTCACCGTTTTTTTATACATATGTATTTGCTTTGTAGATTTGAAGATCCGGAGGAAAAGGGGAGTAAACATGGGGAACGATTATATTTTTAAAATATGCTTGCTCGGATACTACGGTGTCGGGAAAACGAGTTTGGTCTACCGGTGGATCGAAAATCGGTTTTCCAAAGATTTCAAATCAACCCTTGGGGTCAATCTCTTAAAAAAGAAACTTACAATAGATGGCAATTCGATCTCCGTTCAAATTTGGGATCTTGGTGGTCAAGACTCGTACCAAAACCTTCGGAAGCTTTATATTGAAGGCGCCCAAGGTGCTCTCGCCGTTTTTGATGTCACTAATCGTACATCCTTCTCGGTACTCAGCGAATGGATTACCAGTTTCAAAGATTTGAGGCCTGATGCACCCATTTTGCTTATCGGTAATAAGATTGATTTGGACGACATTGCCGTTAAAGAGGAAGAAGTAAAAGCATTTGCATCCCAAAACCACATGGAACATATGTTTACAAGTGCGAAAACAGGTCATCAAGTCGAAGATGCGTTTCAAGAGCTGATCTTAACGATCTTGAGGCAAGTAAACAAATGATTTCGCTTTTTTGTTCTCATTGTTTAATCTTAATATAGAAAGGTGGAAAAGGCCTTCTTCGATCGATTTCCACCCCTCCAAATTAAATAGCTTCGCGCAAGCTTATTAATTTTGAAAAATAGATAATAATTATCGAAAAGTGATTATAATGAGCGAAAAAACCACGTATGCCAAAGATTTTGTATTTAAGATTGTTGTGATCGGCGATGGGGCCGTTGGAAAATCGAGTCTAATCCGCCGGTATACCGAGGGATCCTATCAAAAAGAGTACATCAAGACACTGGGTGCACAATTTTTCCATTATGAACAAATTCTCGGAGATAACAAAGATATTCGATGCAGATTATTTTTCTGGGATATAGCCGGACAAGCAGAATTCAAATTTATGCGACCCAAATTCTACCACGGTGCAAAAGCCGCAATTATTGTTTACGATATCACTCGTAAAGAAACTTTTGATAATATAAATGAATGGTATAAAGATTTGACCGAGAATTGTGGTATATTACCTACGATTATATTTGCAAACAAATGCGATCTCATTGACGAAACGACGTTCGATAACTCCGGTATCGAAGCGCTTGTGAAACAAAAGAATTTTCTGGGATATTGTTTAACCTCGGCCAAAACCGGAGTTCGAGTTCATGATGCATTTAAAATGATTATTTCTCATCTTGTTGAGAAAGCCTTAAAGGCGTTATAGAGATCTATTGGAGTGAATCCGACTGTGTATCCGACAATTTATTTTTTCAGTTCGCAATATTGTTCTCCGTGCAAAATGACCGAGAGAATGCTCAAGGAAATTAACATCTCGCTGTTCGGAAACAAACTTGTGATTGAAAAAATCGACATCGAAACGGACTTGGAAAAAGCAAAAAAATTCGGCGTGAATAAGGTGCCCACAATTATTGTCGGATCGCAGCGCATTTCCCAAATCATCGATAGGGAAGAACTTGTGGATGTAATTCTGCAAGGTTTTTTGTCATCTGTCCGCTTTTCGGATTGATGGAATGGAACGGAACGTTATGTGAAATATAAAAATTGAATGATTATTAAAGGAGGATTTGTAAATGAACAGGATTTTATTGGAAGAAATTCTTAAAAAAATGAAGATCAATTTAGAAAATCGAAGAGATATTGGTAATTTAAAAGTAGGGGCATTATATGCAATTGGATCCCAATTAGAAGCGATCTTTTATTTCATCGGTCATGAATTGGGCTCGAAATTCACCGATACCCCAACTACCGCAAAATTATCCGAATTTTTGGCTCATGTTGCAGAAAAATACGATCTGGGGATATTCAAGGTTAAAGAAGAGGATGATGAACACATCGTCTTTTCTCTTGGACGATGTAAGAGTTCCGAAGATATTGCAACAGCGAATATCAAAAGTGAAACAATGTTCTGCAGCTTTGAGGCGGGACTTTTTGCCGGATTGGTCGAAAAAATAACCAAAAAGCATTGTTTCGCCCAAGAACAAGCATGCAAGGTTCAAGGAACCGTTAATGAATGTGAATTTATAATCGTTATTCCGAAAGAATGATGAATTCCGCTTCTTTTTCCTTCTTCTTGTCGAAATCTATAAAGTTCACCCCAAAATTCGTAAGATCTACGATAGATTCAAGCGAATTCTCTAATCACAAAACGGAAGACGTGAAGAAAGTTTTTTAAAAAATACATTAAACATAAAAAAATAAGGGAAAGGGACATTCCCAACGAATATCCACAACATATTCTGAACGTGGATAACTCGGTCCATTGAAACTTTTTTTTGTCTAACCCCCTAGCGGGGGAGCACAAAATAAAGAAGGTTTTTTTC
>CAZUTM010000009.1:0-27559 GCA_964623665.1 uncultured archaeon
CTATTAGGCCATTGATATAAATTGGGCTGGTTTCGGTAAAACCACTTCCACCTAAAAAATCTGGGTTTGAAATGGTTCTATCTTTGAACTGATCTTGCACGATATATGGCATCATTGTCATAATCAATCCATAAAGTATAACTGCCGATAAAAACAATGTTGTGTGTTTTTGTTCATTCATTTTTTATCACCGAATCAAGTAATTCGAATCAAATATCCATCAATAGGTAACCCTTTTTTTGCGGGCGATTTTGATTCCGAATCATAGATCTGAGATAATATACACATAAAAATATAAAAGCTCAATAAATACCTCTTGGATTTACCCATTTGGAGACTATTTATTTAAATAGAATGAAAAAAGAAAATTGAGGTGATACTTGAAGAATCTCGTATTGAATTATATGCTCTCACATAAATTTACGCACTTTATTTATAAACAGCGTGCGTAATTTATTATGAAATTATATATAATATTAGGTTAGATACGGGTTCTTCTTGAATTCTTGAGCGAATTCGTGTATGTTCGGGCTGAAGGCCCCAAGCAGTGGCTAAATAAATCTATGACTTTGAATTAGCGAATGCGTGTAATAAAAATAAAAAAATCATTTAGACTTGATTAAAAGGCTCGTTTGGATCCTTTTACATAAAAAAATTCATTCTAAAAAACGTTTCAAAAAAAGTGTGTGAGACTAAAGAGTAATCCCATCGAATATCCACGTTCTGCACGGGATATGGATAATGTCGTTTTTTCAAACATTTAATGTTTACAATATCTTAAATGATAAAATTTCATGGGGTTTGAATCGAATATTGCGAATTATGATATTTGCTTCTTGTGCTTTGACTATATCGACGTGCAGACCATTTGCAACGGGTCTTTCTAACAAGTCTGTCTCGATGATCTTCGAATACTTCTCAAATAGGGTTCCGTTCAACAAAATCTCTCCGGTTTGGGGTTCGTTTGAATTGTTCACGATGCGAAGAACAATTGGCTGCATAGTTGATTGATTGATGGTTGAAGATTCGACAGATAACATACATTCCGGTAAAGATTCTGCCGGTTTGCAGACCGTGATCTCAAGAGATGGAGGACTGCAGCTGAGAATTTGAAGTCTCTCAAGATTAGCAGAGGCGATGTTCTCATATTCTTTGGCCATAATATCGAGATCTGTTGGAATCCCTTTCACATTCCATTGTTTTATTACATATTTATTTAGGCAAGCGATTAAAGGTGCATTAAAACGATGGGCAGCATCGTGGATCTTCCCTTCTCGTATGGAGCCTTTATAGGGTAAAATACACAATCTCACTAAGTGTTTGCCTTGATCTATATGTGTGGGAGGTTGACCTAACCCCATCTGTTCCATTTTCTTCCTTGTCTCTTTTACCCATGCAACAACATTTACTCCAACATATTGGGGGCCTCTTACTACTGAAATACCGATACAATTATTGTGGGTATCAAATCCATATTTTCCTTCATTGATGATTGCAACGCCGATCTGTTTTTCTTGGTCTTCTGAAGCGACAAACGTATGCATCCATTTCTCCCATCTCGGAATGTCGTGGTTTGCCGTGGGCGTATTTTTACGTTTGTCTGTGCAATAAGGGCCTTCGGCGATGGTATATTCCGTGTTCAATGAGAGTGGGACTTCAAATTTCACGAGAGTCTCCGTTTCGCGGAAATCCAAGCCGATTTCAATGTAAATTCCCGGAATATCTCTAATTATCGAATACTCTATCCAAGAATCCGATTTTTCACCGAACTTTCTTGAAATTCGAACGGTCCATTTGATGGGTCCTTCTTCTTTGACATCCAAGGTAGCGGGTGTGTTAAAATCGTTTTTGGGATGGTCCCACCAATTGGGCATGAGATTCCACGAAAATTCTTTGTCGGGTTTATCTACAAAGGATTGAAGTTTGATCTCTCTCGATAGCATGGTTTTTCGTTCATATATTATCTGTTCCAAAGCACCTTTTGTTTTAGAAAATACGAGTTCGAGCGTCGGCCCAACCATGCGGATAGATCCTTGTTCCTCAATAATTTTGTAAGGCGATGGTTTTTCTTGATTGCCCATTGAGTTACTTAAGAAATCTAAGAAATTTTGCGGCAAAGGAGCAGATTTTGGCGAGGTGAATAGCCAAGCTGATTTAATTTCCCATTCATTCATGTGAAGCGGAAATATATATCGATCCGGTTTGAGATCCAACTCGAATCCCCACTGGTCCGCTTGGACGAACTGAATCGGGATTAGTTTTGAACCGTCGAATATGGCCACCGGTACAATACCGTCGAGTTTTGATGCGGGAATTTCAACAAGGGATGTGCCTCTGGCGCCTGTAGAATTCACCACGGTGAACGGAATTCCCGATTTGAAGGAATTCATAATGTTTTTTCGGTCCATTTGTATTAAAATCGAGGTATTTATTGCGTTTAGCGCTTCATCTTGCAAGTTCTGAATTAACCGCAGATCTTGGTGCCAAAATTCGTAGCATTCATCGTAGACTTCCGGCAAGCTGGTCCCGGGCAAAACGTCATGAAATTGCATCAAACAGCAATTCTGCCAAAGCTGTTCAATCGCGTTATCGGCAGTTTGAATTTGATCTTTGGGGCCCGTGTAGAATCGGTGCAAGATGCTCTCGGGGCCCAAGGCATTAGGATCCAATATCTTCGCAATAGTGCATAGTCCTTCAAGTTTCGGAAGGGTCCATTCATAATATCGATTCATCCGTTTCATTCTTGCTTGTGAGGTTAGTGATCCTTTGTGATATTGGTAATAGAGTTCATCCTTCCACACGGGCAATCGATCGGCAAATTTGGATAATTCTTCAAAGATTTGTTGAGTCGATCTCCATTGAACGTACCCTCTTTCTGCAAATGCACGATAAACCGCGACTTCGACGCCTTGAGGGCCATGTCCGCCATCTCCTTCTCCGAAAAAGCAGCCGATAAAAGGCAGTTCTTCATCCGATACATTTTCAGAGTTCTCCGGTTCGTTGGTTTCGTAGTTTGCGTTTAATTGGGTTCCGGGTTTCAATAATCGATAACTTTTGACATAGGATTCCTTAACGGGACTATCGCCTTGCGGAACATCATAGCCGCCTAAAGGCCCCAATTTGTTGTGGTTGCCTGTTAAATAAGAGATTACACGAGAGCCATCGGGTGCTTCCCACCACCAAGCCCAAAACGGCCATTTGGTTTGTTTATTAGACGTTAATTTCTGCGTCATGAATCCGGTGACTCCGCCTTTAGCAAAGATTTGGGGCATATTGGAGGAATACCCGAACGAATCGGGGAACCATTCAATGGTTGCCAGTTTTCCAAAATTCTTCGCATAAAAGAGTTGGCCGTATAATCTTTGTCGGACCAACGCTTCTCCGCTCGGCATTCGACCATCGCATTCCGACCATGACCCGCCTTGTAATTCATGCCTTCCCGATTTCACATCTTCGACCACATTTTTCCAAACTTCCGGAGAGTTGTATTTCACCCAATTATACATGGCGGGTTGGCTTCCCGTGAACAAGAACGGGCTAAAAAATTGGAAGTGTCGATGTAATTTTTCAAAGGTATATTCCGCTTTCGCAACGCCTTGCCGAAATTGCCACATCCAGCCCAAATCAAGATGGGATTGGGTGACCGCAAGAAATGTCTGTTTCTCCGGATTCCACCCTTCTTCTTTTAATCGTTGGATTCGAATATCGATATTCTTCTTAAATTCGGGTTGAAGATATTCAGATTCTTCCGGATCCTCGCTGTACCAGATTTCGAGCGGATCTTCTCCGCCTCTTGGAATCGTCGGTTTTCCTTTGGAGAAGTCGCAAGGCGCACCGCTTATTTTTCCGATTTCGAAGTATTCCGGAAACAATCTCGGTTTGTTTTGTTCGGTTTTGCTCATATTATAAAAAGTAAAAAAGAACTCGTTAAAAAACCAATCGATTTTCGATTTTTAGATTTAAATTTGTTCGATTTGGGTTATTGTGCGTTATTATGTTGGTCGTTTTTTACCAATTTCTCCAATTGTGTACGACGTTCTTTTAAGATATTAGCCACTTCGGGCATATCAATCTTGGAATACTTGTAAATCGGAAGCCACATCAATGCACTTCCCACAGCAAATGTGCAAACAGAAAATATGATGGCATCGGTAATAGCGAACGCTGAGCCAATACTATCATAGTACTCAACGATGATCAATCCGACCCAACTCCCGAACGCTCTCCCGAAATTATCAACGAATGCTGCGGCGGAGATCATTGTGGCACGATGTTCCGGAAGATTCACATCAATCATTGATGCATAATGCAGTGGTCCTACCGCCATTAGCAAGGACATTCCGATCCCTAATACGACACCCATAATCAAGCAGCCCAAGCCGAATATGAAAGGATCAACGCTCAGTGTATCGTGGAAAAGCGTCATTCTTGTTGCATTCGGTACGAACAAGAATCCGACTAATAAAAAGGGCAAATGTAGCCATCCCGCTGTGACTGCCATTTTTGTTCTACCTACCAAATCACCTCTTTTCACCGCAGCATCCGCCTTGGTGGGCCATAAGAACATTCCGATCAGCGTGCCTAAAAGAATTGGAATGAATAATAAGGCGATAAAGGCATAGTTTGCGGGATTTGTTAATACAAAGCCCAATTCCCCGACAAGCCATGAAAAAATATTGGTAAGAATGAGTCCGGTGAGAAAAGTATCCAAAAAGTTGAAAATAAGCCAGAAATTGGTTTTCCGAACGAAAATATACTTCAAATCTCCGAATTTGATATTGTAAAACTTTGAATAGTCGACTTCCGTATTTTCCAGTATATCCGAAAGCACTTTTTCCTTTGCTGCCCGTTTTGGCTCTTTCAAGAAAAACACCAAAATGAGAAATAGAAGACCGAGCCCGGCAAAAAGAAAGAAAGGATATCGCCAATAGCCAATTCCAACGGGATAAGTGTCTCGCAACCATTGTATTTTCTGCTCCCATGTCAACGCCCATTCCGGATAACTATAATCGATAACATTAAAAATACCCGCAAGACCGGCACCGATGCCGACTCCTATTGTGGTGATAAAGGTCCAAACGGCAAAACTGTTTCCTCTGTTATCCGAACTTATCAGATCACTTAATAGACTCAGAGCAATCGACCCCGAAGCTCCCGCAAAACAAGAAGCGATGATTCGAAATACAAATACGAATACAAAAGAAGGAGACAAAGCCACCAAAAATGAAGAAATTATCCACCCTATTCCAGTAATCAACAAGAGATTCTTTCGGATATATTTATCAGATAAATACCCAAATGAAAACGTCGAAAACGCACGTACTATCTGAGATATTCCTACAAGCGCGCCCATCAACGAGAACTGAGAGCCCAGATTGAAATCGGCAAGAAAGAGCATTTGATTGATGATAAGAGTCGCATCATCCGAAGCCATCAGCAGAATAAGCGGAAGAAACAAAAAAACCGGCTTGAACTCCTTTAAAATTCGGAATAGCGGTTTTTTTTCCTTTATGTTCGTTCGTTCCATGAAATTTAACAACAAATGCCTCAATAAGAAGCATTGTACTACCAAGATCCATCATATATATAATTTCATTGAAATTTACGCACACTATTTATAAATAATTTGTGAAATTTGGTATGAAAATCCATATAACAGCCGAATTTAAATTTGGTGACCCACACTACGAAGGGTTTCGAAAAATAAATTTTTCCATTGGCAAAACTAATTATTTCAGAAAGATTTGGTTAAAAAAGTGAATGTCAAATCAAAATATGATTAAAGGCCGCGGGCTTCTCCGGTATTTTATTAACAACAAGCATTTTTTGGCCCTTTTCGTTTTGCGACGTCCCATAAACAACCGCATCCAACCACTTCATTCATGATAATTGCGTTAACTGGACAATTTCTTTTACAAGCGGAACATTCTATACAGCGTTCGGGAGCCGAAACAACATATTTTTTATCATTTTTTTCGAATAGCCCAAATGGACATACATCAGCGCACTGGCCGCATCCTATGCAGCGCTCAGCAATTACAGATATTTTTAATGGATTTAGTTTACTTTGTATCGGTTGTGAAACAATTTTTGCATTTTTCAAATCGAGAGACTTAGGAATTTCCATTTTTTTCCTTAACATCAATTTCACCTCAAAATCGGCCAATATTGGCTTATAATGCCCAAAAGAATGAATATTAGACCGATTATAAAAATGGATTTGTGGATTTTGATGAACTTTGGATATTCATTTCTAATCGCAGAAGCGGAGGTTTCCATCGTATATCCCGAGAATGAAAACACCGAAAAAAGCGACATCCAATATACCATCAAAAAAACGCCCAATAATAGAAACGCGTTGAAATTGGGGAAGGTAATCAGAGAATATAAAGAATAACCGGATGAAAATAACAGCGCATACAATAATCCCTTCTTGTAAAATGTATTTATTTTGTCGAAAATGGGAAAACAGACCGCGAATAGCATATTCGTAATAAACAGAAGAGCCCAGACTTCCGCTATAATGGGTAATAAGAAATTCGATTGGAATATTTTTGATGCGATTAACAATGCGATTGTAGGCAAAAAGAAAAACGACCGAAATAAAAATGACACATGAGACAAGCCCGCTTCTAATCTCTTAGAAAGATCGAAGTTCACTATTGATTGCAGTCTTGTTTTCTTCATGGATTGTTTTTCCAAATAATTTTTGATATCTTTCGACCACACCGGCCCGAATTTAAAATTCATCTCCAAATCCTTCGGTAAAGTCGGAAGAGCAATTCCTCCGGCAGATAATTGCGGAAGTATAGCAATTTTGTTCTTGGTTAATTGATGAATTTTTGAGTATTTAATTGCTTCGATCAGCTGTTTATTTCCAAAATTATTTCCTCGTGCAGCGCACCAAACATTGATTCCGTCCGAATCGACACACAATACCCATGCATCGATACCTTTGAGATCGCTCATCACACGATTATAGGTTAACACATAATTTGCGGTCACAATGATGAGGGAATCCGGACCTGGATTGCCCGCTTTGTAAATACCAGGTTCAACCGAAACATGATCGATTTGTCCGGTAAAAAGACATCGCATCCAATCTGCGACTTTTCTGAAGCCTTTCCAAGGCTTTTGGTTGGGTAAATAAAGGTTTGATTGAGCAAGCCCTGTTGGCTTTTGAAATTGATAGACTCTGAATGCACCCATTTTCCAAGATTTTTTATCGACGTTAGTAAAACCTATTTTTGTGCACATTTCTTCCACATTGTTCGAAAGAGGTTGTGTAATCCGACGATTTATATTTTTAATCTTTTTGGAAAACCACCATCTTTTTAGATAGAAGGGTATCCGGGCAAAGGATTTTGGAATAAACTCTTCAGCAAGAAACAGAAAGCCGCCGGGTTTGAGACGATCCCATGCATGATAAATAAAGCCCAATCTCTCGAAATAGCGAAGTTCTGAGAGCATAAAGGTAGATGTTATTGCATCATAGCCTTGTTCGATTGGTGGAATGGAGAGCGCATCCTTTTGATCGGCGAAGATTTTCAAATCGGGGTTGGATTCGCGAATTTTCAATGTTTCGGCAACCATTTGCATATTTTGATCGATTCCAAATGCTTCGATTCCTTTAATCGCTAATTTTTTCAAAAGAGAGCCGGGCCCGCAGCCGACATCCAAGACTTTCGCATTCGGACTTGTCCGTTGTGCAATCCAATCATGAATTTTAAGATTAATCCCTTCCGTGAGTTCCGTGAATTTATCGTGATATGATTCCGCGTGTTGCTCAAGTTTCAGCATGTAGATAACGCTCATCGAAAATTCCGCCCGTACATCCATAAATACTACCGCACATATAAATTTTTTTCGATATGAAATGAAACCGTAACTTTTTCACTTTCATATTTTGACAAAAACGTAAAAAACAAAAACAAAGGTTTTTGAAGGATTATTAGTAATTGACATTTATGGAGATCACTTTGCACAATGCAAAGGCGGGAAAAGATGACAAAGGTTTATTTGTCTTGTTGTCGATCCCCAATAGGCCACCGGAAAAAATCTACATGGATGAGATATTCGAAGAATTAATCGAAACGAACGATACTTTCAATCTTACGATAAAACCACACATCGAAGAAGCCCAATTGCGGGGCAGCACCAATTATTCCGTTGAAGAGATGAACCGAATAAGAACAGCATTGAACTTAAGCTCAAAATATGACCCCTTAAGTCCTAAATATAACATTCACAATCATCTTCAAGGACTCTATTCGAAATACCCCCCGATGTTGCAATTTAATGCGAGAAATGAAGAAGAATATAAAAAATGGCACGAAAAAACTCGCTCGAAGTTAATAGAATTGATCGGCTATGATTATAAGAAATCGAGCATCGATATTGAGAAAGGCCCAAAAACAGAATTTGAGGATCTGATTTTTCAAAAAATTTCTTTCCAATCTGGAGATTTCTTGAATGTAACGGGGATTTTGGCATATAAAAAAACAATTACAAAGAATAATCCGGCCCCGGGTGTAATCTGTTTGCACGGCCATAACAAAGGAAAAATATGCACGATGGGATTGTACCATTCCAAATCGGGATCTTATTACGGTCTCGATCTCGCGAAACGCGGATTTGTAACATTTTCTATTGATCAATGGGGGTGGGGTGAACGGGAAGGCAAGCGAAAAAAATCGTTATCACAGCCCGAACAGCATTATGCGCTTGTTGCATTGCTTTTAGGGAAAACGGCCATAGGAATTCGAACCGTGGATGTTTCCAAATCCCTGGATTTCCTTGAATCTCTCGATTTTGTTGAGAAAAAGTTCGCAGTCATTGGCCAATCCGGCGGCGGAACTACCAGCACCTTCAGCGCCGCAATTGATGATAGGATTGATGTTGCGGTCATATCGGGATATTTTTGCGATCTTTACGAATCGATCTTTTCGTTAAATCATTGCGCATGCAATTACGTGCCGGGGATTTTGAAATATATGGATATTCCGGATATTGTAGCGCTCCGTGCGCCTAAACCCACATTTATCGTCTCCGGAGACCTTGATGATATTTTTCCACAAGAAGGAGTTCAATCTGCCTTTAGAAAATTGAAGAGGGCCTACGATCTTTTTGGAAAACCGCAGAATTTGGATATTGATGTTATAAAAGGAGAGGGGCACGTTTTTCGGGGTGATTTCTGCTATCCCTTCTTGGAAAAACATTTGAAAAATAAACCAATATCCTAAAAACGGATAATAATATCTCTTTTTTTCAATTTAAATCCGTAATATTCATGTTTCGTGGAAACGAAAAAATCCGAAAAGAGAACGAAAAAATATTTATTATAAAACGATTGAAAGAAACACATGCCTATTTATTCACAATTGCGTGTATCGTGCGGATTAAGTGCGACCATCAATTCCACGCAACCGGAGCAATTAAAAATTAATGCTTCGGAGACTTTTGCGAATTGGTTGGATAAACAATGGTTGCGATTATCGAATAATAACGATCCGAATAACCCGCTTGTAGAACTCTGCACCGCTCGGGAGTATCAATGGGTAGCGGTTCTCGATTATATCTTGTTGAGAAAAATCCGATCTTCGTTTCTCCTTTGCGAGGGTATTAATCCCGGCGCGCTCACCACTGAAGTTGAAGAGGAGAACCTGAAGTGGAATGTCTTAACTCCGATTTTTATCAAAATTATATCGAGATTGAATAATATGGAACAAGATTGGATTTTATGGCATTATAACGGGACACTGATGAATCCGGAACAGAATATGGAGAAACCGGATTTCCGAAAGGAAGCGTTAGCATTGGTTCAATCTATTAAAGTTTATTACGAAATATATAATAACAACATCGCAACGGGTCCAGAGGCGGATTGGAAAGCAGCAATCGATAATCTGCAGAATTTCCCTCAAGATGTGACGCCGATGGCCGTGTACACGCATCTTGATTATTATAAAACCGATTTTGAATTGGCGGGACTCTTACAAACGTTAGGATTCGAATTAGACAGAACCAACGGCTATGGGTATCCGAAAAATGTGGTGCCGAACGCTGTAATATTAATAAATCGACCCGAGCACTGGGTATGCGAAAGTTGGGAGCAACGGGGAACGGTCTTGGATTCTTTGACCCAAGGAATGGACTCAGTTTACGGTAATGATTCCTTCAATTATTTTAAACCCATCGATTCTCTTAAATTATTCAAGAAAATTCTTCCCAAGTTGGAATTGTTATTTCCGCAGATCGAAATCGATTATACAAGCGGTGCGGTTCCCGAATTACCCGAATTAGCGCTGCCCGTTGTGGATTCTCCCGAAAAAGAAGCGGTGAAATACTACCAATCATTCCAAGAAAAATGGCAACAAGGGTTGGAGCAAGAATCCCTCATCGATCTCAGAATCGCGGTAGAATTAGCGGGGCAATCCGGCCAAAAAACCAGATATGCGGATTATTTGATGGAATTCGTGGATTTATTGAAGCAAACCGAAAGAGTTCAATCCTTTGAAGAATATTACGCAAAATTACTAAAACTCGACTCCGATCAATTGATCGATGAAGCAAATCGGGAATTATATCACGGAAAAATCCAATATTTCAGAGCTAAACAATTGATGCTAGAAGGCAAAACCGATGAGGCGTTAGCAATTTGTACTACACTATTCGATATCTTTCGCGCCAAAAAGATGTATGAAGAATGCTACGAAATCCAAAATAAATTGGGCGTGTTATTTTCTCGCGCCAAAAAGAAACCCGAAGCATTGGAAGCGTTTAAGAAAGCCTTGGATTATGCACTCAAAGAACTGGAAAAAGAGAGCCCGGAGGATGGAAAGCCTCATAAATACTGGCCAGCAATCGTTACATCGGTACAAAAGAAGATAAAAGCGTTGGAAACGGTCTCATTGGTGGAGTGAAAAGAGAATGCCCAGAAACGTTAAAATTTCAATGAAGGCCTTTAAAGAAATTTGCCGATATTCCTCCAAATTTGCCCATATGCATAAACCGAAAAAGAAATGGGTGGAATGCATGGGCTACCTTTTTTGCAAAATTTCCGGGAACAATTATATTGTAGACGATGTCGTGGGTATTTCTCAAGGTGGGGAGATGTATGTGACCATGAGCCCCGACGATTTGGCCCGTGTAGAAAAGGAGCAAGCAAATCGACCGGGTACATTCACCGGCGGGTGGTGGCATACTCATCCGGGTCTAACGGTATTTTTTTCCCATGTGGATTGTCAAAACCAATTATTTTGGCAAGCTCAAAACGAAGATGGACTCGGAATCGTGTTCGATTTAGAGATGATTGATGAAACAAGGACAGGTTTGGCGGTCTTTCGCGTTGACGATCCGATGTCCACAGATTTGAAATACCACGAAGTTAAATGGGAACCGCTGGATTGGACAAGCAAAGAATTTTTAGAAGCCATCCAGATGCTCGGGATATCAACGATCGTGGCAAAGAAAACTGCCCAACATCTAAAATTATTACCTCGCGACCCCCCTAAACCCGAACCGGAAATCATCATTACGCCTGATATGGACTTTCTCACCGAAGCAAAAAAGAATCAAGCGAAAGCAGAACTATTCATGAAAATGAATCTGGTAGATAAAGTGTTGGAAGCAAAAAAAGCAGCAATCATTCTCCTCAGCAAATCGGGCGAAAGAAATCTCTATATCGACCAAATGATAGATTATGTCGAATATTGTCTTAAAAATAAAAGGATAGATGAGGCAAAAGAAGTACTCATTCGATTGGATGTTATGAAAGACGAGCACCGCTTTCCCGATGAAGATGCCGCCTATTATTCCGGAAGAACAAGCCAACTTCTCGCGGAAATCAATTATGCAGAAGGCAGATATTCTAAATACGTCGATTATCTTGAAGAGGCAATGAAATGGTTTGCCGAAGATGAATATGCGATTGGTGAAGGCGAATGCTTGATGAAATTAGGGGAAATATATGAAAATATTTACAAGGAACCGAAGATGGCTATCGAGATCTATGGAAAAGCTAAGAAAAAAATTAACAAAATATTAGAAGACTTTGCCGAGGACCATGAAGATGAGCCTAATAACACAGAAATCGAGAAAAACATCCAAAAATGGAAAGAATATTTGAAGATAGTTGATAATAAAATAATTCAGCAGATGAATGAAAAAAAATCGGAACAAGGATCAGGAATGAAAAGAATTATTTAGGGGCTCATCAAAATCTGAAGAAAAATAATCTGTTTTTTACTCAAAATTTTTTCATGAATTTATAAACGGCAAGAAATCAGAGAAAAATGTCATAGACAGATCCGAAAAAAAAGTTTTGTACACTTTCAGCACAAAACTTCAAAACATTGAATTTAAATCCTTTATCGAGAACCGTTAATCAATGAACTTCGCTCCGAATTGTCCGGATTTAAAATTAACCGAGATACTTAACCATATTGAAACAAGGATGTTCATTAAAGATTCGAATGGAATTTATATTGCATGTAATGAACCATTCGCGAAAGATGCTGGATTAAGTAAACCCGATGAACTATTCGGAAAAAGCGATTTTGATCTCCCTTGGAAAGAGAATGCAGAAAACTATCGCAAAGACGATTTCAATGTAATTAAAACGGGTATTTCGATAATTAATAAAATAGAATCACAAATCACCCCAGATGCTAATAAAAAATATCTCATCACATCCAAATACCCGATAAAAGACCAGAATAAAAATATTATCGCGGTTCTTGGCTTGTATAATGACATCACGCAAATTAAACAAATGGAACTTAAACAATTGGAAACTCAAAAACGAACGCTACAAACTCAAAGATTGGAGAGTATGGGTCTTTTAGCAGGAGGGGTCGCACATGATTTCAATAATTATTTGCTATCGATTATCGGAAATCTCGACATGATTATGAGCGACAATCACCCAAATCAAAAATTGATCGAGCAGCTCAATGAAATTAAAAATCAAACACAAGAACTCACTAAATTAACCAAACAATTGTTGGCATTTTCCGGTAAAGGAAAGTTTACGCTGAATTCTATTAATTTGAACGATGTCATCAGCGAAATTTCTCAACTGATTCGGGCGTCTGTTCCAAAGAAGATCCAATTGAATTATCAACTCGAGAAAAATCTCTTACTTATTGAAGGGGATCATGGCCAAATTCAACAAATGTTAATCAATCTAATCACCAATGCAATTGAAGCAATCGGGGATGCAAATGGAACGATTACAATAGCTACGGGCATTCGCACCATCGATAGCGATTATATTAATAAAAATAAAATTGGGAACATGATAGACCCGGGTATATATGTGTATATTGAAATTACGGACACAGGTGAAGGGATTCCGCCGGAGATCCAAGAACGAATGTTCGAGCCGTTCTTTTCAACTAAAGAAGTAGGGAGAGGCCTCGGGCTTTCTGCAGTGATGGGAATTGTAAAAGGCCACAATGGGACAATAAATGTATATAGCGAACCTAAAAAAGGATCCACAATCAAATGCTTATTCCCGGCACAAAACGCACAACATAAGCGTGAGGGAAAAGAGACACTCGTTTCGGAGACTCCAACAAATAAGAAGCAAACCATCATGGTGGTGGATGATGAACTCATGGTCCGCAACACGCTTAAGAGAATTTTAGAAAAATCTGGATACGATGTAATATTGGCAGATGATGGCATAGATGCCATTTCTAAATTCAAAAATTACAAAGATGAAATCAGTTTGGTAATTATGGATTTGACAATGCCGAAAATGGATGGGGCTACAGCATTCTCGGAGTTAAAATTGATTAAAAGTAATGTAAAGGTGCTTTTATCAAGCGGATATAATGAACAAGAGCTTTCACAAAGGTTTGTAAGTAAGGGATTAGCGGGTTTTTTGCAAAAACCATACGGAATGAAGGACTTGCTTGAAAAAATTAAAAAAATTATTTAATTAATTTTTTCACTAAGGAATGATGATATAGAGCCATTTTGAATAAATTAAATAGTGAATTAGTTTGATTCGTAAAAATAGGTAATATAAATGCCAATCACCCCTACAATAATCATCGAAGAGGGTACTACAGCCCAATATACATTTAGCAAACTTTCAAAGCCAAGAATCAAATCCGGAACGAAATCAATGATATTTTGTCTCTGAAGCAAAATGCCAAATGTTAAAATCAAGATTGAAGTTCCTATTTTAAGAGATCTCGTTCTCAACAATCCCGAGTATTTATAGGCAATATAGAAATAGGTTAATGGCGCCATCGCAGTTCCTATCGTAATTAAAATTGCGAGGATAACTACTTGTGGCGTGTTTGCATGAATATCGGGTATAAATAAGCCATAGATCATCGCTATCAGCAGAATTATCGTGGAAAAGGGAATTTTCCAAGGCTTAGCGGAGCGTTCCGTGTAATAAATTACACCTAAATAGCTGAAATTCACCATCACTATTGATACTCGATCAAGAATGAAACCGACTTGGGCATCATAGAAAATTGGAATATATAATCGTGCGTAAGCACCAAGGAAATGAGCCAAAGAAGTGAGCGCAATGAAATACACCCAAATGTAGTAGCCAACCTTTTGCTCATCATCAAGATCAGTGCGCCTTTTGGTTTTGATGAGCATTTCAAAGCAAATCACGAGACTTATGCCGATGCAGAACATCCATGATGCGATCTCGGTCTCTCGAGCGATAAATTCTGGAATTTGAAATAACATATAAATGGAAATGGACTTCTGTTTTAATATTTTTTTGGTGATTGATTCAAGACATTTTATGCATCTTTTTTTTTGATTTCGATCAAAAAATGCTGGAATTTTCATGATTTTGAAAATGATTCAAGAAAAAAAGATCCGTATAGATCATTATTCCTTTTTACCCAATGAAAGATCATTCGAAATATCGAATTTTCAATTGAAAAATGCTGATTTATTTTCTGATTTCTCCAATTCACATGATACAAATAATTGATTGGGGAGAAATAATAGCGACCATTGTGGATTTGTGAATAATCTAAAATATTCATGAATTTCATACCGAATAACGATTCAAAAAGGCTGAATTTTTTGATTTTGGTAAAGGAAATCTTTGTTGACCGAAGGAGATTGAAAATAATACATTCAATTTTTTGTTTGAAAAATGTTTTTATATTTTTGAAATTCAATTTATGTATAAGTCATTTTTCTGAAGGTGTTGCGAATATAAAGCATCTTAAGGTGTGTCGGTATTAAGCCAATGCTTTCCAAGGATTGGCAATACTTCTACATTAAACCCGCATTTACCGTGAATGATGGTCATATTTCGGAATGTAAAGGGGGTTTTGAATAAGATGGTTTATTTTCATTGGAGAAACTTAAAGGAAAAATCGCAGTTCGTTTGAAAAGTTGCATCAATAAAAAAACAACATATTTCAGAAAAATTGATTAATGGAAATTATAGATTGTTAAAAAATTTACGAGGAAGCTAGTATTATGGCAATTAAAGTCGCATTTATGCAATTAGCATCGTGTTGGGGTTGTCATCAGAGTCTTCTGAACTCGCATCTCACTTTGGGAATGGTACTTCCCGATTTGGAGATCGTTTTTTGGCCTGCGGTTGTTGATTTTAAATTGAATGACCTTAAGGCTAGAGAAAAAGGCTCTATTGATGTTGGATTTATCGAAGGACATATCCGTACCCACCATGATGTTGAAATGGCAGAACTGATGAGGGAAAAATGTAAAATAATCGTAGCGTTCGGATCTTGTGCGGTTATGGGTTCGATCGCCGGGATGGCTAACCTCTATAGCATTGACGAACTCACTTCTCGAAAATTCATGGATGAAGAATTCAATGAAAAAGGCTCCAAAGTGCCGCCGGAAGCCCCGAAGTTTGTGAAACATATTCCTCTCTTAAGTGATGTTATCAAAGTTGACATTAAACTCCCGGGATGTCCTCCGGTCCCCGGTAACATCATCGGACTTATCAGTGCAGTAATCGGAAAACCGACGAATAAAATCGATAAGGGGAAATCTGTTTGTGAAGTCTGCCCATTGAAGAAATGTCTGCTTGAAGAAAACAAACTATGTTTTGGCCCTATAAGCGCTGTTGGAGAGGATCTCAGCGCATTGTCGAAAGGATATCCGATTTTGGGAGAATATGGGTTAACGAATAAAATTGACCAGAAGAAAGCGGAGTGGCTCTTAGAAAAATTACGAGTTCAACCTTTGACTAAAAAAGAAATTAATCAAACGGTCGAGGCACTTTTGATGTTGCTTTCCGGACCCGTGCCGCTTTCCTATCTTGACGTAGCGATGGATCCCATTCGGAAAACAAAAATGATGCCCGAGGCCTTTGAATCAAAATATATTAAATTTCCATCAAATCCGGAAAAGGTTATGGAGATTCTCCAATATCCATTGGATGGTTATCCTGAAATCGTATCCAACGTTATCGGCGCCGCGCTTGCAGAATTAAAGAATAATCTGAATTATGAACCGAGAGGTGCCACGGTGTGTTCTTCATGTCCCAATAATGTAATGGACAAGAAGGTGATTAAATATAAGAGAGATTATGAAGGATTTCCCGATCCGACCAAATGCTTATTAATTCAAGGGTATGTTTGTATGGGTCCGATTACCAAATCGGGTTGCGGAACGTTGTGTCCGAGATCGAATTCGCCATGTTTGGGATGCTATGGTCCAACCGAAGAAGTTTCGGATTTTGGTGCAAGAGCCATCGGTCTATTCCCAGCAATTTGCGAGGATACTCCCGAAAATATCGAAAATTTCTTCAAAGACCCGAGCGGACTCTTTTATCGATTTACAACGGTAGCTGGTCGATTGAATCACAAATTGCATAATCCTGAATTCGGAGGGAACAAACAATGAATGTAGATTTAGCATTTAAGCGAAAAATATTGGATGTTATGGTGGGCGGACATAAGATTTCATATTGTGCCCAATGCGGCCAATGTAATGATGTCTGTCCGATTAGCCACAGAACCGGCTCAAGATATAATCCAAAAGATATTGTGCTGTTCGGCGCCATGGGATTCCGCGATGCGTTGGTGAATCACCCGGATATGTTTAAAATTTGGGGTTGCACCGGTTGCGAGTCATGCGATGAGGTGTGTCCCGCGTCCATTCCGATCACCGATATCATTTTGGAAGTGAAAAATGAGATGTGCAAAGTTGGGAAATGCCCGGGTTTCTTTATTGAATCAACGAAAACAATTATGCAAGAAGGCATGGCAATTCCCGCCCAAGCAGCAATCAACAAACGAAGAGAACAATTGGGTTTAAAACCCGCACCCGAGGGTCCTAAAGAAGATATGAAAAAATTGACAGCGGCCTTGGGGTTAGATAAACAATTATCAACATGAGGAGGAGATAAGAAATGTCTTTTACATTATATCCGGGATGCACGATTCAGAATAGGATCCCGTATTTAGAAGCATCGGCACGTTTTGTATTCGAAAAGCTCGGGATTTCTTTGGGTGCAGCCGATTTTAACTGTTGCCCCAATCCGGTCGGATTAAAGTTGTATGATAAAATGGCATGGTTGACTCTTGCCGGAAGAAACTTAGCCGTAGCGGAATCGGAAAAGAAAGATGTGATGTCCCTTTGCAATGGCTGTTTCCAAAGTATGTTCCAAGCGGATTATGAGTTGAAACATGATTCGATTTTGAAACAAGAGGTAAACAAAGCGCTCGCTCAAATCAATAAGGAATACAAAGGCAACGTAACCGTGAAGCATTTTGTTCATGTTCTTTATAAAGATATAGGTGTTGAAAAAATCAAAGCGAGCATTACAAAGCCATTGACCGGTCTCAAGGTAGCGGTTCATCCCGGCTGCCATTACGCGCGGCCTTCACATATCGTTCAAACCGATGATCCCAAAAAGCCGATTCATCTAAAAGAATTGGTCAAAGCGACAGGTGCAACGTTGGTCGAATACCATTCCGAGACGTTGTGTTGCGGTCAATTGGTCAGATACCAAGATGAAAAAGTTGCAAACGGAATTCTTAAAACCAAAATGGATGGGGTAATCAACGCCGGAGCGGATGTCTTGGTCGTAAATTGCCCCGCATGCTTCCAAGAATTGGACAACCAACAAAAGAACCTAAAAGAAGAAGGAAAAGAATACAAAGTGCCTATTGTCTATATAACCGAACTTTTAGCACTTGCTATGGGTAAAAATACCGAAGATATCGGAATGAAATTCCACAGAAATCGTGGAAAAGAGGTATTCGACAAATTGGGACTTTAAACAATAAAAAATGGTGAAAACAATGACTAAAACCTACAAAGTAGACCCGGTCACCCGATTAGAGGGGCACGGGAATTTATTGCTACAATTGAGCAATGATAATAAAAAGGTGGAGAATATCGAATTCAATGTTACCTCCACCAGATTCTTTGAGAAATTCTGTGAAGGGAGATATGCAGAACACATTGCCCGTATTACTTGCCGTATCTGCGGAATTTGTCCGATCCCTCATCATTTGACTCCAACCAAAGCGGTGGAGGCGGCATGGGGCGTTGAGGTTCCATCAGCAGCGGTGAAATTACGACGCTTGATGATAAATGCGAAGCAATATTCCTCCCATTTATTGCATTTCTATGCATTGGCAGCACCCGATTTTCTTTATGGCCCTTTTGCACCTCCCGAAAAGCGCAATGTTGTGGCAGTTATCAATGCGCTACCCGATGTCGGTGCACAAGCATTGAAAATGATGGATTTCGGTCAAAATATCTGTCAAACCATCGGTGCAAAATCGGTGCATCCGGTTACCGCGGTACCGGGAGGAATGAAGCGAAGATTAACCGAAGAAGAAAGAGATGCATACTTGCAGCAAGTTGATGACCAATTACAAATGATGACAAATACAGTTAATCTTGCCTTAGATGTGGTCAATAAATATTGGGATGTGGTTGCAAACGTGGCGGTCGTTCCGATGTATTATGTTGGAGTTGCAGACCAAGGTAGACACGATATCTATTGGGGCGATCTTGTCGTTTGCGACCCGGATGGAAACCGGAAAGTGTTTAAGAAAGAAAATTATACGGAAGCGATTGGAGAGCATTATGCCCCAGCGGGATATGCCAGTCACACATATATTAAATCTGCGGGATATCCAAATGGAGTATACACCGTTGGACCTCTTGCTATGATCAATACCTCGGATTATTTCGGTACCCCTCTGGCCGATAGTGCACTTAAAGAAATGAAATCCAAAATCGGAACTAAAGTAATCCATCATCAATTTGCCGGGCATTGGGCAAGAATTATCGAAACAGTTGCAGCGTTGGAGCAAGTTATTAAGCTGTTAAAGGATCCCGAAATATGTTCTGATAAGATTAAAACCGAACATGTTGAAGCAAAAGCCGGCCGCGGTGTTGGACTTTCCGAAGCCCCCAGAGGCGCATTAATTTATGATATCACATCGGATGACGCGGGAATTTGCAAGAAATTGAACTTGATTGTTGCTACCAACCATAATATGGGAGGAATCAACAAAGTGTTAAATGCTTCCGCAAAACAAATCTTTGAACAGGGTGCATTAAGCAAAATCAAGCTCCCCGAGCCGATATTGAAATAAGCGTGGATGAGAAAAAAAATCAAATGGAGGAAAAAAAATGGTTGAAGTTGATGAAAAAATTCTCAATTTACTCGAGATGATCGTTCGGATCTATGATTGTTGATTATCGTGTGCCGCTCATCTCGTAGTAGTTGATGGTGAAGGCAACGAGGTATATCAGAGACCGCTTTATGTGGGAGATCAATGAAGTTCCATTAAAAAACGATGATGGAATGGAGCCCGAGCACAAGGGTCCCACGAAGCAAAAAGATTATTTTTTTTAACCCAAACATTAAAATTAGGAAAGAATCATGAGCAAATTGAAGTAAATTTTGGTGAAATTCAATGGAAAAACTGAAAAGAGAAGTCATTCGAGATGTGAACTCCGACATTTCGGATGAGATAGTCAAGGATGAGGCTTTGAAGGCGATTCGGGCTTGCATCCAATGCGGGAATTGTACGGCGGGTTGTCCTTCGGGTCGACGCACCGCACTCAGAACCCGGGAGTTATTACGAAAAGCATGCCTTGGCTTGGAAGAGGTTCTCAAAGATGAAGAATTATGGTTGTGCAGTACATGCTATACTTGCTATGAGCGGTGCATTCGTAATATCCCTGTAACCGATATTATCATCAAACTCAGAAATATCGCGTGCCAAAAAGGGTATATGATGGATGGACACAAAGGATTGACCCATATCTTTATCGACACGGGACATGGAGTCCCTCTCGGCGGTGCGGATAGCAACTGGGCAAAATTAAGAGAAGCCTATGGCTTACCTCCGGTGCCCCCGACGGTACATTCCTCTGCAGAAGCCGTGAAAGAATGTCAAACCTTGACAGAATCGACCGAATTTAATGATCTTGTGAAATACAAGAAGAAAGAAGAGAAAAAGTAAATAAAGTAACAAACCAACAAAGAAGAAAAAAAGGAAAGAAAACGAAAGAAAATGAAAGGAGCTGAAAAATATGGCAACTGATGGTATCTCACATTCCGATAAAGGAGCACCCTCCGAGGTTTCCTTATATTTGGGATGTGTAATTCCGAATCGATATCCGATGATAGAGAAGGCGACCCGCTCACTTCTTGACCATCTCAAGATCAAAGTCAAGGATATGACGGGCGCATCTTGCTGTCCCGCCCCGGGCGTGTTCAGAGGATTCGATATTCCGACGTGGTTAGCGGTTGGAGCCAGAAATATTACGATTGCAGAAGACAATAACGCGGACATCTGTACAATGTGCAATGGATGTTATGGAACGTTATTGGAAATCGACCATAAAATGAAGCACGAAGCCAAAACCAGAAATGAAGTCAATGAACATCTCAAAAAGATCAATCGAAAATACAAGGGCACGGTGCAAGTCAAACATATCGTTGATATTCTCTATCATGACATCGGAATCGAGAAATTGAGAAGTATGATGAAAAAGAAATTGGATTTGAAAGTGGGTGTGCACTATGGGTGCCATTTATTGAAACCGAGTTCGATTCGACCTTGGGATTGCGAATTTGAATCGCCCCGCTTTTTGGACGAACTTGTAGAACTAACCGGTGCAACATCCGTTGACTATAAGGATAAAAATATGTGCTGCGGCGCGGGCGGCGGGGTTCGAAGTGCAATAAAAGAAGTGAGTTTGGACTTTACCAAAGAAAAATTGATTAACATGCGCGAAAAAGGTGTTGACATAATCATAACAGCTTGCCCGTTCTGCCATCTACAATTAGATCTGGGACAAACGGAAATCAACCAAATCTTCAAAAATGAAATCAAAGAACCTTTTGCGATCCCGGTTGTCTATATCACCCAATTATTGGGGGCCGCAATGGGCCTTGATAATTACGCAACGGGACTGCAAAAAAAGGTGGAAGTCAAAGGATCCCCATTCATCTCGTTGGAACCGTTCCTTAAAAAGCTCAAAGAAGCAAAGGACCTCTAAAATATTCGATTTTTAGAAAAAAATGATTAAACCATAGGTGAGAAAATGTCAGAAAAAGAAAATGAACCGAAAGTCGGTGTCTATATTTGCCATTGCGGAGTCAATATCGCCGGGGTTATTCCCATAACCGAAGTGGTTGAATATGCAAAAACCCTTCCGAACGTAGTCTTGGCGAAGGAATACAAATTCTATTGCTCCGATGTCGGGCAAAGCGAAATTGCTAAAGATATTAAAAGCGGATTGGTAAACCGGGTTGTGGTCGCCGCATGCAGTCCAAGGATGCATGAACCGACCTTTCGAAAAGTCTTAATAGAAGCTGGATTGAATCCCTTCTATTTCGTACAAGCAAATATCAGAGAACATGCAAGCTGGGTTTCAATGGCAGACTCCGAAGGGGCAACCCAAATCGCTAAAGACCATATCAGAATGGAAGTCGCAAAAGCGCGAAATCTCAAAGCATTAGATGTCCAAAAAGTAAAAGTGAAACCGAGCACGCTAGTCATCGGAGGTGGAGTCGCAGGGATCTATGCATCATTGGACCTTGCAGAACAAGGATATGATGTCTATTTGGTGGAAAAAGAACCCACAATCGGAGGCCATATGGCTCAATTGGATAAAACCTTTCCAACCATGGATTGCTCCGCATGTATTCTTACGCCGAAAATGGTTGAAGCAAATCAAAACCCAAAAATTCACATCTTGGCATATTCAGAGGTTGAAAAAGTCGAAGGATTTGTCGGGAATTTCAGCGTAACCGTAAGGAAAAAAGCCCACTATGTCAATCAGTCAAAATGCACCGGATGCGGTGTATGTGCTCAAGAATGTCCCGTGGTGTGTGCCAATGAATTCGATTTAGGCATGGGGTATCGAAAAGCAATATATATCCCATTCCCGCAAGCCGTTCCCGGACAATACACCATCGATATGAATCATTGCATCAAATGCGGAATCTGCGCAAGGCCGACGATTTGCCAATGCGGCGCCATCGATTATGAACAAAAAGACGAATTCGTCCAATTCGATGTCGGTACAATCATTGTCGCGACCGGATGGAAACCCTTCGATCCCACCGGCTTGAAGCAATACGGATTCGGAAAATACCCGAATGTGGTCACGGCACTCCAATTTGAAAGATTATTGTCCTCTGTCGGACCCACCTCGGGCAAACCGGTTAGACCCTCGGATCTTAAAGCACCGCACTCGGTAACATTCTTACAATGTGTTGGATCCAGATATTTCAGAGAAGGCGGCAACCAATACTGTTCCAGAGTCTGCTGTATGTATGCAATCAAACAAGCACGACAATACAAAGAAAAACACCCCGAAGCATCGGTCTATATCTTCTACATGGATATTCGGGCATTCGGAAAAGGGTATGAAGAATTCTATGAAATCGCAGGCAGAGAATATGGAATCAATTTCATCAGGGGCAGAATTGCCGAAGTTTCCGAAGATGCCCAAAACAACATCATCATTCGAGCTGAAGACACGCTTCTCGGAAGACCGATTGAATTAAAAACCGATATGCTCGTATTATCCATCGGATTAGAACCACAAGCGGATAAAGATAAAATCTGTAAGATTCTGAGTATCCAAACCTCAACGGACGGATTCTTCTTGGAAGCCCACCCGAAATTACGGCCGGTAGACACTTTAACCGGAGGAATTTTCGTAGCAGGCGTCTGTCAAGGCCCGAAAGACATTCCGGATGCCGTCGCTCAAGCAAAGGCCGCTTCCACTGGGGCCGCAATCCTCATGGCAAAAGGAGAGGTTGAAGTTGAACCATATTTCTCGGTAGTTCAAGAAAATCTCTGCTCCGGTTGCCGTTCGTGCATCAGTTTATGTCCTTATGGAGCAATTGAATTCGATGAAACCTTGGATCGGGCAGTGATAAACTCCGTCCTTTGTAAAGGATGCGGAACATGTGCGGCCGCTTGTCCATCCAGCGCAATTGTGCAGAACCACTTCACGGATGAACAACTGATGTCCGAAATCATGAACGCTTTACCATTACCGGATTATGTTAAAGGAGGGAAATGCTTTGAATAAAGATGAAAAGAAAGAAGTCAAAAAAGAAGGAGAAGAATTCAAACCCTATATCCTTTGTATTGCTTGCAATTGGTGCACATACGCAGGAACAGACCAAGCGGGAACATCCCGTATGCAACGACCCGCAGTGGTCAGAATCATGAGAGTTATGTGCTCGGGAAGAGTTGAACCCCTCATGGTTCTCGAAGCCCTAAAACGGGGCGCAGATGGAGTTCTAATCGGAGCATGCCACCTTGGAGACTGCCACTATGTAAATGGAAATTTCAAAACGGTGCGCAGAATGCCGATCTTGGTAAATCTCATAAAACAATACGGATTTGAACCTGAACGAGTAAAATTAAGACACATCTCGGCATCTGAAGGAGCGGAATTTACCGAACTAATCCATGAATATGTTGAAGAACTCAAACAACTCGGACCAAATCCCATTAAGAAAGAATGGGAAGAATGCAAGGTCCCGGAACAACACCATAAATAAAGGAGTAAAAAAGGAGGAGTTAAAAATGTTTCCGAAACCCATAAAACAAATGGACAATAAAGCCCGCACATACGGCATCGGTTTTCTTGCACGCACTTTAACACTCACTTTGGACATGGAAAAATGCCAAGCATGTGGCATTTGCGTTGATGCTTGTCCAAAAAATGCCCTCGAAATAACCCACATCAAAGGAGCGGTAAAAACGGGAATAAAAGATTTCATTCCGGATATCAGCGACCCGAATAAATGCTCGTATTGCGGTGTATGTCAAGCATTATGCCCATTTGATGCATTAACCCTTAAAGATGGTGCCGAAGCGGTAAAAACCGAAGAATTAGATATCATTACCAAAAAAGCAATGCCGAAAATTCAAGCCGAATTGGTCGACAGCAAAAAATTAAAGCGAAAAGTAAAATCCTATTTTGAAGGCTCGATCGCTCTTAAAGAAAATCAAAACTGGGCCGGTTTCAAAATTTGCGCAGATGTATGTCCCACAGATGCCTTGAAATTCGATGAGAAAGCAAACAAACTCGAATTGGATAAAACCAAATGCATCTATTGCGGATCATGCCAAACGGTCGCACCCAAAAAGGAAATGATCGAATTGAAACGAACCGCAATCAAAATCTCGGGACCCTACAACAAAGAACTTTGGGAACCGCTAAAAGCAAGACTCTTTAAATAACACCATCAAAATAAACAATCAAATCTATGATTTTTTTTATCCTATCTTCTTTTTAGCCACAATCGCCGAGAATTTGCACGGTTTCATTTAAGCTCACTACTATCGATACGATCCAATCCAATAACCACAGTTTTGAAAAAGAAAATAATTAGAATTCAATTTTCATCAAAGCAAAAGACTTTAATTTGCGCAGTCCCAATTGAATACATGATTCTACGAAAACCCAATTTTTGGGCTTTTTTTATCGCTTGTCTAATCTTCGCTTCACTAATTCTATTTCAATCAATACCCTCGACCCCTGATCAAACAAATGAAGCAGATTCTGAATTCGACGCGACCAACACCACTATCCATCCTCAACATGATCTCAGTACACAGTACACATATTCTTTGAATGATACTAAAAACGCATTATTGTACAATGCTTCATTTTCGTTCGCAAAAGAATTCCAAGTGTATGGGGAATATTTGTTCTTTATCCGAGAGGATTATAATCTCGGCGTATTAAATCTCTCCAATCATGAGAATATCCAAAATCTTGAATATCTATCTTTCCCGAATCCAATAATTCAGATGCAATTGAATGGCACAATGATTTATGTCGCCACAAACAATGCAATATACAAAATTGATATCACAAATCCCGCGAATATGCAATTCTCGGGCGCGTTCGGCAGTTATGCGGATCCAATAATATCATTTCTGGTTGTTGGATCTACGCTTTATCTGATCACCCATAACGGGATTAATTGTAACCTTCATATCTTTACCGAAAATAATTGGGGGGCAAGTAGTCATGTCGGGTATTACAACCTCGGTACCGCATATTATAACACAATAGTCGCTAATCAACAATCCTTGTTAATAGGCTCAGATTCTGGAGTCATTCAGCAAGTACTGGTGAGCGATCCCACCAATCCAATCTTTATTAATTCAAATAACGTGAATACCATTATTCGAACCTTGCGCATGTTCGGTAATTTTCTCCTTGTTACGGATTCAGTGAATTTTGTGATCATGAGTCCCGACAGTCTATCGATTTATCAATCTTTACCTATCTCAAACATCGTAGGGTATTCAATTCAAGGAAATCTCGGATATTTTGCGAACAGTTTCGGTTTTGTCTATATCATTAACATGACCGATATGAATAGAATGAATACAGTTGCACGGGTAGATGTAGGTAAATCAATTTTCGGTTTCGAATACCGTGGAGATCTAATGCTTATCAGCACCATTGACCGTATTTATGCTATCCAAACTGCAAGGATATTAAACACTCCGATGAATTTATTATCACTAACGACTAATATGGTTAATAAGGTTCGAATTTTCGGGTATTACGCTTATGTATGCACAACTATTGATCTTAGAATTATCGATCTTCGAAATAATTCGATCGTAGGAATCTTCAATTATCTGAGCGAACATTTTCAAGATTGCTATCAGAATGGGAATATTCTTTATATATTATGTGGCAATGGCATGATCAGATATGTAAGCGTTATCGATCCGACCAACCCGGCATATCTGGGGGCATATGATGTAGGAACCTCAAATGCGTGGACTTTAAGGGCTTCCGGTAATTTCTTATTTGCATGCTTCTTGGATAACGGTCTTAGGATTGTCAACATGAGTAATCCAACATCACTCCAACACGTAGCAACAATATCAAACGCTCCCGGGAGCTTAACATATGATTGTGCTGCTGTTGGAAATCGCTTATATGTTGCAAATTATAATGAACTGTGTGTTTACGACATCTCCACAATAACAGCCCCCATAAACGTGGGTAATCTCAGCATTTCCTATTTGTATAGTGTGGAGGTATCATACCCCTATTTGTTTGTAGGAACAGCAATAGGGTACACCGTATACAACATAACTTCGCCCATGCCGTTATATATAATGGCTTTTGACGTCGGCGGAGGAAACATTATGTCATTGAAACGAACCGGTGAAGCGCTATTAATAGGTGCCGCCGGGAGCGGGTTTAAGCTCGTAATCGTTAAGGATCCGCGTTTTAATCAGGTGTTATACAATAATATGTCAGGGTTGATTTATAACACAGAAGCATTCTGTGATAAAATGATTATATCGAAAGGCGGAGATGGATTTTCAATAGCCAAGATTCGGGAAACCCCGCTTGATTTTTCGAACGGATTCCCATTTTTAGAGAGATTTTGGCGAAATACTACTCAAACAGAGAATCCCGATGAGAAACCACCCAGCAATGAACCCGGAAATAACTCTAATGAGCCTAGCCCAATTAATTGGAATACCATAATGACATACGGCGGCCCTCCCCTCGCAATTTTTGCTATTGTATATTTATTAATCAAAGCAAAAGGTCAAGGCGGCCCAAAAGCAAAGAAATTCAAATCGATGACCAAGGGAAGCATCGAAAAAGGTGTGAAATCCAATCAAGATGAATTCTTTGATTCGGATTTGTGAAATTCTCTGAGTTATTTTCTTTTTCATTTTTTACGATTTTTTTGATCAATTTTACCGATTCTCTCATTCTTTCAAATACTCATTCAGATCAGCGAATTCTTTACTTCTTTTTTTATAACCGATGAATTCTTCAAGACAATGATTGAATGCACCTTGCTCCGTTTGTTGGTTCGAAGATTTCAAATTTTTTTTTGTCATAAATCGGTGAAAATAGCGGGGATTATATCTCGATTCAATATATTGACTTTCATAATAGATTTTGAAGAGAAAATTTACCGAATACTCTTTTTCTGATGAAATATCGGAATATAAGGATTCGGAACCACCAACCCCAGAACCATCAACCCGGGAACCATCAACCCGGGAACCATCAACCCGGGAACCATCAA
>CAZUTM010000009.1:27659-32419 GCA_964623665.1 uncultured archaeon
CCGGGAACCATCAACCCGGGAACCATCAACCCGGGAACCATCAACCCGGGAACCACCAACCCCGGAACCACCAACCCCGGAACCACCAACCCCGGAACCACCAACCTCGGAACCACCAACCCCGGAATCACCAACCCCGGAACCACCAACCCCGGAACCACCAACCCCGGAACCACCAACCCCGGAACCACCGACAGAATACTCTCTCATAGCCTCATTACCTCCGCAATATTTTTCGACGATGTCTTTTACAGATTCAAATGTAGTTGAATATCCTGTTTCATTATAAATATAAGTTAGTTTCTTCAATTTGGAGTGAAGGGTTATGATTTTGCCCGGAAAGCGCTCATGTAGATGCTTCAAAATCATCATTTCAACATGATGATGACATTCGACATCGGCTGAGACCAAATTATTACGGGTGCAATCCAATCGGAGAAAAGAGCGCTGTCGATGGTATTCCTTTTGCACCTCCCTCATCCGATTCGCCATTTTCTTTCCGGTTTCTGATAGAGAATTTTCCAATGCGGCTAAAGGCTCTTTTTCAATCTCTTTAATCCATTCTTCATTAAAATCCTTATGCTTTCTCAAAAGTGGGATCATCTTTTCTTTTTCAATCCGGGGTCGAAACATCGCTTTACTCTCCTTTTTTTTCCTTTTCAATGGGAATGATTTTCGGTATTTTCTTTTTTCTCTTGTTCCTTCAACAGTTTTTTAGAGTTTTGAATGAACGAATCAAGCATTTTTTGATTGGAATCGTTAATAATGAGCCAAGGTTCTGCCCGCTTGAGAACTACGCCGATATTTTGTAATTGTTTTCGCGTGGTGATTTTTATATGCGAACGCTGTAAATTCATGATACGCTTAGCCGCGATCGGTCCGATTCCCGGAATGCGAATGAGCTCTTTGTATGTTGCTTTATTGACATCTACCGGTCGAGAAATCGACTCAAACGCTAAATGAAGTTTGGGATCTCCAGCCGGAAGATTGCCCGATTCGTTTATGATGGCCATAATCTCATTTGATGGGAACTTATACACACGGAAAAGCCAATCCACTTGATATAAGCGATTCTCGCGTGTCAAAGCAGTCGGTGGAAGCGTTTCCAATGGCGTGCCCTGGATCGGCGAGAACGCTGAAAAATATCCGCGTCGCAAATTAACGTGCTTATATTCCCAAAAAAGTCGACTCAAGACATCTTTATCGGGTTCTCCCGCAGCACCCAAGACAAATTGTGTGGTTTGGCCCGCATCCAATTTGATTCCGTTTTCTGAAGAATAACTGCTAAAAGCGGGAAGTGAACAATCAATCCCGATATCATCATCATAGCCGGCATCCCCAATCCTTGCATCTCTCGAAGTACCGCTTTCATTAGGATTCCGGATTTGGTGATATGGTGAATCAAATGAGATTATATCAATAAGTTCTTTCTTTTTCTCTTCTTCTTTCTTTTTCATGAGGGAACGAATCCAAAATTGCCGCTTAATGATATCATTCTCATAATCTTTTTGCTCTGCCACTTCGGACAAATAGGATTTATTAGGAAGCTCGACATTTATGCTCATTCTATCCGCAAATTGTGCCGCTTCTTTAATGAATGAAAAATCGGTTCCGGGAAGGCATTTAAAATGAATATAACCGCGAAAATGATAATGGTTTCTCAATAAACGAACCACCTCAATTAATTGTTCGGTCGTATAATCCGCATCTCTGAATATTCCCGAAGTTAGAAACAAACCCTCCACATAATTCGCTTCATACAATTTCATAAAAACATTTGCATACTCTTCAGGAGTAAACATAACTTTATTTTTTTGCACACACGTAAAGCAATATTTACAGTGATAAATACAATGGTTTGTAAATAGCACCTTGAAAAGAGAAACACACCGGCCATCCGGAGTATAAGAATGGCAGATCCCGCAACTGGACGCATTCCCAATTAAACATTTGATTTTGATGTATAATCCCGCTGTATTTACATGCGTTAATGAGTACGGGAAGGTTGCGGGGTCCCAATTTATATCGTACGTTCTGAAAACGTATGGCAGCCCGATCGGAACGTTGAATTTAATGTCTATTATTACCCAAAACAATCTCATCTTTCGTATTAGCACGCGCTACCGCAGAACTCGCGCAAATATCAAATTTCCCCGCCGCACCGAGTATCCTTATTTTTTCAAGCGTAGATACCTTCACCACCATCGAGATCAATAAAAAAATAAAAAAAAAACATAAAAAGATATATAGGAAGCGAAAGAAATCGAGATCAACAACATTTGCTCAAAATAAGAACTCTCCATTCTCATCTTCGATTAATTATTTCCAACCGAACGGTCTTTAATGTATGTTGCGCTTCATAACCAACCAAACGATTAAAAATGGAGCAAGCACCAATCAAGATGAATTCTTTGATTCGGATTTGTGATTTTACATAAAAAATCTGAAAAAACGTTTCTATGAACTGAATTATCCACGTTCTGATTTCGGTGTGGATTTTCTACGGGAAAGCCCCGCTGTCCCTATGATTTTTTTCTTTTGTTTTATTTTTACTATAAAAAAAAATTTCCATCTTGCAGAATATCTTTTTTGCTAATTCTCTTTGATAAAATGTTATATCATCCATTTTTTTAACATAGATTCGATTTTATCCGAAAGATCCTTCATTTTCTGAGCGTTTGCAGAAATAGTCTCCATACTTGCTGCTTGTTCTTCTGCAGCCGCAGCGGATTCTTCGGTACTTGCCGATATTTCTTCTGCGGTCTGCGCGATGGTCGAAATCGAATCATGTATTTTTTGGGATCCTTGAATCTGTTTTTCAATTCGCTGAAATATTGAATGCGTCATTTGTGATGTGTTGCCCACCAATTTTTTGGCGTTCTCTGCGAGAGAACGAACTTGATCCGCGACGACTTTAAACCCGCGACCTGCCTCGCCCGCTCTTGATGCTTCAATTGCTGCATTCAACGCCAGCATATTTGTTTGATTTGAGATTTCATTTAGCCCATTAATGATATCCCGAATCTTGAGGATATCCGAAGAGATTTGTCGATTCTCGGATAGAATCTCTTGATATCGATTCCGGATGTCGATAATTGATGAGGCTTGATTGCTGTTTCCTTTAGATATTTGTTGTTGGACAGACGCGATCGATTCGCTTGAAGAAGCAATATTTTGAGATTCTTCAGAGAACATCCGGGAAAGATTGGCCATTTCCTCCGAAGATTTTTTATTTTGAATAATAAAGGCTTTTAAATCTTCGGACATATCAGCGAATACATTTTGGATTTCATCGATTTCGGTTTGCGGATTTCGAATCGGCTCAATCGTTTGAGTAAGATCCCCTTGTTTAATACTCTCTGTTCCTCGTTTTAAATGATTCAATGGAGCCAAGATTTTTCGAGCCACAAGAATATTCGCAATAGACATAATCAATAATATCAAAAAGAGAATTATTACATTTGAAAAGTTCGTTTGAGCAATAAGTTCATCAGTTGTTTTCGATAACTCATTGATCGATGTTTCTGCGCTTTTTGAAGCATTTAAAAGTTCTGCTAACGCTTTTTCTTTTTCAATATGCATAATAAAAGAATAATACCCCGTTGTAGAGCCTATATTTTGATAAGAAAATCGCACCGGTGCATATATAGAAAGATATGTTGTACCATTGAAGACGATATCATCGACTCCTTGAGATCCATTTTTCACCTTTAAAAATATCGAGTATTGCTCGGGAGTGGAATAATTTTGATAATTTTTCAGCAATAAACTTGAATTATCATGCGTAAGAATAAGGCCATCTCTCGCAATCGTAATTTTTTGGTACTCTTGAGAAAATAAAGCGCTAATCCTGCTCGTCAGTGTGGTGAGCGGTATAGTCCCCGCAATAGCACCGATAATTCCCCCGGTATCGTTATGAATAAGCGAAAGAATCACGATTTGGGCGGTTTGGGTAGAGAGACTAACTACAGGATCGGAAATCACTGACATATTATACGTTAGGGCATCTTGGAAATATGGTCTTGTCCAAATCGAAGCATTTGGAACAGTTCCATTAGCCGTTGAAAGCGATGAATAATAGGATCCGTTGGGATAAACCAAAATGAATTTATCATAAATATTTATAAAAGAAATGAGTTCCACCAAAAAGGGTTTAATTTCCGACCAATTGAACGATTTTAAAAGGGCCATTTTTGATAAAATTGTAACTTCCATCGCCCTTTGTTCGTAAAAAGCAGAAATATTCTCGCTAACGAGAAGACATTTTTGCTTGAATTCCTCTTTCAATTGTTGCTCGAGAAGTTCAGATGTGGTTTGATTGTACGAGCGTATGGTATCCATCGAAACGCTTCCGCTTGTATTCGCTATATTTTGAACTATTGAATTTGAGTAATTCAAGACGCTGGCAAGGCAAACAAATAATATAATTAAATTTATGGATACTAATTGTTTCCAAATTTGGCGAATCATATAAATAATTGTACATATATAAATATAATATTTTTCTGATTTTATTTACAATAATTTATTAGAATTATTCTATATGGATTGAGCAACTGATGTTGGCTTTCATGATAATAAACGGCGCCTTAAAACCATAATAATGCAACCGGATATTATTCGAATGAGAAATATGATTGAATTCAACGAGCAGGTGACTCTGAATGCGAACGCAAATCCGATTTTGGATGCGAACGCAAATCTAAACGCAAATCCGATTTTGGATGCGAACGCAAATCTAAACGCAAATCCGATTTTGG
>CAZUTM010000009.1:32519-37260 GCA_964623665.1 uncultured archaeon
ATGCGAATCATTTTTTGGAATTAGTCGGGAAACATATCGACACTAAGTCGGAAATCAATGAACCAAGAGCTATTTCAACGGTGCATATTATGCAGTTCTGCGCCGGATCCGTGATTATAAACGTCAGGTATTACGAAGAAAAGAAATTGTATAAAATCCTTATTTCAAAGAGTGGCGAGTATTTCTTTCCAAAAGAGACAAAGCTTGAAGCTTCAACGTGTGAATATCTTTGTCAATTATTGGAGATCGAGTTTCGTGGTGAAGAATTGCAATATTTTGTTGGATTTGAAAACCGACGGAGATTCAAGAGGGTAATTGAAGAGATTCCAAAATATTTCGCCGATTGCCCCTAAATTGTTTTTTCAAAATGTTTTTGAAGGGTTCTATCTTTGTGAATTTGATGAATGCGTTCTTTTCGGCATTAATTCTTGCTTTTGGTCTCATATTCATAGCGGAACTCGGAGATAAAACGCAATTGGTCATTTTAACGATTGCAACGAAAGGATACAATAAAACTTCGCTTTCTATAGGTGCGACTTTGGGATTTGCAATTATCGTTTCGCTAGGCGGACTCATTGCATCAATCATTTCATCGTTAATCGATCTGCAATGGATCTCTTTTGGCTCCGGAATTTTGTTTATCGTAATCGGCGGCTCTCAATTGCTGACGTTGATTAGACAGCGGAAAGCGGGAATATGTGAAGCGACTATTGTTTCTGATGGAGATCTTCCCAAAGTAAAATCGAAAAATGCAATATTTATTGGCTTATCTTCAATTGTCGTGATGGAGTTGGGTGATAAAACGCAATTGATGACTATCATTCTTGCGTCTTCATCCGAATCTCTTGCCGGGACGCTTATCGGCTCTTGGCTTGCATTGTCTTCGCTTGCCATTATCGGGGCGATTGCCGGCGAACTGATAGCGAAAAAGTTGAAGAAAGAAAAGATCGATTTGATAGCAGCAATTTTATTTATCTGTATCGGTCTTTCTGTAATAATATTGAGTTTTTCATAATCTCGGTCAATAACATTGACTAATATTTAGGAAATTGTAATTATAAACACTATCTTTTTATTCTATTTTCCATATTCTAATCCATGGAGAACGTAAAAAAGTTATTCACCGATCTGGTATTGAAGCCTCAATATCTCATCGTGAAAGGGATACGAGAAATGATGGCGCAAGCGAAGATCCTCGATCCCGTTGATCATTTTATTTATCGGTACATAGAAGACCCGGTGTATTTTCTCTGGTTCACAAATGCGTATAAGTACGAAATCATCAATGATTCGGTTATTCCGAAAGAAGATGAGGGTTGTTGTGTGTTTGCTGCAAATCATCAATCGATTATGGACCCGTTAACAAGCGGGTTGGCGATTGTGCATAATTCCAAACGGATGGCTTTCCAACTTACGAAATCGGAGTTATTTGAAGATCCCGTATTGGGCAATTTTGTAGCGATGAATCAAACGATTCCGATTAAACGGGGTGCGCACGATGTTGAGGCTCTTCAGAAATGCGTGAATGCGATCGTGGAAAAAAATCGACCCGTTTTGGTGTATCCTGAAGGTACATATGGTCCCGGAAATGGTGAGATGCTTCCTTTCAAGAGCGGTGTTTCTATAATTGCATGGGATGCCCAAGTTCCGGTGATCCCGATGGCGACTTATGGAATTGACAAAGTTTTACCAAAGGGTAATTTTAAAGAGTTCAAAATGACAGGACTAATTAAAATCAAATTTGGAGAACCGATTCCTCTCGCAACCCTCTTCCCGAACAAAAAGAAGGGAGAAAAATTGGATGAAAAAGATTTGAAATATGCAACAAACATAATTCAAACCGGCGTTCAAGGGCTTTGGAACGAAATGAACAAGGAATACGGATTATACGTTTAAATTTTCGAACGTTGAATTAAATTCGATATTATACGTTTAAATTTTCGAACGTTGAATTAAATTCGATAAAAAATATGCAATTATTTAACAACTTAATTTTTTTGAACCAGTTTTTTTTGATTTTCGCTTGCTTTTTCATCGCTTAAAGGATACAGTTTGAGGAAAATCAAGGAAATTGCGAGTGCAGTGATCGGAAATAGCGATACGAGTGCCCGGAGCCCAAGAATCAGTTCCGGAGTCACCGCATCCGGTTTGTAGACTTCCCACCCATTGGTGGTAAGGACCGAGCCGATAGAAACGACCACCATGATGGTTGCGAGCCGAATCAAAAGTGCATGCATTCCGAAAAACGAGCCTTCCCTTCTTCGACCGGTGCATAGTTCATCTTCATCGCAAATATTGCTGATATTAAGATCGATCAAATAAGTTGCGCCTCCCAAGCCGATTCCGCAGATGCACCAAAAAGGTAAAGCAATCCAATAATCGGAAATGAAGAAAATTGGGATAAATGTGGCGATCCAAAATGTGGTGGAGATCATCATTGCTCTGCGTGCGCCAAATCGATCAGTGACTTTCTTCCAAATTAAGACTCCGGGTGCCGAGCAAAGAAAGACTGCAAGCAACAATAGCGAGATCAAGATGGAATTTTCTTCCACTTTCAAAACGAATACTGCATAATTCGAAATTATCATCGGGAGCAAACCAAAGACGTACCAATTCATGGTTGATGCGATGATGAAAATCATAAACGGTTTATTTTTTATGGTGACTTTGAATGATTCTTTTAGCGAGAACGGTTCCGGCGCTTCGGTTGTTGAATTCGAAGCTTCGCGAACCCCATTTTTTAGAAAATAAATACCGGTGAGTAATACCAAAATAGCAAATACTAAGCCTGTTAAAACATAATCCGTTCGAGTTTTCGGGTCCCCTTGTACGTTCGTGATATCCGGAATCAACACGGTTGGCAATACAAATGCAATTATGAGCCCTAGAATCATAACGATTCTTCGGTATGAGCCCACTCTCGAGCGCTGAAAATTATCTCGGAACATTTCCGGGAAAAGGCTTGTCCGATTCAAGGAATACATCGTGTATATCAAATCGAAAAGGTTGATAATTACGAAGAAGTAGATGAAGAGGCTGATTTCATCATTTCCGATAGGTGTAAATAAAAATATCATGATCAAAGCCAAAGGAGCGATTGCAGCGACGATCCAAGGCCGTCTTCGACCTCCGCCAAGTTTTTTGGTTTTAGTTTTATCACTAAGAAAACCGAGCAATGGATCGTTGAGAGAATTAAAGATGCTCCAAAAAATGAACCCCCAAGTAATCAGAGTTGCGGGCAATTTAACGACATTAAAGTAAAAAGTAAATATCAGAAAGGAGAAGCCTTGATATGCAATCATATCTGTGATTTCTCCGATTGCAAATCCATATTCTAATTTCTTACCCGAGTTCCTGATGCTTTCGGAAAATTTTTGCATATTTACATTTCTGCATTTGTGTTTTTAATAGTTTTGAAATTATAATAGACTGGCGAGTTAAAAGAATAGAATTCATAGGAAATTGCGCACACATTTATAAAGAAAGCCTTTAATTCAATATGAGAACCATTTAAATGCGCGATAGCGAGAGCAAACGGCAAGAAATACAAAATGTGTACCATAAATTTTAGATTCTTTGACTCGTTATACATGATATGCCCAAATTACCATTGAAAGTATTGCTTAAAAACAAATATTTCGAGTACAAAGCAAAGTTATACAAAAAATCGCGAAAGTATAAGAAAATCATGGAGAAGAAGAAAAGGTCCACAGATCAGTACAATCTGAACCCCAAGGTCACCGTTATTGTTCAAAGTTTCAATAGCGAATCATCCACGTATCGTATTATTAAGAATTTGATTCAGATTAAGGAAATCGAAGAAATTATTTTAATTGTGGATGGGTCAATTGATAAGACTATAGAGAAATGTATTCCGCTTCTTGAAAAGAAAAACCATTTTATTCTTTATTGTAATGATATTTTTGAAATTCGGGCATATAATCGAGCAATGAGGATGGCTTTCGGCGAATATATTGTGTTGTTACAAGATGATGATATGCCTCCGATAGATGGTGATTGGGTTCGTGAAGCTGTGCGCATTTTTGATGCGCATCCGGAAATTGGTATTTTAGGAGGTCGAAATGGATTGTGGCTTAATCCAATTGATCCAGCAGAATATACGGATGGAAAGTTCACCTTCAATGCGAAGACTAAGCTTGCCGAAACGAAAGGTTTACTGAGTTATTATGTTTTTAATGCTTTCGATTTGAAAGTAGATTATAAATTAGTGATGGCCGTTAATCGGGCGCCGATGTGGATTCGACGAGATTTATTATTGAAAATCGGATATCTGGATGAGTCTTATGCGCCTCTGATGTGCGATGATATCGAAATTTCATTGCGTGCATGGCAAAATAATTATAAAGTGGCGATCTATCGAAATAAAATCTTTGAGCGCTCCGAAATCGGAGGCTCCGGAATTTATAGTAATTATGTTTCAACACAATCGCAAAAGAATCATAAAAAAGTATATGAAACCTATAATGATCTCATTACTTCATTTAAGAGTCGCTTCAACATTTCAAAGGAGTTCGATCCATTTCTTGATTAAGAAACAATGAAGAAATTACCGGTGATAAAAATTGGGTACCAATGAGCACGACCACCCGGACAATCATGACCACCCGGACAATCATGACCACCCGGACAATCATGACCACCCGGACAATCACGACCACCCGGACAATCACGACCACCCGGACGATCACGGCCACCCGGACGATCACGGCCACCCGGACGA
>CAZUTM010000009.1:37360-53001 GCA_964623665.1 uncultured archaeon
CCACCCGGACGATCACGGCCACCCGGACGATCACGGCCACCCGGACGATCACGGCCACCCGGACGATCACGAACATCCGAAAAAAAAAATGAGAGATAATCCGCTAATTGATGAAGAAAAAGAAAAATCCGCATCTGCCCATTTTTCCAAAGCAATTTCTTCTTCGCTGATAAGGACTTATGGTATTTTACCTATTACGTTATTAACCACATGGTTGGTAGCGCGAAATATTTCTGCCGATAGTTGGGGAATCTTCATTCATGCAATTATTCTCGTGTACGGAGCGGCCATTCCTTTGTCATTTTTTCCACCTTCCATTCATATGATCATTATGTATAAGATCCCTGAATTGAGAATGAATAAGGATTTCGGCAAAATAAAAGCGTTAATCAATTATTTTCTGCGTTTTAAAGTAATCTTATCGTTTTTTGTTATGATCGGCTACATCGTCGTGTGTTGGATCCTTTCTCTGCAATCTGAGAATCCGTTGAAATATTATTGTATCATGGTGTTCTCTCCGTTTATTATAATTAACGAGGTCCAATCGGTCTTGATATCCTATTTCAATGCCATTAAGAAGTTTCAAATATCATATCAGTTCTTGTTTATCGAACGTGTATTATTAATTATATTTTATGCGATAATCTTTTCTTTAATTCCGGCTGCGGAAAATATTAAAGTGGTTTATTTAGTATTTGCAAATCTTCTTAGTTTTTGTCCAACCACATTACTTGGCTATTACCTCTATCGTTCGCATACAAAAAGGATCATTTCTTGTCCAATCGATTTAACAACGGTAAAGAGTTATTTGAAATTTGGGGTGTTGTATTCCATTTCGTTATCTATTCAAAACATTCAAGACCAAATCAATTATAGTATTTTGAATCTCTCTCCTTCCGAATCTACAAAGACGTATTATAATATTGCAAGGAATTTTACCGGACAGGCCATAGGTGCATTGAATCTTCCAATCGGGCCAGTTTTAACAGATTTATATCAAACCGGGAAGCACAAAGAAATGGTGGAGTTATTTTCCAAGGCATTATCGGTTTCAGCGTTAATATTATCGCTTATTTCGGGTCTCTTGTATTATTTTTTAGATGTTTATATATTGGTGATTTTCCCTCCAGAATATGCTTTAATTACAGCGATTATTCGCAACAGTGTCTTTTCAATCATTACAATGAATATCATCAATAATTATAGCGGTTTACTTCTCATCATGAAGCGGGAAAAAGATTTGATCTATTTGAATCTAATATTTGCGATTTCGCTTTCGGTTTCGCTTTTCATTGGATTTCTTTTTAATGGGCTTCTCGGGTTTATAGTCGGCCAAATCGTTGGCAGCATAATCGGGGTGGTTGTCTTTTGGTTTTATGGATATTCAGTGAAGAAAAATATCTCGATATCCCTTCTGCATTTATTAAAGCATTATCTTTTTCTAGTTATGATAATTTTATTATCGAATCTTTTAGCGGGGTTGTTTTTATCAAGTGTGGATCTCTCCGGATTGATTTTTTATATTTCAGAGTTAATCTCTCAGTTATTCCGGCTTGAAATACTCAATCAGATTAGTGATCTGGTGATTTCTGCGATACGAATTGCGATTTTTTTAATGGTGTTTATGATGATACAATTTACATTCATTCGATTCAACCGGGAGGATCTAAGGAGTATATTAAAAACCGGAATCAATTTTCCGCTAAAAAAGATAATTGTGAAGTTTTTTAGGTTAAATTAAAACGCCTATATGTTGTTTTTTCACTAAATTTTCAAGAAATACGCTTTTTCAATGCATTAATTTTTCTAATCATTAAATCCCGAACATCTAACATTCGGAGGTGAAGCGTACCCAAATAAGATGTTCTAAATTCCTTTCCTTGAATCATATACGAGTACTGCTTTTTGCGGGATTTTATCAGTGAATAATAGAGATTTCGGTATTCAGAATATCGTTGTGGATTGGATTCTAAAAATAAAACCTTTGTCCATGTATAATATTCGTCCAATGCATTTTCGGATGATAGGGCCTTTTTGTGGAATCGGTACATCGCTTCTGGGCTATCGATAAAATAAAAATATTCATAATCTCGGCATGCTCCCAGAAATAATAAGAGGTCGTTTCCGGCACCGTATCTTGTGAAATCTAAATTTTTCGGATTCGGAATTTCCACCATTAAATTCTTAATGATATCTTTTTTTCTAAATAATGCATTTCCGGGAGATACGGGTACGTAATTTTCTTTAACCAAAGCATAAAATACAAAGTCCGAAGTGTGGTATAGACCTGTTTGGCCGAATCTATAAAAATCGAAATGCGTTTCATCGGAAAAAATAATGGTCTTTGTATACACGAATCCGATTTTGGGATGTTTTTCCAAAATGGGCAATGTTTTTTCAATGAATGTGGGGCCAATTTTGTCATCTGACCATAAAATCTTGATGTATTCTCCATTTGCTTTTTCGATACATCGCTTCCAATTTCGTACCGGCCCGAGATTGGCTTCATTTTTGAAAAGTTTAATGCGAGGATCTTTTTTCTGATATTCTTGGACCACCAAGAAGGAGTTATCTGTACTGCAATTATCGACAACAATAATCTCGATATTGCGATAGGTTTGTAGCAAAGCAGATTCTAACGTTTCTTTAATGAGATCTTCCCGATTATACATCGGAATGAGAATGCTAACGAGGGGATTTTGAGACATGGTGTTCGCCTTTATTTGTTATGAGTTCATTTTTGTTTGGTTTGGTTTGTTGAAGTGACCCAATCGTACATCTTGTCAACTCCTTGAAATTTATCGATCTGGGGGCTCCAGCCAAAGGTCCTTTGGGCTTTGGAGATATCCGCGATAAACACTTTTTGGTCGGATGCTCGCCAAGGTAAACAGTAAAAGTTCATTACGATGCCGAGTTTTTCTTGAAGATAATCGAAGAGTTCGAGTAATGAGAAGCTATTTTGATAGCCACCACCGATATTGAACACTTGTCCTTGTACTTTTTCGATGTTTTGAATGGCCAATTCGTAGCATCGGATTAAATCTTTGCTGAACAAGATGTCCCGGACTTGCTTTCCATTTCCGCTTATTGAAAATGGTTCATTTGTGATATGATGCGCGATTTCATATGCTTTTTGACAAAACCACCCAATCCATCCTTGATCTTCGGTGGCAAATTGTCGATCGCCAAATATCGAAGAATGTCGAAATACAAACGTTCTTAAGCCGAATATTCTCGAATAATCTAAGATATATTGATCTGCGGCACCCTTAGAACACCCATAGGGGGAATGGAATTCAAGCCTTAGAGTTTCATCAAAGCCCTTTTCATGTCCTACCGCTTCATACCGCTTTTCTAGTTCTTTGTAACGAAGATATTCAAGATCCCCATAGACTTTATTTGTCGAAGAGAAGCCCATAATGGTATTGGGGCTATGTTTGCGTATGGATTCGAGGATATTGAGCGTTCCTTTCACATTGATTTCAAAATCCATAAAAGGGTTAGCAATTGAGGTCGTCATAGCGACTTGCCCCGCGAAATGAAGCAACACATCGGGTTGTTCCTTTTTGATGAGTTCTTCAATCTCATAAAGGTTTCTAACATCCGCTTTATGGAATTTGAACGATTTTCCTTGATTCATCAACCATTGATAATTTTTTTCGCTTCCGAACCGATAGAAATTGTCGATGATAATTACATCATTATTATTATTAATCATGGCATGGGCGATATTCGATCCTAAAAATCCGCATCCGCCGGTAATTATTATTTTCATTTCATTCTCTCCTTTTCTCATCATTTTTTAATTGTTCAATAAATCCTTTAAGGTTTTCAAAGAGCGAGGGAGGTCTCCATTGAATCTTTGAATGAAGAAGGTCGAGATCCGGAAGGAGATCCATGATTTCATTTGCTCGATAGGGTAATGCACCATAAAAAATGCGTGATTCCGATTTAATCATTTGCTTTAAATATTCAACGATTTCCTTAAGCGGAAACGAGTACCCGGATCCGATATTTATTATTTTTCCAATATATAACTCCTTGGATATAATAATCGCTTCGAGATATCGAATTAAATCCTTCACATAAATAAAATCCCTTTTTTGCTCGCATTTTGTTAAGTTAAGATCCTCATTTTTAATCAATTTGGAGATCACATACGGAATAAATTTAGAATGATCTTGGTAGGGGCCAAAGATGTTCGAGGGTCGCACGACGAGGCTCGGAAATTTATAATTTTCGTACAACATCATAGCGGTATTAGTAGTTAATTGTTTTGCAAGGGCATAAGGCGAATTAGGTCGTTCTCGATGGGATTCTTTAAGCGGAGATGCAATCGCACCATATTCTTCGCAACTCCCGAATTGAATAAACACTTCTAATGATCGTATAGATTTTAAGGCATCGTAGAGTCGGAGCAGAATATTCAAGTTTTTTTCTATCATATCTGGGAACAACCGAAGATCCCGCTCGGCAGTTACCACGGATACAAGATTTATTACGATTTCCGGCTGAAATTGAGTGCAGATTTCATATATTTTCTCTTCTTTGATTAAATCGGTTTGAAATACGGCTTCCATTTTTGCCGAATGGAGTTGAATAAAATGGTTATCAACGGAGCGGTCGACGTTAATAATTGAATATTTTGAACCTAAAGATTCAATAATATTTTTTCCTACGAAGCCCATTCCACCGACCAACAACAGTCTTTTCATTTATGCACACCTTTTTCCTTATTCATAAATTCGAGAATTTGCGATACACATAAATCATACGGGTCGCGATTTTGATATTCTCTATACCATTCGGCGGTCATTTTCAAAGCTTCCGGTAGTGAAAGAACGGGTTTCCATCCTAATTTAAACACGGCCTTATTGATTTCCAACAACAATAAAGTTGCTTCATGAGGGTTATTCCTATCTTCCGAGATTTGGATTTCGCCTTTTCCATAGTGTTTTATGAATTCTAAGGTTAGATCATGAACGTTAATAATGGATGTATGGTCGGGTCCGAAATTCCACGCTTCCGAAAACGATTCCGGTTGCTCGACGAGCTTTTGACCCAGTCTGAGATACCCATTTAGCGCATCCAGCACGAATTGCCATGGTCGAATCGCCTTTGGACTCCGTATTTGAATAGGTTTATTTTGTTCTGCGGAGCGGACAATATCTGGGATGATTCTATCTTTTGCCCAATCACCCCCGCCGATAACGTTTCCGGCCCGAACCGAAGCGATTGCTTTGTTATGAGCCTTAAACGATTTAGGATTCATAAAAGAATTTCGCCATGATTGTATTGCAATTTCCGCACACGCTTTCGATGCGCTATACGGGTCATACCCACCCAAACCATCATTTTCTTTATATCCCCATAATTGTTCTTTATTTTCATACACTTTATCGGTGGTAACCATAATTCCCATTTTTGTCTGGGGTGTGTTTCGTATGCATTCTAATACATTGATCGTTCCCATTACATTCGTTTGGAACGTTTCGACCGGTTTCTCATAAGAATGTCGGACCAAGGGTTGCGCCGCTAAATGGAACACCATATCGGGCTTATGGTTTTGAAATACTTTAAATAATTCGTTGTAATTATTAATATCGCCGCGAAGATCGATAATTTTTTCGCTGACTTTGGAGACCACGAAATTATCTTTATTAGTATACGGATCCAATGCAAATCCTATGACTTTTGCACCCAATGTGTGTAACCATATTGACAACCAAGACCCTTTGAATCCGGTATGCCCTGTGATCAACACTTTTTTTCCTTGATACACACCGCCAAAATCGTTCAATTACCATTTCCTCCAAAATGCTTTGTTTGCATTCCATAACGCATTGAGATAGTTCAGATCTCTTTCGTGATCAACACAAGCCCAATTGCCTTCATGGAGATAGACCGAAATTTTTCTCTCTTTTGCCAATTGTTCAAACACGCCTTTTTCTAAATCGCAATTCTCATCCGGGGTTAAATAATCCAAGAGTACTTTCTCAAACACCATAAACCCTCCGTTGATTAAGCCTTGCGAGGTTTGCGCTTTTTCTTCGAAAGAAATCAACTCGCCGCCTTGAACCACCAATTCCCCAAATCGAGCGGGAGGATGAACTCCGGTTATTGTTATGATTCTTTTCTTCTCTTTATGGAACTCGATCAATTTTTTAATGTTTACATCCGAGACACCATCGCCATACGTTAAGAGATTGGTCTGGTCATCAAGATATTTCTCGATCCGTTTTAATCGCCCGCCCTTCAAGGTGTTTAACCCGGTATCGACAAGAGTCACATTCCAATCCAACTCATTATGCTGGTTGTGAAAGGTTAAGGAATTGGTTTTCAAATTGACCGTTAGGTCTTGATTCTTTAATTGATAATTCACAAAATAGTCTTTGATTACATTAGCCTTATACCCCAAGCATAAAACGAAATCTTTGATACCGTAATACGAGTAAATCTTCATAATATGCCAAAGAATCGGTTTTCCGCCGATTTCGACCATCGGTTTAGGGATATATTGTGAAATATCGCCCAATCTTGTTCCGAATCCTCCCGCCATAATAACTAATTTCATGATTTCACCATTGTTTTTCATTCTTTTAATTCTTTTGGTATAATTTTGAGAAGAATTCATCAAATTTCCCTATAATATAGGTTATATTGTCTTCGGTTAAGCCCGGATATACGCCAATCCAGAAGGTGTTATTCATAATAAAATCGGTATTCGATAATGCGCCGACCACTCGATATTTCGTATTGTCACCTCTGATTTCATCGAAACACGGGTGATAAAGAATATTGCCGGCAAATAACATTCGAGTTTGAATTTTATGGGACTCTAAAAATGAGACGATATCATTTCGGGTAAATGGCGCATCCTTCCGAACCGATATCACAAAACCAAACCAACATGGCTCGGAATTTGCTTCATTTTGAGGCAAAATCAGATATTGAGAATATTTCTCGAGAGCATGATACAAGCGAGTCCAGTGTTGTTTTCTTTTTTCAATAAAAGCCGGCAACTTATCAACTTGAGCCACTCCTATGGCGCCTTGCATATCTGTGATCTTTAGGTTATATCCGAAATGGGAAAATACATATTTATGATCATAGCCCAATGGGAGTAAACCGTATTGCTGATCAAAGCGATGCTTGCATGTATTATCTGACCCCGGATTGCACCAACAATCCCTTCCCCAATCCCTCAAAGAATTCACGATTTTATGTAAAAGAGCATTATTTGTGTATACGGCACCGCCTTCCCCCATTGTAATATGATGCGCAGGATAGAAACTGGATGTTCCGATATCGCCTATCGTGCCCGTATATTTTGTTTGCCCGTCCAAAGTGTATTTTGACCCTAACGCATCGCAATTATCTTCAATAAGCCATAAGTCATGCTCTTCACAAAATTTCTTCACCCGCGCTAAATTGAAAGGATTTCCTAAGGTATGCGCGATCATAACCGCTTTGGTTTTATCCGAAAGTGCGTGTTCAAGCAAAGGGACACTAATATTATATGTGGGAATATCTACATCAACGAACACGGGAACCGCGCCGTATTGTAGGATCGGGGTTACCGTAGTAGGAAAGCCCGCGGCAACGGTTATGACTTCATCTCCTTTTTTAATTCGTCTTTGCCCCAGTTTATGTGAAGTTAAAGCCATAAAGGCGAGTAAGTTAGCGGATGACCCCGAATTGGTTAAGCTCACATATTTTACGTCCAAAAAATTCGATAATTTTCTTTCGAATTCCGAAGCATATCTCCCGGCAGTCAACCAAAAATCCAAGGAAGAATCCACAAGATTGACAAGCTCATTCTCATCGAACACCCGTCCTCCATATGAGATTTGCTTGCTGTTTTCCCAGATTTTCTCTTTTCTCGCTTCAAAATAATATTCTTTCACTTTATTTAAAATCTCTGCACGTAATTCTTTTAATCGCCGGCTCACATCTTTAATAGAATAAAAAAAATTATAAGTTTTTCTTTCAAACCGTTCTTTCCAAATGATTTTTGTACCAAGCATACACAATATCGATACCTTCTCTCAAGGACACCTTCGGAGTCCATCCGGTACTTTTTAAAAGAGAGATGTCCAATAATTTTCTCGGAGTTCCATCGGGTTTCGATAAATCTTTTTCGATTTGACCTCCATACCCCACAATTTCCTTTATTAATTGAACCAATTCCAAAATTGAAATGTCTTCACCAGTTCCCACATTCACGTGCATGGATCCGTTGTAATGAAGCATCAAATGAATTAATGCATCTGCACAGTCGTCCACATAGAGGAATTCTCTTCTCGGGGTGCCGCTGCCCCAAATCACGATTTTTTCTTTTCTTGCTATTTTTGCATCATGAACCTTTCTGATTAAGGCAGGCATTACGTGAGATGTTTCCAGATCGAAATTATCATTGATACCGTAGAGATTGGTTGGCATCGCAGCGATAAAATTACAGCTGTATTGTTTTCTATAAAATTTACATAACTCAATCCCTGCTATCTTCGCGATGGCATATGCTTCATTGGTTTCCTCCAAGGGTGCGGTGAGTAAATATTCCTCTTTAATGGGTTGCGGAGGAAACTTCGGATAGATGCATGAACTTCCCAGAAACAACAACTTCTTTGTGCCAAATTTATACGCACTGTGAATCACATTCGCTTCGATCATCAAATTCGTGTAAATAAACTCTGCCGGGTAAGTATTATTGGCCAAAATTCCTCCAACTTTTGCCGCAGCAAGAAACACATACTCGGGTCTTTCCCTTTCGAAAAATTTTTCGACATCTGCTTGCCGAGTCAAATCGAGTTCAGCATGTGTTTTCAAGCATAGATTTGTATACCCTTGCGTTTCTAATCGTCTCACAATAGCGGAGCCCACCAACCCGCGATGTCCCGCTACATATATTTTAGCGTTTTTTTCCAAATCGAATCAACTCCTTTTTGGCCAAATCTAAATCCGATTTTACCATGATTTTTATTAAATCTTCAAAACTTGTTTTTCTGGGGTTCCATCCCAACCGTTGCTTTGCTTTAGTCGGATCGCCCAAGAGAAATTCAACATCCGTAGGCCGAAAATAATTGGGATCAACCTCCACCAACACTTTCCCAGTATTCCTATCCACACCTTTCTCATTTATACCTTCTCCGTCCCACATTAAGTCGATACCACATTCTTTAAAGGCCAATTGGCAGAATTCTCGGACAGAATGCGATTCTCCGGTTGCAATAACGTAATCCTCGGGAGTTGGTTGTTGAAGCATCAACCACATGCATTCAATAAAATCTTTTGCATATCCCCAATCCCGTTTCGCGTTAAGATTGCCTAAATAGAGCTTTTCTTGTAAGCCCAATGAGATTCTTGCCGCTGCCAGAGTGATTTTCCGGGTAACAAAGGTCTCACCTCTACGCTCCGATTCGTGATTGAATAAAATTCCGTTCACCGCAAAGAGATTATATGCTTCTCTGTAGTTTTTAACAATCCAATATGCATAAAGTTTAGCGATTGCATATGGGCTTTGAGGATTAAATGGGGTGGTTTCTTTTTGCGGGTATTCAATTGCATTCCCATAAAGCTCTGAGGTGGATGCTTGATAAATTCTTGTTTTCTTTTCGAGTCCCAGAAATCGAACCGCTTCTAACAAACGCAAAGTTCCGATACCATCCGTATTCGCAGTATATTCCGGAACTTCGAAGGAAACCTTCACATGCGACTGCGCAGCTAAATTATATATCTCATCGGGCTGAATTTGCGCAATTATACGAATCAAATTCGTGGAATCTGTCATATCACCATAATGTAAAATAATATCTTTGCGATTTTTCATATCTTTGATGATTTCTTCTATATACAAATGTTCAATGCGACCGGTATTAAACGAAGAACTTCTTCGGATGATTCCGTGAACTTGATAGCCTTTATTTAACAAAAATTCAGCGAGGAAAGACCCATCTTGACCGGTAATTCCCGTAATCAATGCAATTTTTCTCATTCAAATAAAAAAAAGAAATAAAATAATAAATCTGTTTCGTGAAAAAAACATCTGAAAAAATTGCTAAAAAATGCTAACCTCCATATTTCTAAGCAAATTTTGCTACGGAAATGCCAGATTTTCGTTCAATTTTTTTAAAAATATTTTTTTGGAAAACATTCATTCTTAAATTAAGCGCATCTGTAGCAATGAATGAAAAAAAAAAGAGAAATCAGCATTCAGTATTACTATTTCGGAATTACCCCATATACATGAGCCAAATAAAGTTCTGCGGTTTTACCGCGAATCGAAAACCCTTTACAATCGAAGGGATAATAGGAATTCCCAAATGAATAGGCGCCTTGAATCCAATCCGTTTCGGCAAAGGCATGAAGCAATGCTTCGTAAACAAGCGCTTGTTGAGTCCAATTGCTCTGAATCGAAGGGTTTTCAAGCATGAAATCTGAAATATCCAAGGCCATGTCTAAGCTTTGCATCGCTGAACTGTTGGCCGAATAATAGGCGATTTCGGCAAACATAAAGGGCTTGTTGAATCTTTGCATCACCGGTTTGTAATATGTATCCAATTTTTGCAGTGCAGCATTCTTCAAATCGTTAAATGATGCGGTTACATTATCCGCTAATGGCCACCACCATTTATCTCCGAGATAATCAAGATTTGCGTACCAATCATATTCGGGCTGATCAACAAAATAATCGATACTGATTTTACCCGAATATAACGACCGGATGGTTGTTATCGTAGCATTCCATAATCCATCAATATATTCCATTTTGACGGGGTCGTTATAAACGTCTTGATGCCAATTATAATTCGAAAGAATTAACATGCCGACACCTTCTTCTTGTGCAATTTGTGCATGGGTGTAAATACATCTTCTGATCTCCGAAAAGAATTGGTCGAACCATTCAATTGTTTTATTTTCGTGAAATCCATTGTACGGTTCTTCGGATGGATACGGGAATGCGCGAAGAGAAACATTCATGCCCAATCCTTTAGAAAGCCGAATATGGTCTCGGAGAATTTCAACCGGATAACTATTCCACCCGTATTCAACGATCGGAGGTTGATCGCTAATAATTCCCCACACCGAAGCCAATTGTATCCAACTCGCATTTTTTTCTGCGAAATGATTCAAGGTGGAACCGACATAATCATTCCAATAGGTCTGATAATAATCAATTAGCTCGATTCCTGCATGAAACGGATCGCCGCTTGCTCTGGTTTGGTAATTAAGGGGCTGAAATACCAAGGAGGAAGGATCGGGGAGCGTTTCTCGTAATTGGTGTCGAAAAGCGGTTATTGTATCATAGATTTGCACGGATGAAGATGGCGTAATTTCTCTATACGCGTCATTCGTATCGGGTATCAACAATTCCCGACCGGTTTCGGGATCCGTATTCCGAATATACCGATAGCGAAGCATCGAAGAAGGCCACCAATAGATAGTATACGTCCAATTATTGCCGCCCGTATGCCACATCCTTTGCTGTCCATAGCCTCCCCATCGACTTGTGGCCAGAGAGACAGGTTCATTGGATGGGGCGAGCACTGTAAAATTTAAAACGATCTGATCGCGATGTTTCCATTGGCTCACGCTGTGGTTCCATACGAGCGTTGAATTGGTTGAATTGGCCAAAAAACCTCGAATTATGGGGCTTGCATCGTTGTCGAGCTCCGGATTGACTTGGAAATCGCCGAGCGTGTACAGAAATCGGATAAACGTTCCGTTACCAACCATAAATGAATATTTCCAAATCTGTTTTGTGCCAAAAGATCCGGACACTTTTTCCATTCGTGGAATTGTAGATAAATCTATAGCGGTTCCTTCGTAGAATGGAGTATAGCCTAATCGATAAAAATCACCATAGATCTTAGGAATCGCATAGCGCGGCGTGGTTTCGGGAAGTTCAACGAACATCGAAATATTTCTCATCGGTGAACTCACCAGCGAAAAGTTTTTCATTGAGGTCTGATTCGCTACAACATCGACCCACGCATTTTGCGCGTAAAATTCGCCGTGAGTAGAATAAACACAAATTGAAGTATTTCCGATGGGCACGCCAAAGATTCGATAATGACCACCATAAGCGGTATATGTGAAATACGGGCCCGCAGCGACTTTAACACCTATAACGGGGAATCCGCTGGATTGATTAACAACATAGCCTTCGACCGTGCCGGTTAAATTCGGAAGCAATGCCAGATCTTTCCATTTTGCTACGGTGTCAGATACGATCGATAAATCCTTCGTTATCGAGATTTGTCTGTAATATTGCGCGTTTGAACGATAGATGTATTGTTCAAATTGGCCAAAATTTTGATTACGAGCATACGCATAGCGAAATATCATTCCAATGGGTAATTCAAGGGTTTTTTCAAAAATATTCGATGCTACTTTTTGCATCTGAATCATTTCTTCATGAATGCCCGTTCCAAAATTCATATAAATATAGATGTTATCATTAGTCGGCGTGTTCGATGGAGTATTAACACGGAATAATACAGAACGCCGTTCAATCGCACTGCTATTTAGATAATTTTCTTTTTGATTGGGATCCAAAATAATCGGCGGAGGTGACGTATTGTTATTATCGTTGTTTTCGTTATTGTTATCGTTATTGTTATCGTTATTGTTATCGTTATTGTTATCGTTGTTATTATTGTCGATGATCAAGCGCCCAACAACAATAGAAACACCGATTAGCACTATAAGCCCGAACGCCACTATTTTTTTCTGTCCGAACTCCATGTATATAATAGAGAAAAAACCACATAAATCGTTTTTGATTTTGTTTTAAAATTATTAGTTAAATCGAAAATTCTGATAGGTTTTGTTGTTTGCGATAGATTGCTGTTTTGTTCAAACTCGACATCGCAGATTTTTCTATCTTAGCACGGATAAGCATAATATAATTTGACGAACTTTCTCCAAGCGTTAAGAACTTGAACGATTTTTGATAGGAGTAAAGAGCTCTGAGCAAAGGGTCTTTAATTTGGGTATGCGCTGTGTCCTGAGAATCTCTCGGTTCGTTCCCAAATCCTTCACACGAATGGTAATGCCTATGATGTTTAATTCATCTGCCTCATTCGATCCTGCGTCTTTTACCGCAAAATCTACGAATTCTTTGAATGGCAAGAGTAATGCGAAGATTTCATCGATAATGTTTTGAAAATTGCAAGGACAGCTTTGAAGCGGAACGAATAATTCAACCACATAATGAAATGCGGCCATGTTGGTAGAAATGAATTAAAAAATAAAAATTGAATCGAGCATTTCCGAAACGAAAAAATTTATAATAATTTATATATCATCATCATCGTCTTGACAATTCTTTTTCTTGAACTCTTCTTTGAGCAATTGTTTCACTTGCTTTGCTCTTGTCCGGAGCGTGACTTCGGTGATGTGTCCGACTTCCGCAATTGCGGTTTGGGTTAATTTCTCTGGAGTACCTTTCGCTGCCAAATAAAGGACTGCACACGAAATTCCTTTAGGGTCTTTACCCATAGTGCTTAATCCTTTCGTTTTAGCCTTTACTAACAATTCATACGCACGTTTTTGAATACCAATCGATAAATCCAAATCAGCGCCAAAGCGGTAAATTAACGGAGCAGGTCCTATCGGTTTGTATTTCAATTTCAAAGGAGGCAAAACTTTTCTCACAATCAATGCAAGGGATCGATGTACCGAACGTAGCGGAATAAGTGCCACTTCGGTGATTTCTTCCAAAAGTTTCGGAAAATTATGAATCCGAATCGCTGCATATAAAGATGCGGTAGTGAACGCTTCAATACTGCGGCCCATGGTCAATTTTTGTTTGGCCACTTCGGAGTAAATAGTCCATGCAGTTTCCGAAACATATTCCGGAATATTGAGTTTCCGAGCCAATGCAACCAATTTCGGTTTGGCTTCCCAATAGTTTCGTTCTAAGGAATTGATCAAGGATCCTTGGATTTTGGATAACCGATTGAACATGGCTTGTCTCCGGGGCACCAAATGATTTCCCTTTGAGTCCGGTGCAGAAATCCCAATAAGGGTTCTCGGTCCGAATGTTCTCCATGTGGGTTCGGTTCTTCTACGCTCATTTACCTCTTGTGAGGTATAGGCGCGTTTTTCATGGGAGACTAATTCACTTCCTGCTACTAGACCACAATTCATACAGACATAATTTCCATTGCTCAAGGTAATGTTTGGTTTATTGCAACATGGTCGATTGTCATCCATCGTGCTATCCTTGAACGGATTATTACTTTTCAATGTTAAACACCTCAATTACTACAACAATAAATTCATTCATAAGCGAAGTTTTTTTATATATCAAAATTAAAACGCACTTCTATATAAACTATCTTCGTGGCGATTCTTAAAGTTTCATATTATCATAATTTCGGTGCTTTCGTACAAAACATTACATATTCATCCCGCGAAATTCCCACCTCGCGTTTTTCCCGCGAGTTACCCGAAATAAAATGGGAGCAATGAAAAGAATTGCACCTCGGAAACTTGATATTAATATTAAGCTAGCATTTGGTTTTAAAATGCATTGAACCATATACAAAATATGAATTCTCTGTCACTTTCAATCGAACAGCAATATCTGAATTTGGTTTCACAAATCTTAGAACACGGAAAATGGAAACAGAACCGAACAGGAGTCCGCACGCTTACAGTTGTTCATGCGATGTTAAGTCATGATATGAGCACCGGGTATCCACTGCTTACGACAAAGAAAATGCCATTTAAAGTCATGGCGATTGAACTTGAAGGGTTTATCAAAGGGATCAAAGACAAAAGGTGGTTTCAACAGCGTAATTGTCATATTTGGGATGAGTGGTGTAATCCAAAAAAGGTTCCGTATGGGACGGACAAAGAGACCTTGACGAAAATGGCGGCTGAACCCGATTTGGGGCCGATTTATGGGGTTCAATGGCGGAATTTTAATGAGGAGAATCGGGCCGATCAGCTTCAAATGATTATCGATACGCTGAAACATGACAAATATAGCCGTCGTATGGTATGTACTGCGTGGAATCCCTTGCAATTGGATCAAATGGCACTTCCGCCTTGCCATATTTTATGGCACGTTACCGCGCTTGAGGATACCTTAAATTTGTGTTGGTTTCAGAGAAGTTGTGATTTGATGCTGGGGATTCCGTTCAATATAGCATCTTACGCGCTTCTTCTCGAACTCTTGGCCAAAGAAAGCGGGTTGAAGCCGGGAATATTGACAGGATTTCTCTCCGATGTTCATATTTATGAAAATCATCTTGACGGCGCAAAGATACAGATCCAACGCATTCCGAAACAGATGCCGCGGCTTAAGTTTAAAAAATTCACTTCCATATTCGATTGGACGTATGAGGATTGCGAATTGGAGGGTTATGAATATTATGATAAAATACAGTTCGATATCGTTGTATAATCAATCGATTTCATGGTTAATCCGAGCGTGTATTACGGAACGGTACCCAAAATTCTTGCTAAATCGGATGAAATAGATGCTATGATCTGTTTTGGTGCATATGGAAAGGGATTTTTCGATCACGGCCCAATCGGAGTAGATTTTTTGTGTTCAATTTTGTTATAAGCCCACTTTGATAAATCGATTTTATGCAGTAAAAAGTCGATTCAAATGAAAACATAAT